>JAFGIP010000068.1 GCA_016929525.1 Bacteroidales bacterium
CAGGCAATCATTACTCAGCTTTTTTCCCGAAAGCTACATAATGAAAATTTGAATGGTAGGTCTTCTGACTTACTCCCTTTCAGACGCCTTCCCGTTTTCATTCGTCGAAACCTTTGCGAAGACGAATTATTATCCTTCATTTGGACACCCACCTACGCTAAACCTGCTTGTCTTAAGGCAGGGCTCCGGTGGGTAACAGTGGCAAGAGTGCCTGAAAGTTCAGGAGCTCACAGCAGCGGGAACTGTTGCCGAATTCCCACCTCCGCTTTGCTGCGGTGGGTGAGGCACGGCATTCCCTATTAAGCATTCTTTAAGATTTAAAGAAATGCACCATTCGATGTGCAATGTTAACTGAAATTAATCGTTTCTCAAAATAAATTTCTTTCGTCTCGGTTGATTTTACATATTTATGGGAAAATGAAAAATAGTTAAGAAGGATTTAGAATCTGATTCTGAAATAATTCCGGGTAAAGGGAAGATCATCGAGCACTAAATTTCAAATAAAAAACAGGATTGCCGGAGAATACAGACAATCCTGTTTTTTTGTCACCCACTAATACCCTAATCCTGTACTATAATCTTATTTGTATAACTTTCATATGTCTCAGTAACAACTTTTATAATATAAAAACCGGGTTTAATGTTTAAAATAATCTCATTTTCAGGATAGATGAATCTCTTTAATTCAGCACCACTGATATCAGTTATCCGGACTTCTTTTAACGGCTGGTCTGATTCTATTATCAATTTATTATTCAGAATGGGATTAGGAAAAATTCTTATCGACCCAAGATTTTCAGTGTTAACGGAAACGGGCTCAACATTGAATTCATCACCTTCAGCAAAACCTGATTCCATACGGCCCCCGTCAATTGTCTGTACCCCCCAGGTATATGTGCCTTCGGGAAGATATAAATACCACGAAGTATTAAGGCCTGCATTGCCTTTGGCATCTACATAACTTTTACCGGTGCTAATATTAGCATTTGGAGATATCAAATATACTCCTAAGTTATCCATAACATAAAAATTATAATTCAAAGATGCGGTCGGGGTTTCTTCATCAGAGCCGGCATCCCAGCTAAAATCAACTTTTCCGGTACTTTCTTCAACAGTTACATTAAGATTTGTAGGGGCAGATGGAGCTGTATTGGCAGTTTCCGAATTATTCATATAAATAAGGTTTACATTTCTGTTGTAAGTATTTGGAGCACCCTGATCGCCACAATAGCCTGTGATGAGCAGATCAATTTTATTATCACCATCAACATCGGCAACCTCTATAGAACTTTCTGATACTCCGGGAATATCATTTAAGGCAGTGGGATGCGGATTGAAAGTCCCTGTGCCGGTATTAAGGAAAATATTAGTTGCCTGTCTTTCCAGGTTTACCGACCATCCGGTAAGAATAATGTCAAGATCACCGTCATTATCCCAGTCAATTATTCTTGAACCGTCTCCAACACTGATTTGACGGTATGTTTCAAAGGTTGCAAATTCAGTAAGTGTTCCTTCATTGTTTCTGTACAGACGGTAAATATCACTTGACTCTTCACCTGTCGCAGCATGTCCGTCACCGTTTAAAAGCAGATCGAGATCACCATCAGCATCTATATCTCCCCATTCGGCTGAACCATAGCTTTTATCATAAATATCCGGATCTGTTTCTGTAAAATCACCGCCATCATTTACGAATAATCTGCTAAATCGTGTAAGATTGGTTTCATCCCAGGCATTGATAAACATATCAAGATCCATATCACCATCGAAATCTATCAGGGTTGGTTCCGGATCTATCCAGTTATATCCTGTAAAAGCACTTTCTTCATAGGTGCCATCACCATTATTCATAAAAATAGCAGATACGCCATCGCCATTACCCATTACAAGTATATCGAGCAGGGCATCGTTATTAAGATCAGCCCATCCACAACCAGGGGCAATTTGCGGAAGCTCTAAATCAGATGCCGTAAATGAACCACTTCCATCATTTATATAAATACCTGCAAATGCATTTGCTAAAGCCCAACCGCTTTCAAGTAAATCAGGATCACCATCACCATCCATATCCGTCCATGCTAATGTTGTATGTGATACAGCTTCCGGAAAGGGGGTTTCTTCAGCAGTGAAATTTCCTTCGCCATCGTTAATTAACACAGCAGTGTATTTAGCTGAACCATCATGTCCAGCGAGAACAATGTCAATATCACTATCCATATCGATATCTGCAACCGATATATCAGCGTGCTGAACTGTAGTTCCCAGATCAACAATTTGACCGAATGCATAAGTGAACAATACTATGCACAAGAATGTAATAGCAATTTTTTTCATAATTGTAAATTTTAGTTAGATATTGAAGTCCCGGTAATTAAGGTTTCTGTTCGGTTTGGAACCAATAATTCCCAAAGGGAAGCAATGACCCATCCCGGAGCAAAATAATCGTTGTAGTATCCTTTACCATTCTTTCCATAATCCCAGTTTGTGTGCTGGACAACTTCAGGGTAATATCCTTTTTTAGCAATGCCACACATATGATTTGAATACGGAAGGAGCTGAAACATTGAGGATTTTATAACAGCAGCCATTTTATCAAATTCTTCAGTCTTCTTTTTTTGAACCAGCCATTTCAGCACATCATGAAATTCAAAGATAAAAGCATCAACATGGTTGTTTTCAACGGATACATTTCCCCATCCTCTAGTTTTAAAACCAATATCTCCCAGCATCTGTCCCGGAGCAAAGGGGACATCCCACAGATAATAATAGCTGAGGGCGAAATAAGCAGATTTTTCAGCAAGATCGACATACTTATGCTCTTCAGGTTTAACCAGACTCAGATAATACATGGCGACTGAAGCATACAACGATGCTTCCTTGTCTTCACACCGGGCATCAAGTGTGGATGAAAAATAATCGGATTTATTTATGATTTCTTTCTCAACATAGCCGGCAACTTTTTCAGCAGTCTCAAGATAGTTTTTATCATCAAAATATTTGTAAGCCATTACAAGGGGAAGAATGAATGAAGCGCTACTACCCCCTGTTGAATCAATTATCGCATTATTTGCTGAAAAAGTCCGTGGCATGCTGTGATCTTCATTCATCAGTTTAGTCAGCTTATGAAGTAAGAACTTTATCCTGTTTTCCCATATCAGATCATTTTCATTTTGATTTTTTAAATATTCCAGGTATCGAATTACAGAACAAATACCTTCAGACTGTCTTCTTATACTAAACCTTTCTGTCTCCCAATCCTTTTGCAGATCGATACATTCTCTGAAGTACCCTGAATCGTTAAATCCATAGTCGCGGTAAGATATGAAGATCTCCCTTGCATCTTCTGACAATTTAAGATTCCCTGTTGCCTCTCCATATTCAAGAGCATTGAAAGCATTGGCCAGGACTCTTCCAATAAATCCAACTTCGAGGATTTCACGATTTTCGCACTGGTCTATTCTTAAATGAACGCCTGAATAACCTTTCAGGTTATAATTGTTGGTAAAAGCCTCAATAAAGTAATTTGAAAGACTATCTTTTATTTGTTCAGCAGATAAATTATTTTCAATTTCCTGTGGATTGTAAATGTTAAAAGCGTTTAACCATGTTTGTTTCACAAAATGGTCATAACCTGTTACCTCTAAATTTGAAACCTGATATTCAAGTTCGACACTTTCACCTTTTCTAAAATATTGAAATGCTTTAACCTCGGGTGACAAGCGAAGTTTACTATCGTAAGTATAAGGTGCTTCAGTAAAAGGGTAAGTCTGGATGAGGGCTACAGTTCCGTCTTTATTTTTTTCAAACCCAGTTCCACCCACATCGGTTTTATTCATCAAAATACAATCTCCAGATTTGTAAGGCATTAAAGCATCCTGTTTGATAGGGTCGGTACGTGTAATATAAACACCCTGATTTTTTTCTTGCGAAAAGCAGGAAGTTAAAGGAATGCTTAACCTGTCTTCTCTGAAAACCCAAAAGTTACTCTTACGCATCGATGGTGCCCCGTCAGAAGAACGCAGGTTTCTGCGATACCATAACCCAGGAAGGAAAAATTTTGCTTCATCGTGTTTAATATCATCCAGGGAATATTTTTGTACATAAAACAGACTTGTGTTTTTTAATGCAGTGATCTTAATTTTTACCGTATAAACATTCTGGTCAGTTTTTCTTATTACGGATTTAATTCTGGCAGTCTTATTTTCATCAGTCCATATTTCAATTCCCTTTTTACTACTTATTTTATGCAGTTTTATCTTAACGGGAGTGTTGCCCGGTGTCTTTTCATAAACATATAAACTAAAAAAGTCTGAGAAATAATCAGATGTTCTTAAATCATTACTCGAGCAAGAGCAGACCAAAATCAGAATAAGCATCGGCAGGCAGATATGTTTCTTCAGTTTACTCATAAAATACCGGTGCAGTTTGTTCGTCAACTGAAGGTTGGTATTCATTTACCAGAGGCCAGTCATTAACCCAGATCAGCGGGTCAATCAGTAATGGTCTTCTTGTTGCGCCACCAGGGAGGTATGGATTATCATTTTCAATGGCATGGTATATAAACCAATTGGTGCCTTCATCGTCGGTAACAATTTCGGCATTATGCCCCGGTCCGGCAAAGCCATCAGAATTTTGGTTCGATTTAACAACCTGATTACCTGCAATGACTGATGAACTTAAGAGAGAATTTCCACTTTCATCCATGTAAGGACCAGACAGATTTTCACTTCGTCCAACACGCACATTGTAAGTACTGTTTGCACCATCGCAACAACTACCATTTGACAAAAAGAGATAATAATACCCATTTCTTTTATGAATAAGAGACGCTTCATAGAAATTTCCCGCTATTCGTGTTTTATCTCCGGACAGGCTGAATGAACCACCTGAATATTCAAGCTCATTCAGATAAATTCCGTTAAAACTACCCCATGTAATATAAATCCTTTCATTGTCATCTTTAAAAAAGAACTGATCAATGGAATTTGCTACCCCGACTTGTTCACTATCGAAAAGTTTACCCTGATCTGTATAAGGTCCCTGTATACTTTCGCTTTCAGCATATCCAATACCAGGATTTGGATCACCCCAAAGTGATAATGAATAAAAGAGAAAATATTTATTATCGTAATAAACAATATCGGGAGCCCATAAACTACCTGATTTCCAATCAGGTTTTTCTGAAAAGGCATCTCTTACAAACTGCCAGTTCACTAAATCCTTTGATCTGATAATTGGAGTCAGGTGAACCCTGTCGCCCCAGTTGTCTTCAGTCGAAAAACAATAGAAATATCCGTCAGCGTCTTTAATTATTGTCGGATCGGCACAAGAAGGGGTGAATACAGGATTGGTATAATAATTAATAGTATCTTCTATGTCATCTCCATTATCACCGGCTCCGTTATTCTCTTTCTTTTCGCAACCACAGCATACACATAATAATATTATCCCGGGTATTATCAGTAAGTCAGTAATTCTCTTATTGATTGTCATTACCATCCGTTATTTTGTTCAACATCGTTAAGGTCAATCTCCTGTGTTGGAATAGGCAGTAATTCACTTTTCCCTTCAACAAAGTATTCAAATTCAGGATCTCTATCGGATAGATCGCTGCTTAGTTTGCCCCATCTGGCTAAGTCAAGAAATCTTACTGATTCACCCGCCAGTTCAAGGAGTCTTTCATGTTCAATCTGGTCTCTCATTTCCTGTTGCGAAAGGTCTGGTTTAGTACTGGTTAAGGTTTCCAGTCCAACCCTTTGTCTGATCATATCAATATAGTCGTATGCTTCTTCAGTTCTGTTTGTTTCATTCAGTGCCTCAGCATATAAAAGCAACAGATCGGCATAACGAATTACTATGAAATTTATTGGTGAGTCCCAGTTTTCTGTATCTCTCCAATAGTCATTTTGATATTTTCTCATCCATTGTGAATCGTGTTTTGAATGTCCCTCTGGAAAACGGGTAAGATAAGGAACACCATACACCAGGTTCACAGGATCCAGGCTGTCCGGTTTATTCCAGATAAGTGTTACATCCATTCTGGGATCGATATCTCCACTGGCATCGCGCTCTTCCAGGAATTTGTCTACTATCCATCTGTTAACCTCTGCATCGGACCAACCGACTCCTGTTGGTGCAAAAAATATCGATCTGTTACAGCCCAGCGATGAGGTTGCTGTCCCGTCCTGATCCGGACCGTTTTCGAATTCATTGCTAAACTGGATTTCAAAAACGCTTTCAGTAGAGTTTTCCGAAGTATGTCTGAAAAGTGAAGCATAATCAGATACCAATTCATACAAACCTTCATTATCAATAATAATTTTTTCCAGTTCTATTATAGCATTATCATAATCGTGCCTTTGCATGTATGATTTTGCCAGTAGTCCAGTTGCGGCTCCCCAGGTTGCGCGTCCGACTTCTTCAGGAGAATAACTTAATAGTAAAGATTCCTGGGCAGTTTTAAGATCGCTTATGATCAACCCCCAAACATCATCAATAGTCCTTTGCTCAAATCCCTGACTTGGATCGGTTGGTAAATGATCGGCAACAGGAACATTTCCGTAAAGGTTCACTAAATTGTAATGAAAAAGTGCCCTAAGGAATGATGCTTCTCCAATGAGTCTTTTTTTCAGATCAGGATCCATATCAATTCCGGGAACATAATGCAATACCTGGTTAGCCCTGAATAACCCCCTGTACTGATCCTGAAACAAATCATAATTGACTTCAAAATTATAATCACTGAATGTGAACTTAGAAAAGTTCGACAGGTCAGCCCACGGGCTTCTGCTATACAATACATCAGAACGAACATCATAGGCAAAATATAACCATCGACGGTATGTTCCCTTACGCTGAAGTGCAGCATATATTGCATTGGTGCCTTTAATCGCACTGGTTTCATTTACCCAGTAGTCCTGAACAGTTGTCTGATTAGGATTGGTCTCATCCAGCAAACTTTCGCATGAATTAAGAAATATAATTGCCGGAAATATAACTGATAATATTATATATTTTCTTTTCATTATGATATTGATTTAGAAGTTAGCCTGTACACCAAAAGCTATGGTCCTCACATTGGGGAAAGAGCCATCGTCGAGTCCTCTGAACAGGATGTTGGTATGTAATACTTCGGGATCGAGTCCCTGGTATTTGGTTATAGTAAGAATATTCTGAGCATTTATATAAAATCTTATTTTATCAATACCAATTTTGGTGGTAAGTACCTGTGGGAATGTAAACCCCAATTCAATATTCTTTAATTTCAGGTAATTACCCTTTTCGAGCCAGCGGTCGCTGTGCTGAATGGAATTGGATGCACCTTCGGGGCCAAATACTGCTCTCGGGGTTGTGGTTGAATGATTTTCAGTTGTCCAGGGTTCAAACCCTGCCGGGTAGTTAGAGTCATCATCGGTTCTTTCGAGCCAGTATCTTGGTATATTGAAAATGTGGTTGCCACCAACACCATATAGCATAATATTCATATCAAACCATTTCCACGATGCATTGACAGCCAGTCCGTAAGTATATTTCGGGAAAGGACTTCCCATAAGCTGTCTGTCTTCGTCGTTAATGATTCCATCCTGATTAAAATCGACATAACGTACATCGCCCTGCTGTGCTGTGGGCTGTATTACAACTTCTTCACCATCAACAATAGTTGTATGCGCCAGCACTTCTTCATCACTCTGGAATATCCCGTTGGTTTCAAGCAGGTAGAATGTTCCAATTGATGAGCCGACTTCAGTTTTTGTTAACCAGTCGACAATACCATTGGGATTATTCTTCAGTGATACAACTTCATTCTTTAATGTCGTAAATGAAACAGTCAGACTATATTTTATTTGAGATTCACGGTTTTTAAATGTTAGCCCTGCTTCAAAACCACTGTTTCTGAATTCCCCGACATTTGCATTTGGATTACCCTCAAAGTTTCCGGTCGATAAAGGAATATCAACAGGGATCAACGCATCTTTTGTATTGGCTACGTAATAGTCTGTAGTAAGGAACAGTTTGTTATTGAATACTCCTAAATCAATACCAGCATTTGTTGTTGCTGTAGTCTGCCAGGTCAGGTCGTCGTTAGTAAGCTGAATCTGGGTATGTCCGTTTAACATTTCCTGATTTGTACCAAGGACATAGTTTACATTGGTATTTACGGTTCCCATATAATCGTATGCCCCCTCTGCTCTTGATGCCCCGGTTTCCTGACCTCCAAGTTCACCGTAACTCATTCTTAATTTTAAAGTACTTAACCACTCGTATTCACTGAGAAATGGTTCCTGGTTGATAATCCATCCAACCGAAAATGACGGGAATATTCCAAAACGATGTCCTTCGGCAAATTTCGAAGAACCGTCTCTTCTTATGGTTGCAGTCAACAGATAACGTTCTGTGAAAATATAGTTCAACCTGGCGAACTGCGATATTAGCTGGGTTCTTCTTATTTCACCATTGACTTCCTGCTGGGTTTGGGTGTTCCCAAGAGTTGTGTAATAGGAACCTGTTACGGGATTTGTAGATACTTCTTCTCCAGTTCCGAAGGAGTTGTTAAATTCTTCCTGTTCCCAGGAATAGCCAAGCAACACTGTGATATCGTGTAACCCAATTTCTTTCTTCCAGGTAAGGGTATTATCTAATACAGTTTTATAATATTCAGCACGGTCTTCACTTAAATTAGACGGAAGCAAAGGGTCACTATATCGCACAGAACCTTCACGGTAAAGGTTTTTCTGATTATTGGTATAATGATCAATACCAAAAGAAATTTTGTATGTTAAAGATGGAATTATAGTGTATTCACCATATACATTTCCAAGTACCTTATTAGTATATAATTTTCTGTCGTTCAGTTCCTGGAGTCCAACAGGATTCGATCCATAAGTAGGGTTGTAATCACTACCATAGCCGAATCCACCCGGGTTATCTTCATCGTACACAGGAATAGTAGGAAACATACGAACTACATCGACAAATGGTACAGCTACCATTTGTTTTGCTGTAGAGCGTGTAAACCTGAAATGTTCGCCAAATCTGAATTTTTTATATGTATGTTCTGAGTTCGCACTAAAGCTGCCGCGTTTAAACCACGGTCCTATAACAGTGCCTTCATTCTGGAAATATCCGCCGGAAAACATAAAAATACTGTTTTCAGAACCGCCTGAGACAGAGACATTAAGGTCTTTGGTAAAACCACGTTTGAAGAATGCATCCTGCCAGTCGGTGTCAATATCTGGATCAAAAGCCCAGTCAGCTCCGGGATTTCTTGGCAGATCTGCATTATCGCGTGCCATATTGTTTATTACTGCGAAGTCTTCTGCATTCATAACATCGAGGCGATTAGTTATATCCTGAATGCCATAATTTGCTGAGAGATCCACATTAAATTCACCTTTTCTTCCCATTTTAGTTGTAACGATTACAACTCCGTTGGCTGCACGTGATCCATAAATTGCAGCTGCACTGGCGTCTTTTAAAATTTGTATGCTTTCAATATCATTTGGATTTATTTCGCGGCTGTCATTAGTGGGGATTCCGTCGATAATATAAAGAGGTGCAGCATTATTAAAACTTTTGACACCCCTGATCTGAACAATGGGTTCAACACCTGGATTACCAGTATTAACTACATTAACCCCGGGAGCAACTCCCTGGAGTGCTGAACTTATTGTTAAAGGAGTTTGCGAACCAACGGCATCGCTGTAATCGATTGAAATAACAGAACCCGAGATATTCTTTTTAACCATAGTTCCATAACCAATTACAATAACTTCATCGAGCTGGGCAATATCCTCTATAAGCACAAGATTAATATTCGTTTCATCTTCTACTATAGTTTCTTCTGTCAGATAACCAACAAATGAAAAAACAAGTATATTTCCAATTTCAGCATCAATAATATATTTCCCGTTGGAATCGGTTATAGTACCTTTTGTGGTACCTTTTATATAAACATTCACTCCGGCAAGCGGGTTATTATCAATATCCAGAACCTGACCTTTAATTTGACCGATTTTTTCTTCACCTGATATCTCTTCATTAATTCTTGTAAGAATGATAAACCGTTCTTTTACTTCAAAACCAATATTCGTATTTGTAAAAATCCGAGACAGAACATCGTTTAGTTCAGCATTTTGCACATTAACTGAAACCCTAAGATCAGGATCAATAATTTCAGTATCGTAAAAAAACTTGTATTTACTGTTTCTTTCAATTTGTGCTAATGCTTCCTTAATGGTCACATTCGAAAATTTCAATTCACTGATTTTCTCCTGTGCAGAAAGTTGTAAGCTTAAAAATGAAAAAAGAACAAGAACCGAAAACAGTTTTCTGGCAACAAGGGGCCAACTGCATTTTTCCCTGGCTAATGAAATAGCCGTTACTTTGACAATTTTCATTGAATAGGTAGTTATGGGTTAATGTATTCAGGTTAAATTCAAGTATAGTATTATTGAGTTTGGATAATTATTTTCTTTTCATCAATTGTATATTTAAAAGGAACAAGTGATGACTTTCTGAAAATTTCAAGAAGAGTATAAACGTTGTCTTCTGTGTTCATGCTGCCGGTAAAAGTTTTATCCATCAGGCTCTGGTCCTCGAATATGATTTCGACATTATAAATGCGTTTCATTTTTTGGGCCAGGTTGCTAAAGCTTTGATCTTTAAATGAGTATTCACCATTTTTCCAGAAATTGTAATAATTGCTATCAAAAGATCCGGAATTTATTTTACCGGTTTTTTTATTATACAGAATATTTTGTCCGGGTTTAACTTTGTAAACAGAATGATTTTTTGTGTGAAGCTCAATACTTCCGTTTATAAGGCTTGTTTCAAATACGCCCTCGCCATGATAATCTAACACATAGAATTCTGTACCGGTAACCTTTATATCTGGCCCAGTAGTTTTAACAATAAAGGGTTTTTTATTCTTATTAACCTTAAAGTATGCTTCACCGGAAAGATATACAACTCTTTGTCGGGAATTAAATTCGATCGGATGTGAAATTTTACTTTGATGTCCTAACCATACAACGGTTGAGTCTGGTAACATTACTTCAGCTCTGTTGCCTCTGGGCACTTTAACTTCGGTAATTTTTACTTCTTTCTTAAGATCACTTTTAATCGTTCCGGCAAGGAAGCTCAGAGAGATTAAAATCAAAATACCTGCAGCAATTTTGAGTATGTATATAGGAGTCATTTTTTCAATACTCCTTTCGGTATAACTATAGCGGCTTTTATTAAGAATTTGCTGAATGTGTTTGTTTTCACCTTCAAAAGGAATCCTGATATGTTTAGTCTCCCAGTTATCTTTCAACTTTTGAAAAAGTCTTTCATTCTCTGCAGATTGTGATCTCCAGACATTTAGCTTGTTGTGATCTGTTAATTTTGCCGAGCCGTTCAGAACTCTGGCAATAATTCTGTATAGTTGATCTTCATTCATCAGTATAATTGTTTCAATGTAGATAAACAGGGGAATTGAATGATACCCCCAAAGAGATTAGAAAAATAAAAATCGACCAAAGCCTGAAATACCTTTCGGTTTTTTCTCATCAAGGAAATTTTCTTTTTTAAGACATGCAGCAATTTTTTTGAGGGCAATAGATATTTGATTCTCAACAGTTTTTTCAGATATATCAAGCAAAGAAGCAATTACTTTATATTTTAGCCCTTCAATTTTTGCCAGTTTAAATATGATTTTGCATTTTTTAGGTAACGAGTTTATAGCTCTTGAAATCTCAAGTTTTAGTTCTTTTGAGATGTATTCCTTTTCAGGACATATCTGATTGGCAGGAATAAGAAATTCAGGAATATTATCAATATAAATTATTTCGTTTTTCTTTTTCTTGTTCACATAATTAAGGGCCGTATTTTTAACTGCCCTGAACAAATACGCATCCAGATTTTCTATCTGATAGACTTCTTCCTTTCTTTTCCATACTTTAATGAATACGTCTTCAATTATTTCCTCCGATAGCTCTCTCGATCGGCAAAGTAAAACTGAAAAATCGGCTAGACGGGTATAATAACTCTTTACCAGATCTTCAAACCAGATATACAGTGGGTCTTTGCTGAAATTGCTGTTAGTTGCCATAGGGTTTTTCCAGACTTTGCATAAGCTTTAGCCCAGTATAAATTATAACAGAAAATTTAAATTGTACCCCCAAAAATTTTTGTAATATACAGTTATTTTTTTCAGTTTAGTAAAAAGTTATTTGTTTTTGCAATTTTTGAAAAGATTGTCAATTAATGGGGGAAAATAGTTGCATTAAAACAGCTCGGTAAAAGAATAGTAACGAACTGATTGTTCAAGTGTGGATCATATTTAGTAGAAATATATAGTAATTTGTTGTTATAAATGTTTTAAAAATATAAAAATTAGCACATGATAAAAATTTACAGGGTATTGAAAGATTTAAGATATGTCTGACAGAGCAAAGAGCATAAGAAGAGCTTCAGTAATAGGTATTTTGGGGAATCTGTTTCTTGCAATTTTAAAACTTGTGGCAGGAATAATTTCCGGAAGTTTATCTGTTGTTGCCGACGGAGTAGACTCATGTGGGGATGTATTTATTTCATTTATTACCCTTTATATTGCCACTTTATTATCAAAACCTCCTAATATCAAATTTCCGTATGGATACGGAAGAGCAGAAGCTAATGCAACTGTAGTATTATCTTTTCTGATATTTTTTGCAGGAATGCAGCTAGCATTGTCTTCGGGGAAAAGACTTATTTCAGGCACTGCTATTGAAATGCCGGGTATGATAGCGATTGTTGCCATTGTAATATCTATCTTTTCAAAATTTGGTTTGGCATCTTATCAGCGATACATGGGCAAAAGAACCCAGAGCAACATGTTAATAGCATATTCTAAAAATATGCAAAGCGATGTTATTATCTCTGCTTCAGTTTTAACAGGTCTTATTCTCACACATGTTTTTAAGCTACCTATTCTTGATTCAATTGTTGCATTGCTGGTTAGTATTTGGGTGATATGGGTAGCAATAAAGATATTCCTTGAGACAAACCTGGAGTTGATGGACGGAAATATAGAGAAAGACATTTATAAAAAAGTATTTGATCTGGTTGAATCGATTGAGGGGGTTAAAAATCCTCACCGAATGAGAATAAGAAGGGTAGGGAATAAACTTATGATTAATATTGATATTGAGCTCGATGGAGAACTGACACTGAAAGAAGCACATGATATTTCTCATAAAGCGGAAAGAAAAATAAGAAAAGAGTTAGAGCACGATGTTTTTGATGTGGTAATACATATAGAACCTTTCGATGATACAATAAAAGAAGAAGAAATTGGGGTATCAAGAGATGTACTGAATGGAAGTAAATGAAAAAAATAAAATCTTGTGTCAGATAAAATTATTGATCAACTCAAGTAATTCATTTGGCTCAAATGGTTTTGAAATGTAAGCCTCACAACCTGCTTCCATGCTTTTTTCTCTTTCTTTTGACATAGTGAATGCAGTTTGTGCAATTATAGGAAGGCCTGGTTTAAATGATTTCATCTTTCTGGTAGCTTCGTAGCCATCCATTTCCGGCATCATCAGATCCATTAACACAAGATTTATCTTAGGGTTTTCTTCTACAACAGATACAGCCTGCACTCCATTTTTAGCCTCTAATACATTTGCACCTGTTTTTTTAATGATTTCCCGCAGGAAAATAAAATTGTTAAGTTCATCTTCAACAACAAGGATAGTCTTGTTTCTCCAGTCGTATGACGGCAGAGGCTGCTTTTTCTTTTTAATTTCTTTTACCTTTTTTGTTTTAATATCGCTTGTATCAAAATAGGGTAATGTGAAGTAGAAAGTAGAACCCTCATTTAACCTGCTGTGTACCCAAATTTTCCCACCCATCATTGTAATGAGCCGTTTCGCAATAAACAAACCTAATCCGGCACCACGATATAGTTTGGAAGGGCTGGTTTCTAGTTTACTGAATCGTTCAAAAACAAATTCCGATTTTTCAGGAGGAATACCAATTCCCGAATCTTCAACAAAAAACTGAAGCATATATGGTTCTTTTTCATAATCGGAATTAAAAACAGGAGTGAATCCAAATTTGATATATCCTTTCTCGGTATATTTTAAAGCATTACTTAATAAACTGTTTAAAACCTGTGTTATTCGGCTTTTATCTGAAAACAGCTGGTAGTTTTTATGAGCCTGATCGATAATTAATTCAAGTTTAATATGATCCTGACCTAATTCATGTTTTTCTTTTTCAAAAGACAAATACAGGTCATTAAGAAGTTCGTATGCAGAAAATTTTGTATTGAAAAGCTCCATTTGCCCTGCATGCAGTTTTGACATATCTAAAATATCCTCAATAAGCCGTAATAGTAATATGCAATTTTTATTGATTCGTGAGGTATATATTTTTTGTTGTTCCTTGTCAATGTCTTCATCATTAAGCAATGTACTAAAACCCATAATTGCATTCATGGGGGTTCGAATCTCATGTGACATGTTTTCGAGAAATGCACTTTTAAGCTGGTCAGATTCTTCAACTTTTTCTTTTGCAATTTTTAATTCTTTCGTTCTTGATTCGACAATTTTTTCCAGGTGATGCCTGTGTTTCTCAAGCTCTATAGTCTGATTGTGTATTAATTCGTTTTGCTCATCGGCAAAGTTGATCTGAGATTCAATTTTCTTTTTTTGCGCCTGTATTTTCTTTTCCTGCTTACTCATTTGTTCCGAACGTTCTCTTAACTCTATATCAAGCAAGCGTGTAATTCTGCGTATTCTTCTTTCTCTTATCAGAAAAAAAATCACTACCAGGACAATCGATAGAAGTGCCAGATAATTTATTGTAGTTAACTTCAAGGTTGTTCCTTGAGTATATCCGGCATTTATAGAAGAAGCCGAAACTAACAACATTATTACAAATGTTATAAATCGTAAAGGATTAATTATAAAAGAAGAGCATCTGTTCTTTCTCTTATAACTACCATTAATATTGTAATTTATTCTATTCAAAAGAGACCAGTTGAAAGTAAACAGTTTTATATTGTTTAATAGGATTTAATGTTGTACTTACCTAAAGTTAGATAATTCAGTTTAAATATGCTTAATTAATATTCTATTCTGTATAATTAAATCTGCAGGGTTTCCTTTTACGGCTGTTATTAAAACATATTAGGAAATTGACTGTTTTCTCCAATGAACTATAATATTATTAATAATGCAATTCAATGCGAATACCAAAATGGCAGAAGTAATTCATGTAAATTATCTGCTGTTACCTATTCTAAATCGATTTGATATACAGCTTGGGTTTGGTGATAAGACAATTAGTGAAATTTGTGCTGAACAAAAAATCAATGTTGATTTTTTTCTTGAGATTATTAATTCATTTCACGATTATAATTATTTTCCGCAAGACCGTTTACAGTCGTTCCCACTGGATTTGATAATAGAATATATTCTTAAATCACACTACTATTATATTAATATTAAAGTTCCACTGATTGAAACAACAATTATTACATTAAGTACTTCATCTGATAAATTGCAAAATAAGTATGTTCAATTAATTGTTAAATTTTTTCAGGAATATAAGGAGGAACTTATTAATCATATTACTGATGAAGAGATTAGGGTGTACCCATATATGCTTTCTGTTGACAAGGCTTTGCGATCAGGGAATATTGGGAAAGAATTAGTTGAAAAAGTAAAAAAAAATCCGATCAGGATCATAGAAAGTGAACACACCAATATTGAAGATAAATTATTCGATCTTAAGAACATCATAATTAAATATTTGCCGCCGGCAACCAATTATTCACTTTCAAACACATTGCTCATTGAACTATTTCGTCTGGAGCAGGATCTAAACGACCATGCAAGAATTGAAGACAAGGTTTTAGTACCGAAGGTTGAGATGTTAGAAAATCAGATTCTTCAAAAATTATAGATGAATTTAAAAAAAACAATAATCTGTGTTAAGAGCCCTATAATTTACAGAGGGATTGCATATTGTATTCATTCAATTCAGCCCGGAATAGAGCTGGAGCATTATAACAATATTGATAAATTATTAAAAGATGATAATCATGAAGACAAACTATTCATTTTGGATATTAATCTTTTACCCGATCCCGCATTTTATTTTCTGGAAAGGATGTTTGTTAATTTCCAGGATCTTACTTTAATAGCTCTTTCTGAAAGATTCCTGTCAGATAAATTAGCCGTCTATTTTCGGGGTTCTATTTTAATAACCGATTCAGAAGAAATTGTTAAAAACAAGCTCAAAAATATTATTGATACTGGTAAGGAAATTAATAGAACAAATAGAAAAAATTCAGCAATAAGTGAAAGAGAACAGGAGGTTCTCAGATTAGTAGCTTTTGGTTTTACCAATAAACAAATCAGCGATCAACTTTACATAAGTACCCACACAGTAATAACTCACAGAAAGAATATTTCTTCAAAATTAGGCATAAAGACTATTGCCGGACTTACAGTTTATGCGATCATTAATGGTATTATTTCACCGGATGAAATGCTTTAGTAATCAGTGTTGGTTTTTTCTGAAAATTTGAAAACCTTGAATAAATAAAACAGTAAAGGGATAACAAAAGCAAGTCCGACAAAAAGTGCAATGATCATCATTAACAATGTCTTATCCGGAGCAACAGTATTGTAAATGGTTAAAGAAGGAGATCCCTGCAGTACAACAAGCACAGGAAACTGAGCAGCAAACCATCCGATCAGGATTGCACCTGTTTGTGCACCGGCAATAATCCGGACCAACGAAGCCCTGTTTCTGTTTAATGCAATAAGAAAGGCAGGTAAAAGTAAAGTGGCAAAAACTCCACAACCAATGCTGACCGGCGATTTGATGAATTTATGAAGCAAATGCAGGCCGCTGAATTCTGCAATAATAAATACGAGGCCACCTGTAATAACAAGTGCAATTAAAATTAATTTTGATAATCGTTTGAAATCCTTATTACTCTCTTCATCGGCAGGTTCTCCCGAGAGGTAAACAGAAGCGAGATAAGCGAATAGAATAACTATAAATAGCCCGAGTGATATGGAAAATAAATTAAGCCATGGTGCAATATATTGCTGGTAAAATGAAATTCCGGAAGCGGTATTTATTTCGCCAAAAATTACCGCACCTAATGTAACGCCAAGGAAAAAAGGAGTAAAAACACTAAAAAGTTTGAATATAAAAGTATATATCGCATGTGATGTGTCAGAGAAAGGATCATAATACCTGAATGTAAAAGCAGTACCCCGGAAAATAATACCAAACAACGCAAGCATAATGGGGATATGCAAGTACTGCGTTATTGTTGAATAAACTTCGGGAAATGCATTGAACAATATTACTATTATGACAATTAACCAGATATGATTAGCTTCCCATACCGGAGCGATGGCTTTAGAAATGGTGTTGACCCCTTTCTTATCTGTAAATATTTCGATTATACCGGCTCCAAAATCTGCTCCACCAAGTAAAACGTACAGAAGCATCGAAACCCCAATGAATATAAAAGCAAGAATGATCATGTCTGTAAGTATTTAAGAATTCAGGCGTTTTTCATGAACATATCTTATTTGTCGTCTCATCAGATATACAGATAAGAATGTCAATATTAGATAAATAATTGAAATTAGTATCAGAGGATATACAATACCCGGCATCGGTGTAAGGGCATCTTTAGTGCGCATTATTTTATAAATGATCCATGGCTGTCTGCCCAGTTCTGTAACCATCCAACCGGTCTCAAGTGCTATAAATCCTATTGGTGTGGCGAAGGTAAGGATTCTGAGCCACCAGGGTTTCTCTAACAAATACTCCCATTTCCATCTAAAAAGCAGGAATAAAATAGCAATAGCTGCCATAATCATCCCGAACAGAACCATTATCTGGAAACTGATGTGTGTAAGAAGAACTGGCGGCCAGTCTTCCCGGGGGATTTGATCGAGACCTTTTACTTCTGCATTGAAATTTCCAAATGCCAGAAAACTCAAAAATCCGGGTATTTCAATTCCTAATTTCACTTCTTTCTTTTCAGCATCGGGAATACCTCCAATTATTAAAGGGGCCTTTTCCTGAGTTTCAAAAAGCGATTCCATTGCAGCCAGCTTTTCGGGCTGACGTTTTGCGATGTCTTTTGCAGAATAATCACCACTCAATGGTTGTATTAATGATGCAATGGCACCAAATGTAAGGGCGATTCTTAAAGCGTTTTTATGAAACTGACTTTCTTTATGTTTTAAAAGGATGGCACCGTGAACACCCGCAACAGCAAATCCTGTTGCTGCAAAAGCGGCAATTATCATATGCACTGATTGAGATATCCAGGCCGCATTGAACATAGCATCAAAGGGATCGATATTTACTGCTCTGCCGTTTATCCACTCAAAACCTTCCGGGCTGTTCATCCATCCATTGGCAGCTATTACAAAAAAGCCTGAAGTAACTCCGGCAATACCAATCAGCAGACCTGATCCAAGGTGTACCCATTTATTCAACCGTTTCCATCCGTATAAAAATAAACCAAGAGCAATAGCTTCAATAAAGAATGCAGCACCTTCCCAGGAAAAGGGCATACCAATTATAGGTCCTGCATGTTTCATAAATTCAGGCCAAAGTAATCCCAGTTCAAAAGAAAGAACAGTCCCTGAGACTGCCCCAATTGCAAAAAAAATTGCAACTCCTTTCGACCAGGCTTTTGCCAGCTGCAGATAAACATCTTTACCGGTCTTTAACCATTTAAGCTCAGCAACGAACATAAAAAATGGCATTGTCATACCAATGCTGGCATATATAATATGAAATCCGAGTGAAACGGCCATTTGAAGTCTTGCAGCAAGAAAATCGTCCATAAAAATATTATGATTGATTAAGAACCGGCAATGTATTCAAACTATGTAAAATATAATAATTATATTTCGAACATAGTCGTTAACAATGTGTTTAAAATTTTAATATTTTTAACAAAGATTATAATTTTGCAATTCAATAAAGTAATAAGGAATGTTTTTTTTTAGTGGTTTTAGCACGATTCTTCCTTATGCAGTTTACCTTTCTTTAATCTGGATTTGTATACTAATAGGTTTCAGGGGAAAACTGTTACCGTGGCATGCAAATGAACAGGTTTCTGCTCATGATATGCAGCATCAGGTTACCATTGATCATGCAGAATATAATATATTAAAGTATAAATGTGATATAAATAAAGCGGATAAAAAATTTATTGACCATGCTTTAAAGTTTTGTGAAATCTTTGAATACAGTTATAGTCTCTTTTCATTTAATCAGATAAAAATCTTTTCTCAAGGAGATCTGATCTCTTTTTCTTTAAGAGGCCCTCCAATGAATCTTTCATAAAAAGATTTTATTTAAACCGGCTATCTGAATATTTCAGGTGCTTTTTCTATTTATTAAACATTTTCAAAAATGAAATACTTAAATTATTTATTTATAATAACAACAATATTATTTTCATCATGTAAAAAAGATGATGAAATAAAAGATACAGAACAGACCGTTACTGTGATGATGGGGGCTGACCAGATAAATGATGTATACTATAGTTTCAGCGACGGAGTGGTTAGCACAGTAGCCCGTGATGAATGGGACATCGCTTTTTCTGTTCCGTTACAGACTGCAGCTATTCGTATAAATGAAGGGGCTGGAGTTGAACTTTATTCTGTTGGTGATACCAATTCATGGAATGCTATAGATACAAGTGGTTTTTCAGAGCGTACATCCGTTTATAATGATAATTCCGACTGGCTCGCAGGAGCATTTAATCAGTATGCTACCGGAGGATTCAATTTTGGATGGGGTACATACGACTTTGATGTATCTCATACAGTCTGGGGCGATTCAATATATGTTATCAAACTTACTGATGGCTCATTTAAAAAGCTTTTCATAAGAAAGCGTATAGGTTATACTGATACTTATGTTCTTCGATGGGCTGATATAGACGGATCGGGTGAAGTGAATACAAGTTTTTCACCAGCAGAATATGCCGATACCAAACACTTTATTCATTACTCTTTGGTTAGCGAACAGGTTGTTGAGGCAGAACCAGATAAAGATACATGGGATCTTCTTTTTACAAGATATATTGCTGAGGTACCAGCAGGACCTGAGATTACAATGCTTTACACTGTTATGGGTGTTTTAACTAATCAGGATGTTTCTACTGTCAAGGTAACAGGCGTAAATCCGGCCGAGGCGCATTACTCCGATGCTGAAGATACTTTCTCGGATGAAGCTGATGTAATTGGTTGGGACTGGAAAGAGTTTGACCAGGTGAACTTAGTGTATGTATTGGCAGAAAACACCTCATATTTTGTAAAAAGATCTGATGAAACAATCTATAGAATCTATTTTACAGAATATGGCGGTCAATCCGATGGTTCAGTTACCTTTAAAATAAAACTGGTTGAGTAGGCCACTTCAATATTATTCAGAAACAGTTTTTTACAGAAAACATTTCTGTAAAAGGCTGTTTTCTGTTTTTTTCGTTGTCGGAATATTTCTGTATGTTAATGCCCAGAAAGTTCAGATAGAAGTTCTGGACAAAGTAACCAATGAACCGGTTGAATTTGCACATATTATTGTCAGCTATTTAAATGGTGAAGCACAGTCGAGCTGTATAACAAATACCAAAGGTATAGGAGAATATACTTTTCTCAAAGAGAATATAGTGCATATAAGCAGCCTGGGCTTTCAAACTTTGGCCGATACTATTCCTGAAGAGGGGATATATACCATATATCTTACTCCTGAATATTACCAACTTGATAATGTGGTTGTAACAGGCCAGTTCAGACCACAAACCATCGATAATTCAATTTATAAAATTGAAGTTCTGAATTCAGGAAAAATAAAATTGAAGGCAGCATCGAACATGGGAGATCTGCTTAAAAATGAACAGAGTTTTCAGTATCGTTCAGAAGGTGTACTTGGCGATTTTCTTCGTATCAGAGGTCTGTCAGGAGAGCATGTTAAAATACTGATAGATGGAATGCCTGTTACAGGAAAAATGGCAGACTTCATTGAACTCGGACAATTAAGTTTATACAATGTCGATCATGTTGAGATAATAGAAGGTCCCGTGTCGGTTGTTTATGGAAGTAATGCACTTGCCGGTGCCATTAATATTATTACCAAAGATTATTCAGGGAGTAAACTTTCAGGGCGAATAAGCGGATATACCGAATCAGTCGGGGTCTATAATTTTGAAGGAATATTTTCTAAACGTATTAAAAGGCATACATTTTCGTTTAATGCTGCCCGGAATTTTCACTCAGGCTGGGGGCCTGTTGATACATCGAGGCATAAAATATGGAAACCGAAACTTCAATATATTTCAGGTGGAAGTTATTCATATAAGTATAAAAATTTCAATTTGAAATTTAATTCGGATTACTTATATGAAGAACTTCGTGATCTGGGACCACTTATATTAGAGAATCTTTATGAAAAAGCGCTTGACGGATATCATTATACAAAAAGATGGAATAATAGTTTATACCTCATAAATACATTTAATGATGATTTTGTGGTCAACTTTCAGGCAGGATATTCATATTATAATAAACGTAAGATCACCTATCTGAATGATTTGGTAAACCTTGAACAGTTTATAGCTGATAATCCTGATCTGCACGATACTACATATTTTCACCTGCTTTCTGCTCGCAGCTTTGTTTCTAACAAATCGGGCAGGAAGTTTGAATACCAATGCGGAATTGATCTTAGTTATGAAATGGCGGAAGGGAAAAGAACCCAGGGAGACCGGTCAATAACTGATGTTGCCGGATTTTTGAATTTAATTTATAAACCTGTTACGGAGTTGAGTATTCAGCCAGGCATAAGATATATTTATAATTCGAAATACGATTCACCGCTTATATATGCATTGAACCTGAAATATGCTCCCGGAGCAACAACCATAAGGGTTTCATACGGGCGTGGATTTCGGGCACCTTCATTAAAACAGTTGTATCTCAGGTTTATTGACAGCAATCATGAAATTTACGGCAATGAAAATCTTAAACCTGAAACAGCAGATAACATAAGCCTTTCAACAGAATATCGATTAGTAAGAAATAAGCATGCAGCAATTTTATCTGTAAGTCTGTTTTACAATTCCATTCAAAATGCAATTCTGCTTGCTGTCGACACAGCAAGGCCCGGCTGGGGAATGTATTTTAATCCTGAACAAAATGATTTAACGACTTTTGGAATTGATGCCAAAATTACATACAACTACTTCCCCAGGGTAACACTTTCAACGGGCTTTGTAACAACCGCTCGTTCGGGTATTCAGAAGCCTATACGACACTATTATACAACTGACTTTGTTGGGTCAGCAAGATACCACAGCCCGCGATATAATTATGAGCTTGCAATATTTTACAAGTACACGGATGACTTTACAGAGTTCGCAGGTAATTTCAATTCAGAAGGCGAACTGATAGGTGTTGCAGAACGGTTTGTTGAAGGATATCATAACATGGATATAACCTTGTCGAAGTCCTTTCTTAAGGAAAAGATAACAATATCGACAGGTATAAAAAACCTTTTCGATCTGAAAATGGTGGACTCGTATGGCAATTTATTTGTTCACGGAAGTAATTCAACATCACAACCTGTAGGATATGGGAGAACTTATTTTGTAAAAGCGGTTTTTGCAATTGATAGATATTAAACAGATGTGTTACAGATATATAGTTAAATATATTGGCTTATTGTTGCTGATGCTTTATATTATATCCTGCTTTGAAGAGGATGAAAGGGTTGATCCATATCCGGGTGAAGTAATTACAATAGAAGATAATATTGAATTCTACCAGAGTTATTTCGACTTTGAAACGGGTATGGTAGTTAAATCACATTCAGTTAATCTTTGGGAACTGGGTTTTGAATCGGGAGAAAATGGTTGGCATATAATACATAATTCAGGTGCGGGATGGTTTATATGGAACAGTGGTCAGAACGATATTGTGGCAAATATTGAATATCCGGTGAATGTTATATGGTCGTATGATATCCAGTCAGCTTATCCCGATTCAACTTCGATTGGCAACTGGGTAAATTTCAGAGAGGAGGAAAATGATTATACCGGAGATGTTTATTTGCTGGGTAAGATTTCCGGTGGTGATTACATACAGATCAAACAGTTAAAATTTATACATTTAGATTCGTTATCATACAGGTTTGTATATTATGAGAGGGAGACTGAATTTTCTGATACGGTAATAATCACAAAGGCAGATTCAGTGAATTTTATCTATTATTCGTTCTCTGAACGGGAACAGATTCTGCCGGAACCGGACTATGATGAATATGACATCATGTTTTGTCCATACTTCGATCTGGCAACTCAGTTTGGGGTTACCATTCCATACTTGGTACGTGGTGTTCTATTGAATACAACTGATACTTATGGTGTTATTGATTCAATTAATTCTTATAATCAGATTGATTATGAAATGCTCGATAATTATGAATTTACATCACAGCGCGACATAATCGGTTATCGGTGGAAAGATGTTGTTATTAATCCGGATAATGGTGTAGCTACTTATTCAGTGAGAAGCAATTATAATTACGTGGTTCAAACGGGGCAAGGGAATTATTTTAAACTACGTTTTCTGAGTTTCAGTTTAAATGGGGAATCGGGATATCCTCAGTTTGAATATAAAGAACTGAATGAACTAAATTAATTATTACAATTAAAAGTTTAGCTTTTCCTTAAGTGTTTTAAAACCACTCTTACTAATTTTTACTGAAGGGCCGTCCTTGAGTTTAGCTACATAGCTGTCTTTACCATAGGGTTCCAGCTGAATAACCTGATCGAGCCTGACAATATAGGAACGATGTACACGCATGAAATCATTCGGATTTAGATGTTGTTCGAAATATTTCATGGTTGCCTGTTTCAGGTGTTTCCCATCCTGGGTATAGATCATAACATAGTCATCCTGTGCTTCCAGATAACGAATTTTTTCAACAGGAATAACATGGATCTTATAATGCGTTTTTACTACCACGCGTTCAATAATTTCATCGAGAGGGTGCTGAATAAGTTTTTCAACTTTTTCATTTTGTGGTTGCTGATTCACAATTCTGTTAACAGCTTTTTCAAGAGCTCCCAAAAGTCGTTCTTTTGAAAAAGGTTTCAATAAATAATCAATGGCATTTAGTTCAAAAGCTTGTATTGCATACTGATTATATGCGGTTGTGAATATTATTTCGGGTTTATTGTCGAGTATCTCGAGCATTTCAAAACCATTAAGTTTTGGCATTTGAATATCCAGAAAAACCAGATCAGGTTTTTGCTCCTGAATGGCCTTGGCACCTTCAAATCCGTTTTCACATTCGTATACTATTTCAATTTCATTCCTATCCTTTAGATAGTTCTTAATTAACTCTCTCCCGAGTTCTTCGTCTTCTATTATAATCGAACGAATTTTTTTCATAGCTACAGATCATTTTGTGGGAAAAACAAGATCACTTCAAAAATTTTATCATTCTTTTCTATTTTTAGAAGATCTTCTCTTCCATATTGTATTTTCATTCTGCCCGACACATTACGAAGTCCGATTCCTTCACCCTTTTTTGAAATAACATCAGGATCGTATTCGTTGGCGATATGTACTTCAAGTAAATCTGTTGTACACTTGGCAGAAATTGAAATATTTGATTGTTCGATACTTTCATATACTCCGTATTTAACTGCATTTTCCATTAATGGCTGCAATATAAGTCCGGGCAGATAGTAATTTACACAATGTTCCATAATATCTTTTTCAACATTCAGTCTTTTACCGAATCGTATTTTTTCAATTTTAAGATATCGGTCGATATTTTTTAATTCCTTATCGAAAGTAGTAAGAGATTCGTTTTTATGCGAAAGTGAATATCGAAGAAAATCTGATAAATTAATAACCATATCCTGAGCTTTTTCAGGACTGATCATTGTAAGACTACTAATACTGTTAAGGCTATTGAAAAGAAAATGCGGGTTAATCTGCGATTTTAATGAATTTAGTTCCGATTCTTTAACCAAAGCTTTAAGCTCGGACTCACGTAGCAGTTTGTTTTTAAAATTCTGATAATAAATGAACAAGTAATAAATAGATGCAGTAATCGCATAAATAAGAAAACCGGTTAATGCTCTCAGGGGAGTGGATATCGTTAACTGGTTGATATAACCCGGGACATCGTTATAAACAGATTTTATTATGACTATTCCTAACCACAACCAGATTCCAACTGCAAGTGATGCCGAGGCAAGATGGTTGGTAATGAAATTTGCTATCTTATTTTTCTCAAGATCGGTAAAATATACCGGGTACCATATTCCTATACCAAGAACTGCATACAGAAAATTAAAAACGACGCTTTCAGTTGCTGAGATTGAAATATCAACATCATATGTTGCGGAAACAATAAGGGCATGTATTATTCCTACAATTATCCATATGATCGAATAGGTTATAAAATTCTGCCTTTTATTCAGAATTGGATGTAGCACTTAAAATGATTATTGAATTATCAGTAACTTTTAATTTCTCCACCACCAAATATTACAAAACCTTTAATAATAAGTTCATTTTCTGAACTACTATTATCATGAGGCATAATACGGTGTTTATCAGAAAATCCTCCGAATATTGATATTGTCCTGATGGTAATCTTCCAATCTTCCGGGACTATCAGTTTCATTCCTCCAAAAATAGCCAGTACTTCGATATAGTTTTTACCGGGGGCTAACTTTGCTCTTGAGAGATTGAAATTGGAACCTCCGAAAACAGCAAGAATTTTACCTCCCATGAAGTTTTGTGAAACAATAGTCCTGTCACCACCACCAAAAACTGCAACTTCATCAATAATATCGTCTGTATCTTCTATGTTTTTTTTTTCGCAGTGAGGGTGTTCGAATTTCCTTTTAAAAATAATGAGTATACCTACCAAAACAAGCAGGCCGGGCCAGAATATTTCCCAAAAGTTAAATTGTAAATCGAAAAAATCTTTAACATAAAAAGCACCGCCAATTGCCAGCATTATAATACCCGGGCCTTTATTATCGTGCGATAATAAAAAAATGAATCCCATTACAATCAGGATCATTTCCCAACGTAAAATGTATTTCTTTATTTCATAGTTCAGTAATCCGAAATTACTAAGAAGCAATGCCACACCAACTGCTAAAATCACAAATCCTATCAGGATTCTCCTTTGTGTTTGATTATGTTCCATGTATATTTAATTTAATAATACATGTCAAAAGTATAATCGCTAGGGATACTAAAAAATATATATTCGGTAAAGCATATTTATTTATCGGTGAAACGATAAAATGTTGCTATTATAAATTACCTTATAAATAAATAAACAGGGCAAGTATTATATAACAAAAGCTATTCGATTTTCCCTGTTAAGTAATTAAGATTTTTACTTTTGGCAGGATAGTATCAGTAATTAACTTTGTTGATTCTTTAACAGACAGCTTACTGGTATCAATAATAAGGTCAGCATCCTGAGGAGGTTCATAAGGTGCTGACACTCCCGTAAAATCTTTAATAATTCCGTTATGGGCTAATTGATATAGACCTTTAGGGTCACGTTGCTCGCAAACTTCAATGGGCGTGCTTACATAGATTTCAAAGAAATTGTCATCACCAATAATTTCACGGGCCATACTTCTGATTGCATGTGTCGGACTTATAAATGCTGAAATAGTGATTAGCCCACAGTCACTAAAGAGTTTTCCAACCTCTGCGATTCTCCGAATATTTTCATTACGGTCTTCGGCCGTAAATCCTAAATTTTTATTAAGACCATTTCTGATTTTATCACCATCTAATATCTGGGTTAACAACCCCTGCTTATGTAAATTGCGTTCAAGTGCCAGAGCAAGGGTACTTTTACCTGCTCCTGATAATCCGGTGAACCAGACTACCAATCCTTTTTGTTTTAACAGGGTTTCTTTATCAGAACGTGACAGAAAACGATCCTTCTCGGGGAAAATATTTTTCGACATAATTTTAATTAATATTTTACAAAGAAAGTAAACTCTAATTCTTTAAGCTAATCATAAGTGTAATAAAAGCAATTGTTGATGTAATTGTTGCCAACACAACAGAATAATCTGCGGCATTTACCCGGAAAATTCTTCGGGCAGATGGTTCTGCATAGACAATATCATTCGGCTGTAAATAAAATTTATTGCTTTCAAGTAGCTCAATATCTGTTAGATCGATTCGATAAGAATATATTCCTTCTTTTGTTTGTCGTAAAACCCTTATATTTTTTCTGTTAGCATAATATGTAACCTCTCCCGCACTTGCAATAGCATCGAGGATGTTCACCCTGTCTTTGTAAAAAGTGATTTTACCTGGTTCTCCAAATTCCCCCAAAAATGTTATTTCATAACTTACAAGTTTGACCCTGGCAAGTGCATCGTGCACATATTTACGTGCTTCAATTTCAACGATTTTTTCAATTTCTTCAACCGTAGACCCTGTAACATAGATGGTTCCTATCACGGGTATTCTTATATTTCCGGCATCATCTATAACAAATTGCTTTAAATATATATTTATACCTTGGCTGCCACCTGAAACATTATCTTCTTCCTGTCCTGGGAAGTGAAATATACCATCGGTTTCTGACAAAGTACTATGAATTGAAATATATAAAATATCACCAGGTTGTATGTAATAACTTGAACGAATCGTTTTATAAAAGGAACTATCTCCTTGTTCAAGTTTCGGTTCATTAATTAATATATATTTTTTAGGGCTGCAAGCACTTAAAACTATTATAAAAAGACTTAATATATAAAAAGTGTATTTCATGATTTTCTAAAAATTCCTTTAAATAATCTTTTTCTAACCGAGAGAATCTCTTCTTTTTGATAATAGTTATTATAATACCCATAACCATATCCATACCTTTCAGGTTCCTTTATGTCATTAAAAACCAAACTCAACCGTTTTAATGAATCAGATTCCTGAATTTCTTTCAGTAATCCTATTATATTTTTTTTAGTATAATCCATTCGAATAACAAATAGATACAAATCAATTAATTTTGTAATTAATAAAGCATCAGCTACCAAGCCTATTGGAGGAGAATCAATTACCACAAAATCATACTCTTTCCTACACTTATCGAGTAATGAACTCATACGTTGATGTTCAATTAACTCGACCGGATTTGGGGGAATGGGTCCTGAATTCATTAGAAAAAGATTATTTTGGTATGTTTCATGGATTATTTCTTCTCTTGTACTTTTACCAATCAGATAAGTTGTTAAACCAGTATTGTTGTTAATATTAAAAACTTCATGAATTTTCGGACGTCTTAGATCCAGACCCATGAGCAAAACCTTTTTGCCTGATGCAGCTATGATAGTAGCTAGGTTCATTGCGCAAAACGTTTTTCCTTCTCCGGAAGAACCGGAAGTAATAGCGATAACATTTTGCTTGGGATTAACAAGTAAGTATTTTAACTTGGCAAGTAAAGTTCGGAATGATTCAGTAATAGCAGCCCAGGGAAATTCTTTTGTTGGCAAATCAAAGTTAGCCCGGCTGTGAACAATTTTACCAACTACCGGAAGATTAACATGGATTAAAATATCCTGGAACTCCCTAACCTGATTAGTAATCAGATCATAAATAATGAATAAAACTGCTGGTATAAGTAGAGCTAATAAAACACCGATTTGTATATTTTGTCTCTTTTTTGGTTCAACCATAATAGCAGTTTCTCTGTCTGGAGGATCTAACATTCGAATTTTAGAAACTGTTGATGCTTCAGCGAGTTTAGCTTCAATACGCCTTTGCTGGTATAAATTATAAAGATTTTCTGTTAACTGGAAATCCCGCGTAAGTTTGGCCAGATGACGTTCAACAGTTGGCAGATTTAGTAATTCAACTTCAATTTTTGCCAACTCTTTTGTGAGATTAACCATTTGTTTATTTGTAATATCTTTTTGCTGATCAAGGTAGGATTGAAATGCTTTTATTTCTACCTCAAGTTGTTGGGTGATCTTAATAATGGCAGGGCTGTTAACTTTTTGATTTTGTAATAGCACATCACGTTCAATAACTAATTTGTTAATACTTTCAACTCCTTTTTCAAGGCGAACATCTGATTTACTTAAAAGATAAGGTATTATGATATTACCACCATGTAAAATAGAATCAAGCTTTAGTTGCGTCTCTGTTATGTTTTGTAGCAGTAATTTTTTTTCAGTAATTTCTTTATCAATCCTGACAAAATCATCAGAAATCATTGTATTGATCTCTGACTGAAAAACATGATGTAATCGTTTAAAACGGATCAAACTGTCTTCAGCCTGCGAAAGTTGTTCATTTAAAAGACTTAACTGACCATCGATAAATGTTATGGTATTGGAAGCCATTCGATTACGAACCTGTAGGTCGTTTTTATCATAAAGCTCATATAATTTGTTTAAATACGCAATTGACTGATTTGCATTTTCACTGGTTACCGAGAGAATAAGTATATTCTGACTCATTGGACTGGTTATAATTTCCAGATTTTTCCAAAATGTGTTTACAATATCTGTAAAATCATTAAAATAAAATAAATACTCCTTACTCGTATATTCATCTAGAGATTGAGCAATAGATTCTTTTAAATTAATATTAAAAGAAATATTAGGATTCGAAAATTTATCACCTAACTCAACAGTCTTGGACTTATCTTCATTTCCATCAACATGTACCTTAACTTTCCCTTTTTCTAAAACTTTCAAATAAATGTTTTTTTTAGCTATAATTTTGTCTGTCGAATCAGTGGTAATTAGAAAAGGCATTTCATTGTACCTTCTTCGTTTTATTATTGTACCCTTAATTAGTTCATAATAAGTTATGTCGAAATCTAGCTCGGAAACAGTTTGTTCAGCAAGGTTTTTTGATTTGAGAATTCCAATTTCTTTTCTAATCGGGTTCATTTGGTTAAAATCCATTCCTTCAACAAGTTCTGTGGAACTTGGTGAAAGATTTTCGTTTTCGCCTACTGCAATTTCACAACTAACTTTATAAGATCTTGGTGCCAGTACATTAATTACCTTGGCTATCGCAAGTGAGAACATGATACTAAAAAGAAACCAATACCAATTGCGCTTAAAAATATTAAGATATCTTTTAATTTCGTTGCTGCCTGTAGGTTGCCTTATTTGGCTTTTATTCATGAAATCTGTCTTTTAGATCATAAAATTATTAATTAAGATACAAATTATTATACAAACTTTAAATAATAATGTTTTGACATAAACATGGTATAAATATTAATAGTATTGTTAGTTCATTTTTTATTGTAAAGAACAAATATTTACATTAAGCGGTAAATAATTCTGGCCTATACAGTTCATTTCGTATTGAAGTTAATTCATAATATCTTTGAACTATTACAAACTAATTCATTTGTTATTAAAAGTTTAATAATTAAAGAAATATACGATTAATGTTGGATGCTACAAAACGTTGGTATGCCCTGTATACCAAATCGAGAGCTGAGAAAAAGGTTGCAAAAGAACTTGAGGAGAAAGGAATAGCAGTATATCTTCCGCTTCAGAAAACCATGAAGCAGTGGAGTGATCGCCGTAAGACCGTTTATGAACCGCTATTTCGTTCGTATGTGTTTGTCAGGGTAAATAATGAAGATTATATAGGGGCACTTACAGTTAGCGGTGTAGTTTGCTATGTAACAATTTCGGGAGAGAAAGTGCATATACCGGATTATCAAATTGATGCCGTAAGAACCTTTTTAGGAGAATTAGCATTAAATGAGGAACTTAATTATTTCGAAGATGGCGATGAAATAGAAGTTGTTTATGGTTCCCTGAAAGGACTCAGAGGGAAACTGGTCTCTTCAAAAGATCAGCAAAAACTTATCGTTCAAATTGACGCATTAAAACAGAATATTACTTTAATTATTCCATCTTATCTTATAAAAAGAATTAAAAATCCAACTTCTCGTTAAATCTGATTTAAAAAAGATGGGCAATATTATCAACGATTTCCATCTTTTTGTATAAATTTATTATACAAACTCGTCCCAATAACTGTGTAAACGTGTAACTGTTAAATCGTTTAATCGTTTAATCGAATCTTTAGTAAAAGACCCTGATTCTAAACGCCATCAATTCAACGATTAAACATAATTTGGGACTGAGGGGGCGGAGCTGTGGAAATAAGTGAAAGTTGAACAGTCTCTTATTTTAAAATTACCTTTCGAAAATCTCCAACCTTATTAATAGCAACAGTTACAAGATTAAACAATTCAACATAATAAAGTGCTTGATACACTAATCACATCGAAAACCAGGAAGAAACTTTTACTTAAGTTTTTTCTGAACACAGATTCCTATACATATCTTAGAAATCTGGAACATGAACTGGACGAATCCCCAAATGCATTAAGGATTGAACTGGCAAAATTTGAAAAGGCTGACATGCTGTTGTCAGTCCAGGAAGGGAATAAGAAAATGTACAGTGCCAATACAAAACATCCGCTTTTTACCGATATCAGAAATATTGTAATGAAATCGGTAGGTTTTGATCAGATTATAGATAAAGTAATATCGCAAATTGGTGATTTGGATAAAGTTTTTGTGACAGGCAGCTTTGCGAAAGGCGTTAATAGTAACATTATAGATTTACTTTTTGTTGGAAATGGAATTAAACAAGATTATTTGGTTAAATTGATTGAAAAGGTTGAAATTATTATCAAAAAGCGTATTCGTTATTTAATTATTAAACCACAGGATTTGGTAAAATATGTTAAAGTTGGAGACGGCGAATTATTATTATTATGGGATATGAAAAAATAGGCTAAGTTCAAGTCTAAGGCTGAAATTTGGAAAAACTTATCTTTCAAATGGTATTTAATGGTGCATTTAAAATATTTTATCACTTCATTAAATATTTTAATTCTTATCATCCTTATACAAAACCTAACAACCATAATAAAATGAAGTACAATTCATTTAAAGATATGCCTGTATGGAAGAAAGCCATAGATTTATCAGTAAATATTTTTCATATTTCTGATCAACTACCCAGAAGTGAATATTATGGATTGAGTTACCAGATAAGGCGTTCATCTGGAAGTGTTCATGCAAATATCGCCGAAGGTTTTGAGGGAAATAAAGAAGCTGATAAAAGGCATTTCTATATTTTATCTCTAGGATCAGCTTTTAAAACACAAAGTCATCTTATCTATGGACAACATGTAAATTATTTTACGAACGATAATATTTATCAAATCCTTGAAAAAATGATGAATTGATTTATGATTTAAACAAGATCATAAAATCACTTAATTTCCAGTCGCACCCTCAACCTTAGCCTATGAATTATCAACATACAATAAAACCACGTGATAAATTTTTAGATCTTCGTTTAAGGGAGATTTGGCGTTATCGCGATTTAATGATGCTTTTTGTCAGACGCGATTTCGTGTCTAAATATAAACAGACTATCCTTGGGCCAACATGGTTTCTTATCCAACCTTTACTTCAGACCATAATTTTTACATTCATTTTCGGGTATGTAGCTGGTATTTCTACTGATGGAGCTCCAAAAGGAATTTTTTATCTGGCTGGTATAACCTCATGGAACTATTTTGCTAATTGCTTGAAAACAACCTCTAATACTTTTACTGTTAATGCACCATTGTTTGGGAAAGTATATTTCCCTCGTGCTGTAACACCTCTTTCAATTATAATAAGTAATCTTATTCAGTTTGGAATTGGGATGCTACTTTTCCTGATAATGTATTTCTATTATATTATCAGAGGTGCTGATATTCAACCCAATTGGACACTTGCTTTGTTTCCGGTTCTGGTTTTAGTTATGGGATTAATGGGATTGGGATTTGGGATGCTTATTTCTGCAATGACTACTAAATACCGCGATTTACAATATCTGGTACAATTTGGTATACAATTGCTTATGTATGCAACTCCTGTTATTTATCCGATTTCAGAGATACCTCATAAATATAGGTGGTTAATTATGGCAAATCCTATGAGTGGAGTAGTTGAAACATTTAAATACAGTTTTTTAGGGGCAGGTCTATTTTCATGGAAAATGTTAATTTATTCTGGCTTGACGACCATAATCATTTTCTTATTTGGGTTGCTAATTTTTAACAGAACTGAGAAAAACTTTATGGATACTGTTTAAAAGAATGGTTAATAATTTATAATTTGTTTAATACCTCAAATCACTAGTGTTTTGATATTAAAATATAAAGTTCTTTGAAAAGATTGATAGATAAGGTTTGTAGAATTTTTTGAGGTTCAAACG
>JAFGIP010000069.1 GCA_016929525.1 Bacteroidales bacterium
ATGGATCTTGAATCGAAGGACTTTAGTAAACCAAAGGTTCTTGGAACAATCTCAGAAACAAGCCTCGAAATTCCGCATAGTGAGCTTAATTCGGTAATGACGAAATTTGGGATTGAAACTGCTGTAGCAACAGCAGTAAAGATTCGGGTAAGCTCGGCTATTGGCGGCCAGCTTAAACAAACCTCTGAAGTGGTGAGTTTAAGTGTCACCCCATGGTTCGAACAAGAACGGGAGGCTGATACAGTATACCTCGTGGGCGGTGCAACATTAGCCGATTGGAATGCGAATAATGCATTACCCATAATAAATGATGGGAGTAGTGCTATTTACACCATAACAACAGAGTTTAAAGTTGGCGGAATGAAAATTCTGAAATACCAGGGAGCCTGGGCACCGCAATGGGGACTTGACACAGGTGATGAAACAGGGGGGACTCTTAAATTACGCCCTACTGAAGCCACTCCAGATCCACCTGAAATCCCATCTCCGGGCGTTGGCACATACCGGCTTGATGTCAATATAGAAGATTTAACTTATACATTTACAGCACAGTAAATTTAGATTAGTTGTTTCCAAAGGGTTATGAGTAGAATAATTTTAAAAGATTATTAGCCCAATGTTTAGTGGTTGTTCAGATTCTGTCCGGACAACCACTTTATTCATAACATGATTAAAAGTTTTTAAGATTATACTTTGTCTGGAGCTGATATTTATCCCTGTCATATTAAAAAACATGTTGATAATAGAAAGGTACGCTGGATTTTTATTAATTACATTTTTATTGTAAGTACTATACAAAACCTGAGATTTATTTAGAAAGATTACTTTCAGTTAGCTCGCAAAGCTCGGTTGCAGCGCTTTCGTGCCTCAAGCTCGCAATGACGTCATTAAGAGGAGTCACGATAACTATCGGGAGACAAAGTAATCTGTCTTTTATTATCAATTTTATAACATGATAAAAAAAATCATTCTTATACTCTTTCTGATTAAATGTACCTGTCTGCTTAGCCAGTCAGATGTCATGATGCAGGCTTTTTACTGGGATGTTCCTGTAGATGCTGAATTAAAAAACGGATTCTGGTATGACAGTTTAACTTCGAAGATACCTGAACTGAAAGAAGCTGGAATAAAGGAAATATGGTTGCCACCTTCGTCAAAAGGTAATTGGGGTATTTACGATATGGGTTACGGAATTTATGATCATTACGATCTTGGGAAATATTTTCAGTTGGGTACCCATGAAACACGTTTTGGTTCTTACGAAGAACTTAAACAACTCATCGAAACAGCCCATGACACCACAAACGAACAAAGAATGATTGTACTGGCCGATGTAGTGCTTAATCACATGTATTCCTATCAGGCTAAGGACTATGAGGTAAATCCTGTGTTGCAGGATTATATTTACAGGGAAGCTGTAATTGCCGATACATCGCGCTATCCCTACCCGGTTAACGAAATTGTCTGGCGGATAACAAATTCTTCAGAAGAAATTATTAACCTGTCGGTATTGCCCTATCAGACGGAAGATTTTCAAAATTGGGATGGAACATTAATTCTTCAAACATCCTATGATATTAGTGAATTGATGAAGAGTGCGACCAATGATGCTGTGGAATTGTCGGAAAACAAAACGATAAGCATCGGAGAATCTTATGTTGCCAATTGCAAGCATGCCCCTGTAAAAATGCCCGTTCATGCAAATACTGAAGACACCATTTTTGCAAAACTAAATCTTTTTAATGTGCTTAATGAACAAAAGGTTTGGGTTAATCAATGTCATGGAATCAGCATTAAAAGCGGGCAGGCCGATGTAAAGGTAATGACCTCAACAGGAATTCATTATGTTCAGAAAAAAACTGAACCTCAGCTTTGCTGGAACTACAACTGTTTTCATCCCGGGTACACAGGAGATTTCCTGAATGAAAAAATGACCGATGAAAAGGTCACCGAAAGCATGAAATGGTTTGGGCACGATATCAATCATTATCATCCTGAAGTATTGACAATGCTTTCGGATTGGGGCCGCTGGTTAATCGATTCTGTAGGTTACGATGGGTACAGGCTTGATTTTGTGCAAGGTATCGATGAACAGTTTATCATGGACTGGCGCGATGCGGTATGGTTGGAAAAAGAAAAAGCAGGGCCTATGGTTGCTGAATATTTTACGTCTGTAAAACAAAGAATTTTTGAATGGTCAGAAAAAGTGAATAAAGGCTCCAATATAAATACTAAGGTTTTTGATTTCCCTTTAAAATTTGCTTTAACTGCCATGTGTAATTCATCGGGGGCAGATTTTGATATGCAGTCGCTTAATTATGCCGGCCTGTGCTATGATTCGGTATATGCATTGCCGGCAGAAAAAATTGTGAGTTTTGTTGAGAATCATGATACTGGCAAAGAATCGGACAAATGGATTGAAAAGGATTGGTTTTTAGCTTATGCCTATATTCTTTTTGCGCCCATGCAGCCTTGTGTGTATTATAATCACTTCTATGGAATCGATTATACCGACATTCAGGATCACAGTAAAACCGTATCAATTCCGGCCGGGCTCAAACAAGATATTAAGGTGCTGATAAAACTAAGGGCAAGTGTGCTGACGGGAGAAATGAACACAGTAAACACAAACAACAGGAATTTATTTGCAGCCTGCCGGGAAAGCAAACAATCAGATAATAAGGTCTGGCTATTAATAAATAACAGCGATACGGATTCGCTTTCTTATTTTATTCCCGGAAGGGAAACCAAGAATCCGGGAAAGGTATCCCTGGTTAATATACCCTTTCATCAGGCTGAAATATCTGAAATGGATTCAGCTTATCAGGTTTTGGTTTATCCACGGAGTGCCTGCCTGGTAATGACTAAAGCAGATGCTTATTTTTCTTTGGATTATTAAGTAATTAACTACGATTACTTAATTTGTGCTGACTTTATTATATTCAAAGTTCACGCCAGACCTTACCAATATGTCATCTCAGAACTAGTCTTTCTTTTTTTCGTCATCGCGAGGCACGAAGCGATCTGTTTTCTGGTACCGCATGATCGGATTACTTTCAGTGAGCTCACCACTTTTCGTGGCTCGGTTCCTGCCTGCGCAGGTATGACGGTAAATTTGAGCGCAGGTATGACGTTGTGGAGGCAGGAGATCCCGGGGTCGCGCTTTGCTTGCCCGAGGATGACGATCTACTGTGGTATAGTGAGCGTTTAGTCCTGCAAAAGCTTTTAATACCTTTCCCAGTATCGGTAACGGCGGTTACTGTCGCCCAATTTAACTGCTAAAACTGCTTCATGTGAGCCCCACACAAGATTATTTTTATCATTATAGATATCATAGAAACCATAATCGAAAGAATAGCCAAAATACATGCGGTTAAACTTCAATCCCATTAAAACAATAATTTCGCCTGAAGTACGAAGCGACGCACCGGCCCAGTACTCGTTGTTATAAATGAAACGAATGCTCAGGTCAGCACTTACCTGAAGCCCCTCGGTCATTCTAATTACTGCCGAAGGTTCAATTTGCCAGTCTGGCCTGCCTGTGAGAAAATTTTTATAGGCTCCGTGGTAATAATATTGTCTTATTTGTTTTAGCTCCTCGAAACCAGTACCAATGTCACCAAATTTAATGGGCGACTGAAAAAGATTCATGGCAGCCATTCCAAAGCTGTAATTTTTGGTTGAATAGTGAACCCCGAAAGCTGCGTCAGGTATATAGGCTGATTTTCCTAATAAACCAGACAGGGGATCGATATCAAAACCGTCGTGTGTTCTGAATTCTGCAAGTTCCGGATTTATTTTAAATTGTTGTCCCTGCAAAGATAAGCCAAACGACAGTTGAGAATTATACATGCGAATATGGTATGCGTACGAAAGATTCAGCGTTGTTCGGTCAACTGCACCATTTTGGTCGTTGGCGAAAGAAGCTCCTAATCCGACCCTGCCGGTTGCTCCACGTTTTATGCGGCTTCTGTTAAGGGTTTGAGTCCGTCCGATTATGGTATTATCAGACTTGAGTAATCTGGCAGAAAAGCTGGCGGAGTATGTTTCGGGTCCGTATTCATAACCCAGCCACTGCTTGCGGCCCGAAAGGTTAAATACTGTCATGCCATCAATACCTGCCACCGATGGGTTAATTATAAACTCATTAAGTATATACTGGCTGTACAAAGGAGCTTGCTGCGCTTTTCCGGTTATGCAGAACAGGCTTAGCAGGGTATATATGAGAAGTTTTTTATACATATTTTATTGGCAGGCACACTTTCTCCAACATTGGCAAATATGTCATATTTTTTAATTATTTGTATAGCTTACGGCAAATAGTTATGAAAAATTTGCTTTGTAATTATTTATAACGGTGGAAATTACCGGACTATTGTTACAATTTTACGTTCACTTACATTATAAATATCATTTGAACTGATAACATAATGATAGGTGTCAACAGGCAGTTCATGGCCGGAGTTATCTGTTCCCTTCCATTCCTCGGGGTATCCCGGTTCTGAAATCCATACCAACTGTCCCCAGCGGTTATATATTTTTACTGTCAGATTCGGATAAATGGTAGCAATATCAATATCCTGGTAAAGGTCATTTATAATTTCCCAGGTATCGTTAACGCCGTCGCCATTTGGAGAGAAAGCCGAAGGTATTGTCAGGCATAATGGTTTATCAGCTTCAAGGTATATTCTTCTTTCTGTCTTACAGAACATGCTATCAACAACCTTTACAAGGTAATAACCCTGGGTTATTTCAGAAAGCGTATTTCCTGTAACATCTCTGTCAATCCAGGTTATTTCATATTGTTTATTTCCACCAAGCGCCTGAACTGTTAGTTCACCGTCGGGAGATTCGGGGCAGGACGGGGCAATTCTGGCCGTTTCGATAAGGTCAAGCGAATCGGGTTCGGGAAGTACAACAGTAGTGTCAATATAACAGTTTCGGTTATCCGTAATTTCTATTTTATAATTCCCGGCATGCAGGTCAGTCAGGTATTCATTACTTACCGGTATTCCATTTACAACATAGGCATATCCGATAGTACCTCCCAGGGCGTTCAGTGTAATTGTACCATCAGCGGTATCGTAGCACGATGCCTGAGTTATAATAAAATCACCAGTAAGCTGATCGGGTTGTGTTATTTCAATTGTATCTCTGTCGCGGCAGCTGTTGATATCTTCAACAAATACAATGTAGGTTCCAATATTTACTTCGTTCAGAATCGTATCGTTATCGTTGTCGTTTAAAAGTTCATTGTTTCTGTACCATTCTACACTGAAAGGCCTTTCACCCGGCGACACATCTGTGAAGTTTAAAATGCCGTCGTTGAACCCGTAACAACTTACAGGCTTGTCTTCGCTAATCTCAACCTGCATTTTACTTTCTTCAAGTAATCTTACCGAATCTGTAATAATACAGCCATTGGCATCGGTTACTGTTAAGGTAAACATATCCTTTATTATAGGATCAAGGTTTTCGATGTAATATTTTGTTTCGCCCGGCACATCCCATGTATAGGTATATGTTGGCACCCCATGTGCAACCGTGGCATCAATACTTCCGAATCTTTCACATTTCTTGTTTACAACATGAAATACCAGCGTGAGGGTATCGGGTTCAACAAGAAGATATTCAGCAGAATCGCGACAACCGTTTACATCTGTAACCATCAGATTAAAATTGCCTGCAATACCATTATACAAATTGGGTTGAACAGAATAAATACTGTCGCCTTCTTCATGATACCATTCGTAGCTTCTCTCGCCTGTACCTCCCTGCACATCAAGAATAATCTGTCCTGTTTCTGTTCCGTGGCACTGGATTTCATAATTATTATATTTAACAATTGAATCATAAATGGTCAGCACATCGGGTTCAACAAGTGTAATTGTATCTGTTGCCACACAGTTAATACCATCTTCAACATGTACAATATAAGAACCGGCAAAGAGATTTTCGGCTCGTGGTGAATCCAGTCCCGGATCATGATCCCATGAATAGATATAATCACCTCCCTGCAGTTCACCCCCCTGTGCAGTTACCTCAATATAGCCGGATTGGTCGCCATTACATAAATTATTTAGTGTATCGTGCGGAAGTGCAAAATCGAGTAAGTCTGGAGCAACAACTTCAATGTCTGCACTATCATAACAATAACCATCATTTACTATTACCTTGTAAAGGCCTTTAAATAAATTGGCTAATGAATCGTCGGCACAGTCGCATAGTAAAGCATTATTCTTATACCAGTTGTATGAATAATTATCAGGACGTCCTCCGGTAACAGTTTGTAAAGCAATAAATCCGTCGTTTGACCAGTTACAGGAAATATTCCAGCTTGAATCGTGATACCAGCTTATATCGTATTCATCTATAGATAGCGGGAATTCCGGCTCGGTAAGGGTGATGAATTGACTTGTATCGCTGCAACCATTATCGGGATTGGTTACAACAATAAAATAGTCATCTGCAAAAAGATTATAGAAGTAGGTTTCGCTTAAACTTGTATTAGATTGTACCATTCCTTCATCAGTGTGCAATTCAAATACCAGGTTATGCGGTTCACCTTCAACGGTGGCAAAAGCTCTTACAACGCCATCGTTATAACCCGTACAACTCACGTTAAACTCATCATAATCAGAGAAAGCTGTGGGGAAGAAGTCATCGGGTTTGCCTCTGGAGTAAATTTTTATTGAGTCGTAATCGTAGCAGAGGTTAGTATCCTGTGCCCTTACAATATACCAGCCTTCGTATGCCGGCGAATAATAATCGGCATATAAAGTATCGATCAGAAGGCCTAGCTGATACCATGAAGCAGTATAATACCCAGTTGTATCACCGGCATCTGCAAAGTATGTTCCTCCGGTTTTATGAGCAAAAACCTCGCCTCCGGCACCCAGACAGGTTACCGGGTTGGTTTCCAGAATTTCAACTTCAAACGGATATTCCGGTTCACGCAATAACACCGTGTCGGAAGCAGAACAACCGGACAGCATATCCTGAATATTGTAATTATATATACCTGCAGGAAGGCTGTCAATGAAATTCATTGTATCGGAATAGTATTGCTGTAATTCAGCTGGCCAGCTACTTCCGAAGAGGGTGTATTCAATGTCCTGTTGGGTGAAGTATGATGAGCCGAATGCAAGAACACCCCCTTTTGGATACAGGTAAACTCCACCATCGTTATTCCCGTGGCATCGGATATTGTACTTTACATAGGTTCTGGCACTGTCCTGAATGGTAAAGTTTGGAGTTACCTGGAATACAATAGAATCTGGTATTCCCGGGCATTTAGGATTACCATTTCCATCGAGCAGGTAAGGTGTTACATGAATCACAACCCGCTGTATGGTATCGGAATTATTCTTGAAGTTTCCATCGAAATAATGGAAGGGCAAAATACCTGTAGCACTTGAAGGAACCCGGTCAATATCAACAAATGCCGGATTATCAGGAATTATTTCATATTCAAACCGTACTTCAACCATGGGTTTTGTTACTGTTCTCAGGGTTGAGTCCTGTGAATTGTGATGGTTAACAAACTCAAATCCGGAACAAATGGTATCGGCATAATAGCTGAAATGTACTTTGGCAGTTGGTTCTACCCATAGCGTAGCTGTTTGAGTTCCATTGGTACAACGAATGCTTCCATCGGCTCTTACTGTATAGGGAGCAGCAATAATATGTACAAGTTGTGCGGTATCGCTTATATTTTCAAAATCGTGAATGATGGTGTCGTTTTTACCGAAGCCATATACCTGGGTTGTTGGGAAAGTAATATTAAATGAATCGGGATTTACAGGCTCAATTCGGTACCAGAACTGAACCGGCAGTGTTGCACCTGTTGGACTCCTGAGCACAAAACTGCTTTCATCGAAATTGCAGATGGTATCTTCGGTAAAGGCATATAATACCGGAGTTGGCTCAACCCAGAAATCCACTGTATCTGCTATGCCTTCACAACGTTTGTTATCATTCAAATCAACAGTGTAAGGATAGACAATAATTCTTACAAGCTGCACAGTATCTGACTGATTGTCGAATGTATGGCTTCTGATATCATTCTTATGCAGCATGGTTTCTCCTGCTGAAGGATCGGCAGTAATATCAGCATCATAAATGAGTATATAGTCGAACCTCACAGGCAATGTTGCACCTGTAGGACTTGTAATCCGGAAGGTACCATCATCGCCGTCGCAAATGGTATCAGCTTGTGGGATTATTACAACCTTTGGAGTAGGTTCTACCCAGACCTCAGCTATGGAAGGTATACCCGGGCAACCACCTCCATTACCACCCTGTACATAAGGCGTAACAATAAATCGAACCAGCTGGGCAGTATCCGATTTGTTTACCAGGGCATCGGTAATAACATCGC
>JAFGIP010000070.1 GCA_016929525.1 Bacteroidales bacterium
CCAACGCACATCACCGAGTCAGCACCACCCCAATAGATTTTTACACTGCCATCCTTTTCAGGAACAGCACCACAACAAAAAACGACATTATGGACATAGCCGCTGACCTCGTAAGATTCCTCGGGTTGTAAAATCCATTCATCTCCCACCGCAATTATTACAGAGGGATCATGGAGATCGTGTAATGCCAGGCCCAGCCTGTAAATGCACCCATCCATGGTAGGAAATACTCCATGATAGATACTCAGCCAGCCACGAGTCGTTCTGATGGGGGGTGCACCCGGGCCTATCTTCATTTCATCCCAGTGATACTGAGAAGGCTTCATGATTAACCTTGATTCGCCCCAGTATTTAAGGTCGGGGGAGTATGATATCCATATTGACCAGGGTGATATTTCTGAATGAGGACGGTCGAGGCGTGCATATAGGCCATTAAACTTTTCAGGAAAGATGACCACATTACGGTAATCGGCTTCAGTAATAAGAGAAAACCGTTCAATGGATTTAAAATCTGTGGTTTTTGCAAGGCCTATTCTTACCCCATTCCGGGAATATGCACTATAGCTTATAAGATATTCACCATCAAGATAAACAATCCGGGGATCTTCCACTCCGTACTCCTCATATTCCCTGAAAATGCCTTCTGTTGCAGGAACCATAAAAGGTTGTTTGTCCACTACAAAATTAAACCCGTCTTCACTTTCTGCTTTACCTAATATACTTCTTCCATTAAGTTTATGAGACCGGAAAATCATTATATATTTGTCGTTGAATTTTACAACGCCTGCATTATGTACCGTAGCCACCGGATAGGGCACATCATCCCTGCTAAGGATAGGGTTACCTGTATATCTCTTTATTAACATAATTTATCATTTTCATCAGTGTGGAAGTCACTCTTCGATTAAATTTATTTCTTCAAATTCTTCAAATGCCTGCAGAACCACCAGGTGAGAAATTAGGTAAGCAAGTGAACTTTCCGCTCCCTGATTACGGTTTACACCGTAATTCTCAAAGCCGTCACAGCACCCTTTTGTTTCAAAATCGAACAAACTCATTCGTAAATCATTTTCCCCTAAAAACCACATGAAACAGGAAAATAATTTAGTAAGATATTCTTTCTCCTTTTTAAGATGAAAAGCCTGGTGATACATTAAAATCATAGCAAGGGCATCCACGGGTTGTTGCGCAAACATAGAACGTTCACCTTCCTTTCTGTACCATTTTTCATTTCCAATGATTGATAAATAGCCATCCTTAAGAGTAATTTCTGTCAGGAAATTCATAGTCTCCAATGCAATGTCATGTATTGTATCATCATTGAGTATTTCTGCTGAATGTAAAAGTGCAAGAGGTAATATCCCATTATCATAGGCCAATAATGCCTCAAACCATCTCCAATCAGCCGAACTGTTTTCTTCATAATGTCTGATTAATTTACCGGCAAGACTTCTTAATCTTTCTGTCATTGAATCGTCCGCGGGATTACTTCTGAGGTAATAACTGAGACCCAGCATAGTATTGGCTATACCCCTTATAGACTGAAGTTTTTCAAAGTTTGGTGAAGCATTAAAGAAAATTGATTTCCCGGACTGGTAATAAGCATCGCTTGGTGCATTGTGCAGCAGGTAACCGAGAGCCCAGATAGTTCGCCCGAACGAATCTTCCGAGCCTATATCATCAAGAAAGTTCCGGTTAAAACTGAGGAAATTTCTGAATGTGCCGTTCAGGTTCTGCATATAATGAATATAGCTCAGATATATCGGAGCTAAATTGAGAGCATCAATATTTTTCTTTTGACGATATGTCATTAGTACCATAATCAAAGCTCTTGCATTATCATCAAGACAGTAACCTTCTTTCAGGTTAGGAATGCCAAATTTTGCATGCTGTATAATTCCTGTGTCATCAGTAAGGCGTTTTATATGATCCAGGGAAAATGGTGGTAAGAGAAGAGGATCAATTAATGTCTCCCTTTTCGCCAATACTTCAGGTTCAGAAGCAAGAATTTTTTCAACAAGGGCAATGTATTTACCACCTGACTTTGACCATGTTATTGTCTTACCATAATCATATGCCTTTTCCCGAAGATCTTTCAAGACCCCTGGCTTATCCAGCAACTCCATCAAAATCAATGAAAGTCCCTCTGAATCATTAAAATTAAATATTCTGCCTCTTCCATCAGCCAATAATTCCGAGGCATGCCAGTAGGGTGTTGAAATAACAGCTGAGCCCGCACCTACGGCATATGAAAGTGTACCGCTTGTAATCTGTGCTTCATTCAGATAGGGTGTAATGTAAATATCAGAAGCGGATAAATATTTAAATAATTCCTTTTGATTAACGAACTCATTGAGGAAAAAAACATGATCTCTCAGGTTAAGACTTTTAACCAGTCGATGAAGATAATTGCGATATTCTTCCCCGGAATGTCGGAGAACATTAGGATGAGTCTTACCCAAAACCAGATATAAGACATCGGGGTATTTTTTAATAAGCCCGGGCAATGCTTTAATTACTGTTTCAATCCCCTTATTCCGGCTGAGCATTCCAAATGTGAGTAGTATTTTCTTATTTTCAAGTTTAAACTCTTTTTTGGATTGTCCCTGGTCAAATTGCAAATCAGGTACGCCATGTTCTATAAAAACAATTTTATCTTTATCCACATCATAGATACTGATTAGAAATTCAATGGCTTTATGACTCATTACAACAACTTTGTGAGCCATTTTACATATTTCCTGCAATACTGCCTTTTCATTATATGAAGGTGTTTTTACAATGGTGTGAAGGGTTACTATCAGGGGGATTTCAAGCCGGTGAAGCAATGGGAGTATATACATACCATTTTGTCCGCCAAAAATTCCAAACTCATGTTCAAGTACACAAATATCAGCCCCGCTGAGGTTGATAAATCTCACTGCTTTCAAATAATCGCGCTGATGTTCCTGTCTTATGGTGTGTGCTACTTCTTCAGGATAATTATAGGTTTGTTCATAATCGTTCATGGCAACAATAAATCCTTCAATTAAATCCGTTGCCGTTCTATTCCTGTCATGCCGGGAAGCAGGGTCAGATACCATGGATCTGAACAGGTTCCTTGTAAATGTACCGATGCCGCATTCACGTGGCGGATAAGTTCCGATATATGCTAATTTCATGTTATTATATTTTATTTATTTCCTTTTGTGAAATATTGATTAAAAAAGTTCATGTTCGACTCATAATTGATAAAGTTTATTTCTGTGAGAAGCTAAATTAACTATTATCATCCTGTTAATTTAATAAAAACGCTTAATAAGAATAATTCTTGATTTACAGATATATAATATACA
>JAFGIP010000008.1 GCA_016929525.1 Bacteroidales bacterium
CTATACCTCCGGAGGCCCGGGAAGGGCGCACTCAGATGAAGCCTGGCCAGCCGGTATGCCGCAGAATTTCGGAAGCAGTATGGTATACAATTATCTTTACTCAATTTACGCAACTTATGAATTAAATGCATCTGATGGAAAAGAAACAGAAGAAATAACACAAATCAATGATTCTTCTCCGCGGATATGGTTGTTTCCAAATCCTCTAAATAATAATGTACTTTCATACACAATAAAAGGATTGAATAAGGAAGAGAATTTCATCCTTGAAATAGTTGATGCAACAGGCAGGATATTGGTAAAAGACAATGTTAAAACAGAGCCAGGTATCATTAATCAGATAAAACTACCTAAAGGTATATATGAAACGATACTAATCTTCAGGTTGTATAATCAAGGCAATATGTATATTGAAAAATTATCAATAAGTCAGGCATTTTAAGTAATTTTTGATTTTTGATAATTACAAAGGCGCCTCATGGCGCCTGTTTTATTTATGTATCCACCACTTTTAGTACTTTTACACATTATTTGAAAATGTGATGCGAACAGAAAAAGATTTCCTTGGAGAAGTTAATATCCCGGAGAATGCTCTTTATGGGATTCATGCACTCCGTGCAAAAGAAAATTTTCCCGATAAAACACCTGTACACGTTGAATGGTATCAGGCTTTGGCAACTGTAAAACATGCATGTTATCTGACGGCTATAGACTTTTTAAAAAAGGCAGAGGAAAAATATCCCGGGAATAAATCAGTAACTAATATCGCGGATTATAATAAAATTGAAATGCTTTTGGAAGGTGTAAAAGAATGTGAAAAGGGTGAACATTTCCATCATCTGATTTTGCCTGCTATATCTGGGGGTGCCGGTACAAGTTTCAACATGAATATGAACGAGATTATATGTAATCTTGCACTATTAAAAAATAATTTTAAACCAGGGCAGTACGAAATAATCGATCCTGCTGAATATGCGAATATTTTCCAGTCAACAAATGATGTTATACCTACATCGTTACGTGTGGCAATAATGCGATTGCTAAATGAACTTGAAGAATCTGTTAATTTGTTACATTCTAAAGCTGAAATTGCTGAGAAGAAATACAGGAACGTCTTACGGATAGGTTATACTCAAATGCAGGAGGCTGTGCCAACCACATATGGTAAATTATTCGGATCATACTCCGATGCACTATCACGCGACTGGTGGCGAATATCCAGATGTTTTGAGAGAATAAAAGTCGTGAATCTTGGGGGAAGTGCCATTGGGACATCTGTTGCAGTGCCAAAATATTTTGTAATGGAAGTAGTGAGAACACTTCAAAAATTAACAGATTTACCTGTTACCAGAGGAGAGAACCTTACAGATGCAACTTCCAATCTGGATCCATTAGTTGAAGTACATGCCATACTTAAATCCCATGCTGTAAATCTTGAAAAAATGGTTAACGATCTTCGCCTTTTATCTTCAGATGTGGCATCAACAGGTGAAATTAAAATACCTCAACTACAATTGGGGAGCTCAATAATGCCCGGTAAGGTCAATCCGGTGGTCCCTGAATTCGTAATAAGTGTCACCCGTAAAATATATGCAAACGATGATATTATCACAGGTTTATCTGCACAGGGATGTCTTGAACTAAATGCATATCTGCCGACAATCGGACACGCATTTATTGAAAGCCTGAAACTGTTGATTGCTTGTAACAACACCATGGCAAATAACCTATTTAATTCGCTTGAGGTTGATACAGCCAAAGCAGAGAACAGGTTATTCAGCAGTCCTTCAGTAACAACTGTGCTCCTCCCCTATATCGGGTATAATAAATCATCTGAACTGGCAAAGTACATGAAAGAAAATAATCGTGATATCTTTGAAGCCAACAGTGACCTAAAAATAATGAAAAAAGAAAAACTTAAAGAGATATTAAAACCGGATAATCTTACCGGAGGAGGGTTTCAGATAAAGGATTTAATTAATGAATAGAAGTGAAAGGTAAAGATAAAAAACCCCATATCGGAATATTTGGCCGAAGGAATAACGGTAAGAGTTCACTGATCAACACGCTTACCGGTCAGAATGTAGCAATTGTTTCTGAAATTGCCGGCACTACTACTGATCCCGTTAAAAAAAGCGTAGAGATACAGGGAATAGGTCCGGTTGTAATGATCGATACTGCCGGCACGGATGATATCGGGAACCTTGGTCGGCTGAGAGCTGAAAAAACAGATGCTGTTATTGAACAGGTTGATCTCGCAATACTGGTTATTACCGAAAATGTATTCAGTGAAGAAGAAGAAAGGCTCATTGAAAAATTTAATGAATTCGACCTGCCATTTATTGTTGTACATAATAAAAGCGATCAAACTAAATTGACACCACGGCTTTCGGAGATTATCCGGATAAATTATGGGGCAAAAGCCATAGATTTTTCCGCATTAAAATCGGAACAGAAAAAAGAAATCCTTATTCAGGAAATAAAAGACAATATTCCTGACTCAATTTATAAGAAAAAGGGGCTTATTGGCGATTTGCTTAGTTATGGTGATATTGTTATGTTAATAACTCCTATTGATATTGAGGCTCCTGAAGGAAGACTGATCCTGCCCCAGGTGCAAATGATCCGTGATATCCTGGATAATGATTGCACAGCTATTGTTTTAAAAGAAAGAGAGATAGATTCATTTCTCAGGAATACAGGAGTTAAACCCAAACTGGCTATAACAGACAGTCAGGTATTTCTCAAAGCAGATGCATCGATCCCCCGCGATATCGCCTTAACAAGTTTCAGTATAGTACTTGCCAGAGAGAAAGGAGATTTCGAAGCATATATAGAAGGAACCCCCGCAATTTCAAAACTCAAAGATAACGATCGGGTATTGCTTCTTGAATCGTGCACACATCATGTATCGTGCGATGATATTGGAAGAGTAAAAATACCACGCTGGATATCGAATTTTACCGGTAAAAAACTTGAATACGATACTGTTGCAGGACTGGATAAGTTACCACGTCCTATTGAGGACTATACCCTGGTAATACAGTGTGGAGGATGCATGGTTACACATCGCCAGCTTATTAACCGACTTAAAAAGGCTAAAAGTAAAGGAATACCTGTAACAAATTATGGTATGGCCATTGCCTATGTGCATGGCATATTCGAAAGAGCAATTGAACCTTTCATTGGAAAAAGCAAAGGTTCGTATAATTTACTTTAAAAGAAGTTAACAGGAAGAAGATTTATCAATGAAAAATATTGAATCGCCCCATTCTCCATATCCGATTTCACTACCTGTCATTTTTATTCTGGCATCAAGACAGTTAATACAGTCATCAGCATTTTCGTCGGTACAGGGCTTGTTATTGTAGAGGCTATAGCTGTCGCGGTAAATCCCCGGTGTAATATTTGGCATTATAACATTGGCCCCTGCAAGTATCGCCTTTTCCCTTCCCATTTTATCGATAGCCTGTAATGCAGTAGCCGCTGCAATGTTAATTTTCGGCATAACAATCCTCAGCACTGCAATCATATTCAATGTCAGACTAAATCGCTGCTGTAAATTCAGAGAATTATTGCTATTAAATAATGGAGTATCTGAATGTTCAATGTACGGCCCCATTCCAACCATATCTATTTCAAATGTCTTCATAAAAAGTATATCATTGGCCAGATCTTCATATGTTTGACCGGGGAGCCCTATCATTACGCCTGTTCCTGTTTGATAACCAATAGATTTTAAATGATATAAAGACTGAAGACGTTTATCGAAATTATGTAAATCGTCCTGCGGATGAATTCTTACATACAGATCAGGATTTGAAGTTTCTATTCGAAGTAAGTACCTGTGTGCTCCACTGTTAAACCACCTGATATAAGTTTCCTTATCCTGCTCCCCCAGTGAAAGTGTTATTCTCAAACTGCCATCTGTGGCTTTATGGATTTTTTTTAACAGGTTTTCAATTCTTCTGGTAAAAACCGGTGAAAAAATCTCACCTGACTGCAGCACAATCGAAGCATAATTGTTTGCACGTGCAAACCCAGCTGCATTAATAATATCCTGATCACTGATGTTATATCTGTCAATAAAGAAATTGCCTTTTCTGATGCCACAATATAAGCAGTCTTTAGAACAGATGTTTGAAAATTCAATTAAGCCGCGAAAATATACCTTATTGCCGAGAGACTTGTTTTTAATCAGCCGTGCAGAACTTAGAAGTGCCTTTTGGTCTTCACCACAAGCTTTCAGCATAACAATTATATCCTTTGATTCCGGTTGATCGCTTTTTATTACCCTGTCAAGTATATCTTTCATTTCTAAAAATATAAATCCCTTTCACCTTCTTTTATTCTCATCAACCGTTTTTTTAGTTCAGGTACGTTTGTGCTTCCGTTCAATGACCGGATGTTTTTATCTATCATTTCCCAACCTATTTTTACCAGCTCAGGTTTTGCATAATCCTCCAAGTATTCTGCCAGTGTTAAAATTGCGTTGGGTGAACAAAATCTTTTAATAAATCCCGGTACAGAAAACTCCATAAAATGTTCGCCTGTTCTTCCAAGTCTGTAACAGGCGGTACAAAACGAAGGCAGGTAATCTTCCTTTAACAGCTCTTCAATAACATCGCCCAGTGTACGATCATCATTTATTCTGAACTGCTCATTACATAAATTCTGTGTTGAACCACTATTTTTTGCGTAGGCTCCAAGTTCAATTTTTGTACCTCCGTCAATTTGTGAAACGCCATATCTCATGACTTTTTTTCTGAGCAGAGCATTCTCGCGGGCAGTAAGAATAAGACCTGTATATGGTACAGCAAGACGAAGTATTGCTATTAACCTGCTGAAGTCGCTATCCTGTAGTAAGTATTGCTGATTTAATACAACATTTGAAGAATCCTGCAGGCGAGGAAAAGAAATAGTATGTGGCCCGACATTATAACAAGCTTCAAGATGATTCGTATGTCTCACCAGTCCCATAACTTCAAATCGCCAGTCGTATAATCCAAATAAAGCTCCGATACCCACATCATCCAGACCTGCATCCTGTGCCCTGTCCAATGCAGTCAGTCGATTGTCATAATCTGCTTTTCGACCTCTGGGGTGATAAAATTTATATGTATCTCTGTCATAAGTCTCCTGAAATATCTGATATGTTCCAATACCTGCATCCGCAACAGTTTTGAATCCTTCCACATCGAGCGGTGCTGCATTAATATTAACCCTTCTAATCTCTCCATTCTTGCTTTTTACTGAATAAACCTTTCTGGCCGTATCTGCAATATATCGGGCATTATACTGGGGATGCTCACCAAATACAAGTATCAATCTTTTCTGGCCGGAATCTTCAAGTGCTATTACTTCATTTTTTAATTTATTTCCTGACAAAGTGGATCTTACCGCATCCTTATTTGAAACTCTGAATCCACAGTACTGACAATCGTTTGTACACTTACTTCCAACATACAAAGGTGCAAAAAGTACTATCCGGTTTCCATATACGGCTTCCTTAAGTCTTATCGCACCCTCTTTAATTTGCTCTATTTGTTCAGGATTATCGGCCTTTAGAAGGCAGGCAGCCTCTTCCAGATTCAGTCTGTTTTTTTCAATCGATTTCTGAATTATATCCTTAATCTGATTAGAATCGGGTCTGGCATTACCCAGCAGCTCAATGATTTCCTGTTTATCAATAAATGATACACCTGGCTTGTCTTCTATTCTATAACTCTGCGTAATAAATTTCATTATATGACTTATTTTAAATACTCCGGTATGGCTTTCTAAATTGTGCTGGCTAATTACCATAGTAAAAGATTTCCACTTAAGGGTTAATGGTTTATTTGAATATTGAAATTCTCAACATTCTGTTTTCACATTACCCCATTTCTCCAACAAGTAAATTAACATCAGAGATCTGAACTTTTTAATAAAATAGATTCACACTAATGATACTTTGTTAGTATTGATTTTACCTGTATTCCTTCAAGTCTTCCGATTTTTCCGGTGAGTGAATTGATGTCATCGATGTTGCCTTCAAGGATCAGACTTATAATATTAAATCCTTTATCACGCAAAGGTAATCCCTGTCTTCCAAGAATAATACCTGAATAGGCTGAAATGATTTGGTTTAATTTTCCAACCGATTCTTTGTTTTCGATAAGTATTAGTGCAGCTCCAATTCTCTTCTCCATCAGAAATGCTTTTGGGTCAGACCTTCAGAATATCTTGGTGACTGATAAATCGGTCACTCAGATTATTGTTACAAAAATAACAATAATCTGGTTTTTACTATGCTTATATTTAAAAATAGTTACTTTGGTGGGTAATTTTGATTGATTCCAAATAGTTAAAAATGAATTGTTGATTTCAGCACAAAGAAGTGGTAATTTTCATCGAGGCGTAAGAACTGATAAGCATATTTTTCACCGGTTTTTCTGATAATATCTATCAATCCTAATCCGGCACCTCCCTTAACACTTAACTCTCCGGTTTTGATTTGTGTTTTATGCATATTATCAAGTTCATCTTTATCCATTCTGTTGAGGGTTTCAATACTATGTTCCAATTCTTTTACATCACTTGATCTGACAACATTAGCGGTAATAATATAATAGTACCCCCTTCGTTCACCGATAACAAAAATTCCGTTACCGCTTCCCTCCTCATCATAGTCAGCTGAATGTCTTGTAATATTCTGCAGCATTTCTACCATTACATGAAAAACCTTACGTTTTATTGAGGAATCAGAACAACGTTTTGAGATTTTCTCCTCGGCCATCCTGGTAAAAAACTTCATGGTTTGATGATTAAGCGGACCCTTGTATACAAGTGGGAATCCCTGAGAAATCATCTCATCGGAAAGTATTGTTTGAATAAAAATTAGGTCTTTATCCATTAATGCCAGAATTCCAAATAAGTAAAAAAGTCTTCTCCAGCTTTGGCATTAAGTTAGTCAAATTATTCTAATATCTAAAAAATGGTATCAACAAATAATATGATATTATTCATTGCAGAAGGATCGACCTCTTCTACCTGTTTCTCTGAGATCGATTTATTAAGATATCATCTTAACACGAAGTTTACTGACATTCAACCCAAACTCCCGAATTTGCAATACTGCTTTATTAATTAGCTCCTTACCTGTTGGGCTTCTTTCATTAAAATCAATGTCGAACATAATTGTTATTTTATCGAATTCAGTTTTTAAATTCGACAATTCCTTCAGATACTCAGTTACTACTTCGTTATCTTTGTGCTCTGACAGCATTAACATTAAATTATTTAAGGAGTATTTCTGATCAATTAATCTTTCAATTATTTCAGGATCCTTGCTTTCAATGGCAACATCAACTGCAATGTAAATTGCTTCAACCCATCCACCGGTAATAATCATGGCAGCCGAGGTATATCTTTCATTTTCTTTTAAAAACCGTTCTGTTGTTACATATACCTCATTGGCGAGATAAATTAATGAATCTTTGTCGGCAATATTCCTTTCAAAGCGTTGAACGGTATTTTCAAAATATTCACCTGGTATTCCAAGTTCTTTTGCTAATTGCTGCATTACATAGAAATATCTGCTCGCAGTTTCTGTCTCATCAAACACCTTTGCATAACTTAAATCAACTGCATATACACCAAGGTTGATTGCTTTCTGTGAACTGGTAATATACTCTGATACTTTATCAGTGTTGTTCATAAGCTCCGATTTAAAAACTGCGCCGGCACTTTCGAACAGTGATGATAATTCTACTGACAGATACATATTATAAAATATGGGCAAACCTTCACCAAGAGTATCTAACGGGCTAATATGACTTTCAGATTCTGTAAAGTCTATACTATCGAAATCAAGCACATTTGCCGGTTTGTGGTCTGATCTGCAACCGGGGAAAAATAATGACGCGATAAATATTTTAATAAGGATGCCTTTTTTCATCGGATATAATATTTCAAATTACAATACTGAAGTAATACCATGTAATTTACTTACATCCTAAAGCTATAAAGAAAAACAATTAATTACAACGATGAGTTATGCACACAGATTACTAGTCAAAATATTTTTCGATGATATTAAGCAGTTCTGTAACATTGATTGGTTTTGAAACATACTCATCGAAACCGTCGTTTAGGTATCGTTCCTTATCTCCTGACATTGCAAATGCTGTCTGAGCAACAATTGGCAATTCCGGTTGAGTCTTTTTAATTTCCTTCATAGCCTCCTTACCGTTGAGAACCGGAAGTTGCACATCCATCAACACCAAATTGATGTTTTTATCCTCTTTACAAATCTTAATTGCATCCTTCCCATTTTCTACCGTAAGCAAGGTGACTTTGTATGGTTCGAAAAGCTCTTTAAGAAATTCAAGGCTTATTTCATCATCTTCTACTACAAGAATGACTTTGCCTTCCCAATTTTTTGTAAGCATGACGACACTTTTGAAATGTGATAAACTAAAATTTCCTTCACCCAAATCGTTGGCAATATACTAAGTATCTTCCAGATAATCAAGTAAATCATACCATCGATGATATATCTCACCACAATACAACAAAAGTATTTTTTTTGTGTTCAACCTTAAGATCACCTAACCTATTAAACGTATTGAAGTAGTGTTTCTTATAGTTAATAAAAATTTTTAAAGTTTATTTAACCAAAATACGATACAGATTTTCATTTCTATTAAGAAAATCTGTTCTAATAATTTAATTACTGATATTTAGCCCAGATCAGCCTGTTATTTCCAAAATAAATGATGATAGTATCTGAAATGCCTTATCAAGATTCTTTTCTGCTTTTTTAGAGATTTCGTGCATAAACTCCCATTTATAACCTTTTATATGCAGTTGATATACTTCAGGAGTCTTTGTGAACAAATTATTACAGAGTGCAAGTATATACGAGGGAGTAACAGAATGCATACTAAAGTCGGTTTTCAAGTCTGGTATTACCGGTTCAAGTTTACATTCATCTATTTCAGCAACCGAAGCATCAGCAAATACCACAAAATCGTAATTTGCAATTTTTTCTGCATCTTCTATATTCAGCTGATAATTCTGATCAATATCGACGAATTTGATACTTTCCCTGTTAATCCAGTCTTTAATTTTATCTGACAATAAGATACCTAATGCATCGTCCTGTCTGCCAGGATTGCCAATTCCTAATATCAGAATGCGTCTTGTATTTTGACTTGATTTTATATGTTTCGCTTTTTATGGAGGAGTTTATCACCATTATAAAGTGATATTTCAAGTGGCATTTGTCCCAGAGCATGTGTAGCACAGCTCAAACACGGGTCATACGCCCTAATAGCAACCTCTACAGCATTCATCATTGCTTCCGTAATTTCTTCCTTACCCGTCATCATCTTCTTTGCAACCTGGTTAACAGCTTCATTCATAGGCTGATTATTGTTTGTTGTTGAAACAATAAGATTGCACATTTTTATCTGATCCTGCTCATTTATCTTATAATGATGGAAAAGAGTTCCACGCGGAGCTTCTAATAAACCAACACCTTCCATCTTCTTCATCCCCTTAATTATTAGCTCACCTTCCATCAGGTCGGGATCCTGAAGCAGTTCTTTCATTTTTTCGGCTGCATGTAAAATCTCGATCAACCTTGCCCAATGAGCATGCATTGGCATATGATTTAAGCCACCTTTTGTATATGCTTTGAATTTCTCAAATTCCTTTTGTGCAAGCGGAGTATCGATAAACTCAGCATTGTTTAAACGCGCCAAAGGACCTACCGAATACCAACCCTCTTGCTTCCCTAATTCTTTCAGGTAAGGAAATTTCATATAACTCCAATTTCGTACTTCTTCATCGATATATTTATAATAATCCTGGTAATCAACATCATGCAGAATAATGCTTCCTTTACTGTCTTTAGCTCTTAACACGCCATGATATAAATCAAGTGCACCGTCTTTACGAACAAGGCTCAGGTAGCTGGATGGAAATTCGACAAATTGATCAATAACACCCTTATTTTTTTCGTGATAATCATCAAAAAACTCAAGGGCTGCCAGTGACCAGTCGATCATTGAATCGATATTTAATGGTGCCGGACCGTTCAGTAATCTTTCTTTATCTTCAGCAGAGAGATGTTTATTAATACCACCGGGTATAGCACCTGTTCCGTGTATTTTTTTTCCGGCAGTTGCTGCAATTATTTCCTGTCCGAATTTACGCATCATGACTCCCTGAACTGCCAGATCTTTATTTTCAAGTGCCAGAGCCAATACGTTACGTTTTACAGGATCAGCGTCGATACCAAATAGAAGATCAGGGGATGCAAGATGAAAAAAGTGTAAAGAATGCGACTGAAATATTTGTCCATAATGCATCAACCTTCTCATTTTTTCACCGGTTGGAGTAAGCCCTTCACCTGTTCCTGCACCTACGATAACATCTAAAGCCTTTGCTGCCGCCAGATGATGGCTAACCGGGCATATTCCGCAAAGACGTTGCACCAGTACAGGTGCTTCCCAGTAAGGTCTTCCCTGAACAAAACGTTCAAATCCTCTGAATTCAACTATATGAAGACGTGTTTGTGTGACTTGTCCATCATTATCTAGATGAATAGTTACTTTACCATGTCCTTCGACACGTGTTACCGGTTCTATCGTAATTTTTTGTCCCATGCTTCTAATTAATCAAATTTTACTACTTCATAAGGGAGTTTCATCTCATTTCCTGTAATGAGTGCTACCAGTGCTTCCCAGATCAGATCTGCACGAGGAGGGCATCCGGGTAAATGGTAATCCATTTTAACAATCTCATGACAAGGATATACTTTATTTAACATTATTGGAATTTCCGGATCGTTCGGAATAATCTTTTCCGTATTGTTTAAAACTGTCGGTCCATTGATATATGCTTCCTCAAGACATTCCTTAATAGGAATGCCGTTTCTCATTGCCGGAAGACCTCCCATTATTGCACATTCACCAACAGATATAAGTATCTTACATTGTTCTCTGAAATCTTTCAATACATGAACATTCTCACTATTACAGCATCCTCCTTCAATAAGTCCGATATCACATTTCTTAGTAAACTTTTTAATATCATTTATCGGCGATTTATTGAATTCTACCAGATCAATCAGTTCAAGTATTCTTTCATCGATATCTAATAATGACATATGACATCCAAAGCATCCTGCCAATGATGTTGTTGCTACTACTGGTTTACCCATTGTTATTTCTTTTTGAACATGTAATTATCTCTTTTCTTCTATATCGCTACCGATCGATTGTTTATCATATTTACGTTCACCAATCGGGACATCAAAACCTTTCTCACGAACAAGCAAAGCGCCTACCGGACATATATCCATCGATTTCTGGGCCAGATCATCCGAAAGATCTTTTCCTATTTTCGGATCAACCCCAATTTCAACATGAGTTCCTCTGCGTCGATAAGCGAAAATTGTCCTGCCTTTTTCATCATGAATGCCTCTGATACATCTTTTGCATAGAATGCACCTGTTTTGATCCTTCACTAGTTTGGGATTAGATGCATCAAGCTCACGCTGCGGAAATGCATATGGAAACCTGGGGACCATAATCTTGTATCTGTATGCCAGGGCCTGGAGCTCGCAGTTGCCGCTTTTTTCACAAGCCGGGCAGAAGTGATTTCCCTCTATAAAGAACAGCTCGATAATTGCCTTTCGTAAATCAGCCAGTTCAGGATCTTCATTTATAATCTCCATATTCTCAGATACTGGCGTAGTACATGCTGTCATTAACCTTCCATTGACTTTTACAGTGCAAATTCTGCAGCTTCCCCTGGGTTTAACTCCCGGATAATTGCAAAGTGTGGGAATATATATTCCGTTATCTTTTGCTGCATCAACTATATACTGTCCCTTCTGAGCCATACATTCAATGCCGTCAATTGTGATATTTACTATCTGATTCATACAATATCTTTTTAAATATTAGGAATACGATGTGTTACTTCACAAGCATCTTTTACTGCTGCTGAAAGATCGAATCCTGTATCGTATTCTTTTGCGGTTTGTAACTTTTCTTCATAAAGGTGTCTGAAATTCTTTATAGATGTCAGCAGTGGATTTGCAGCAGTTTGCCCAAGTCCGCATCTGCTTGCCTTAAGAAATTTACCCCAGTTTTCAATATCCGCAATATCCTGTGCGATACCACGTGCATTAAGAATCTTCTCTAATTTCTGTTTAAGTACAGTAGGTAATATCCTGCAGGTTGAGCAGCTTCCACATGATTCTTCAATAAAGAATTCCATAAAATTAAGTACAACGTCCTCCAGTAAATCCCTGTGTTCCCCAAAAATTATCAGTGATCCACCTGTAGCAAGGTCTTCATACCCCAGAGTTCTGTTAAATTCATCCGGACCAATAAGTGAACCTGAAGGTCCCCCCACTTGAACAGCCTGGACATTACCCGATTTACCGACCATTTCAAGAATATCATTAACAGAAAAACCCCATGCTACTTCATACACTCCGGGGTTTCTGCAATCTCCGGAAATACTTAAAAGCTTTGTTCCTGTTGAATCTGCGGTACCAAATGATCTGTACCAATCGCCACCATTTAAAATTACTTTTACTACTGAACAAAGTGTTTCAACATTATTCACCACAGTTGGCATTTCGAGGTATCCTTTCTCAACAGGGAATGGAGGCCTGTCACGTGGTTCACCTCTTTTCCCCTCAGCAGATTCAATAAGCGCTGATTCCTCTCCACACACATAAGCCCCTGCTCCAAACTGAATACGAATATCAAAGTTGAATCCGTTTTTACCCATAATATTTTTACCCAGATAATTCTTTTCACGGGCTGCTTTTAAAATATCTTCCAGGTAATTCTCCAGATATTTATATTCATATCGTAGGTATAATATCCCTTCTGATGCTCCTACAGCATATCCGGCAACTACCATTCCTTCAAACAGCAGACGAGGCAGTTCTGTAAGTATAACTCTGTCCTTAAAGGTACCCGGCTCTCCTTCATCGGCATTACAAAAGATGTATTTCTTTTCACCTTCGGCATTTCTGCAGAATTCCCACTTCAATCCGGTAGGGAAACCAGCACCTCCCCTACCTCGGATATTAGAGTGCTTTACTTCTGCAATAACCTCTTCAGGAGTCATCTTGATTATCTTTTTTATAGCTTCCCCAACTTTATAATCAGGGTCGAGAATAGGCCCTATTTTTCTAATATTATTGCTGACAACGGATTTAACAAGTGCGTTGCGATTTGCTCCATCACCAAAACTGGCTGAGAACATTTTTTCAATTTCCTTACCTTCTTTGATATCGCGAATTATTTCTTTTACCCGAAAAGCTGTAAGCTTTGTAAAAATACGATTGTTGATTATTGCAGCCGGTTCCTGATCATTCATCCCTATACAAGAAGTTTCATACAAACCTATCAAACCATCGGGGGTTGTTTCACCGAACTTTATTCCGGTTTCTTTTTCAAATGCTGCAGCAACTTCATTTCTGCCCATCATATTAGCAACAGCACTATTATTCAGATAAATCGAAAATTTACCTGTTGGTTTCATGCTGAAAAAATGGTAAAAAGAAATGGTTTGTTCAACATCAACCTCAGACATATTCAGATCCTGAGCAATGATCGTAATTACTTCAGATGAAATATATCCGTATTCAGATTGAATTTCAATTAATATATCCATCAAGCGAGTCTTATCGTGATGATATTTATCCAGTACCTTCTGCGTGTATTTCTTCATAAACTTGAAGATATTTTTTTGATAAACAATGGTTTATAACTATAAGAAGTGTTATTTGTTATTTTTTTCACAAACGAAGATAGAACTTTCTAAAATCTCTACCAAGCTCTAAATGGTAATTTAGATTTATTATAAATTTAATTCAATTGAATAGTACAATTCAATTATAAGGTGTAAAATAATTAGTTAAAATGCTAAAATAGAATGTGTTTAAATAACAAAAGATATGATAATTATCAGAGACTTCTGAAAAACCGCAGGCATTAAAAAAAGCCCCGGCTTGAATGCCGGAGCTAATGATTATATTCCGAAATAAAAAATCCTGATTTTTTGAACTATTTAACTTTTGCTACATCCTTAAGACCAGCAAATTCAGGTTCAACCACCCAGCTACCTGACTTATCAATAATACCCCATAAATCGCCTGATTTCGCTAAAGCAAAACCATTTATAAAATCGCGAGCGCCATCGAATTTGGGTTCAATAACCCATTCCCCCTTTGTATTATAATAGCCGAATTTATTTTCTTTCCTACCTCTGGCTAAGCCGTCAATAAAGTCTTCTACTATTTCAGAATCGGACGTGGGTGTTTTTTCTCCAGATTTATTTATATATAACCAAACATCTCCATCTTTAACTCGTGCTATACCACTCGCCGGGTCGAAGTTCTTCGCAGCTTTATACTGTGGTTTTATAGCCCATTGTCCGTCACTTTTGATATAACCAATTGTACCTTCAGTAGTTTTAGCCCATGCAAGTCCTCCCACAAAATAGCCAACTCCGTCATATTGAGCCTCTATTACTTTATTACCTTTGGTATCTATAAATCCAAAATTACCGGCTGTTGTTTTAAAAGGAGCAAGACCTTCAGAAAAATTTCTTACATCTGCCAAATCAGGAATTTTAACTGATGTTTCAGTTCCTTTTTTATCTATAATATAAAAGGCATCCCCAATTTTTGTAACTGCATACTCTCCTTCAAACTCTGAGACATAATCATATTTTGCCGGAATAACAGCTTTCCCTTCAGTATTTAAGTAGCCCCATTTATCATCATATTTCACCTGAACCATACCAAATTCAAAACCTTTTAACCCAAAACCAAAAGCCTCTTTCATTCTAAAATCCTTAACTTCTGTATCCAGTTTCTCACCTTTCAAATTAATGAAATAGAATCTTTTTGTTTGCTTATCATATATTACAGCGAGACCTTCTTCAGAAAATGCATGGCATCTTCTATACTGCGCAGGAATTAAAATTTCACCGTCAGTTTTAATATAGCCCCATTCTTTTGAGCCGACAGGATTAAACTGTGCAACATAAGTTTGCGAATAACAATTAAATCCTGTCACCATTAATAAACCATAGATTACAATTGATTTTTTCATGATGTCGAGTAGTTTTTATAATTGTTTGTTAAAATTAATCAATTTCAAACGACCGATCATACTTTAGATCATTATCAGCAAAATCTAAAAATATTTCATCCAAGGAATTAACTCCTGATATTTTTTTGCATTATAAAAACTTATTTAAAACCGAGAACAAAAAATCAGGTTTAATCGGTTTGGCAATATAATCATTAAACCCGGCTTTAAGAATTTGATATTCATCTTCCGACCTTGCGTAAGCCGTTTGGGCAATAATAACCTGGCCGGGATACTGGGCCCTGATCTTTTCTGCTGCTTCATAACCATCCATTATTGGCATTTTAATATCCATCAGTATAACATCATATATAGATTTTTTACTGCGATTTGAAAATTTTTTTAATGCGTCGTGGCCGTTTATTGCCCAATCAATTGTTATTCCGGTTTTTTTAAGAAGCTGTTCAATGTACAGGTAAACTGTTTTTTCGTCTTCAACAATAAGAACCTGTTTTTTATGCCAGTTATAGGTCTGTTTCGTATGTTTCTTCGATGGATTTTCGTGAACATGAGAATCAGTTGCCTGGTAAGGTAAGGAGAAATAAAAACTGGAGCCTTCCCCGAATTCTGATTCAACTTTTAACTTGCCACCTAAAAGCTGGGCAAGTCTTTGCGATATTGAAAGACCTAACCCTGCACCCCTGTATGAACCCTGGGCATTTTGTGCTGATTTTCTAAACCGATCAAAAATATGATCTATCTCTTCTTCTGAAATACCTATTCCTGTATCATGAACATAAAAAAGCAGGTCTTCATTTCGTATACTTAATCCAAACTCAATATAACCTTTGTCAGTAAACTTATAAGCATTATTCATCAGGTTTGCCAGGATTTGTTTAGTTCTGAATTTATCGGAATAAATTTTCAGGTCCTGATCTTTAATGCTGTTTTTTAATTTTATTGTAAGATCATCTTTTTTATTATTTAGTGTAAAAGACGAATAAATCTGGTCGACGATTTCATTTACACTGAATACTTCTTTTCTTATCAGTACCTGGTTGGCTTCAATGAGTGAAAGATCCAGAATATCTTCAATAATTACCAGCAGGGATTCTGAGTTGACATTAATCAGGTTGATAAATTCATCTCTTTCTTCGGGAGTAAGGTCAGTATCTTTCAACAGACTTGAGAAACCAACAATTGCATTCATCGGAGTTCGAATTTCATGACTCATATTGGCCAGAAATGCCGACTTCAGCATATCCGATTCTTCGGCTTTTTCCTTGGCAGCTTTTAATTCTCTTGTTCTTTTTTCAACAAGTTTTTCAAGATGGTTTCTGTGCTGTTCAAGTTCTGCCTTTTGCTGTTCAATTTTAATTGTACGGTCCGAAACTTTTTGCTGTAATATTTTTTTATCATTTTGAAGTCGCTTTTCACGATACTTTATGTAAAAGACTACTATTGCAACTGCAAGTAAAAGCTCAAGTAAATAAAACCAACCTCTTTTCCAGAATGGCGGTATTACGATAAGATCAAGAGATGCTCCTTCTTCGTTCCATTCACCATCGTTGTTTGATCCCTGCACACGAAAAGTATATCTTCCCGGATTCAAGTTGGTATAAGTAACTTCTCTTTTGGTACCACTTTCTATCCATTCTCTATCAAATCCTTCAAGCTTATATCTATACTGATTTTTATTGGTGTTGGTATAGTTAAGTGCAGCGAATTTAATAGTGATCACGGACTGTTTATATGACAACTGAATTTCACCGGCAAAATTGATATGCTTTTTAAGAGTTGAATTTTGCGCGCTGGGGCCGACTCTTTCATTCGATATACTGAAATCGGTTATAAAAACAGGGGGCTTCAGGTGGTTATCGACAATACTGTCAGGATGAAAAACATTGAATCCATTTTTACCTCCAAAATACATCATGCCTGAAGAACTTAATAAAATTGAAGTGTAGTTAAATTCATTACCCTGAAGTCCGTCTGCAACATCATAATTTCTAAATGTTTTCTCGTGCGGATTAAATTTCGAAAGACCACGATTTGTACTCAACCAAAGATTATGTTTACTGTCCTCAAGAATACCAAGTACTGCATTCCCATTTAGTCCATCTCTTTCCATATAATGGGTAAAACTTTGTGAGTGAGGATTAAACTTATTTAATGCAATATCGGTACCTATCCAGAGGTTTCGTTCTGAGTCTTCAAAAATATCATAAACCCATGCCCCAAATATAGATTGATCATTTCCCTGATCAGGTATATATCTTTTAAAATTCTTTTTATTCCTGTTAAACAGATTCAATCCGTTTCGCGTGCCAATCCAGAGATTATTTTTACTGTCCTCAAATACTATAAATATATCATTATTACTTATGCTGTTCGGTTCATTGGGATTATTGGTGTAATGATTAAAAACATTGTTTTCTTTATCCAAAATATCAATTCCGTTACCAATTGTTCCGATCCACAACAGACCTGTATGGTCTTCCAGAACTGTCCAGACATTGTTACCTCCCAGACTACTATCATTTAAAGGATCATGCTTATAGTGTTTAAATGTTTTATCTTCCCAGCTATACATCGACATCCCTTCTAAATATGTTCCCAACCACAAGTCGTTATTACTGTCTCTGTAAATCTCAGTAATAATATTACTGCTAATGGAATGTTTCTTATTAGATTTAACGGTCAGATGTTTAATACTACCATTTGAAGGATTATATACATCGATACCGGCTCCATCGGTACCAATCCACACATTTTGATCTGCGTCTTCTGCTATTGTCAACACTGAACTACAGCAATAAGCAGCTTCTTTCTCAGACATAAGGTATCTGTACTGTTGAAATTTAATTGCCTTTGGATCGTAAATATTTACTCCTCCGTGAAAACTTCCAATCCAAATAATATTATCGGGTGAACAATATATTGAATACAGCTGATTATTGCTTATAGTAGTTTCATCGAAGCGGGAACTTTTATGAAAGCTGAATTCGTCTGTCTTCTTATTGTATATATTTAAACCGCCATGATCGGTAGCTATCAGAAATATATCTTTCTCAAGTTCAAAAATTGAAGTAACAGCATTTGTATTAAGTCTATTCTCATTTACATTACTCTTATAATGTTCAAACCTATCTTTTAACTGATCATAATAGAATAAACCATTTTCCGTTCCGAACCATATATTATTATCGGAATCGACATATATCGCTCCGAAATTTGTATTAAAAAGATCGGCCTGGTAATTTTCTAAAAGTTCATAACTGGTAAATTCTTTCTTTAAGGGATCATATTTTGATAAAATACCCGACGTAGACCCTATCCACAAATTTCCATATGTATCTTCCCCGATGGAACAAACAAAATTACTACCAATACTTTTTGAATTGAAAGAATCGGCAATAAAGTAAGTAAAGCTATCAGACTCTCTTTGATAAAGATTTAACCCTCCTCCTGAAGTTCCTATCCATAGATTTTTGTGTGAATCTTCAAAAATTGTTCTGATATTATTATTACTTATGCATCCAGGTTTATTTGTATCCTGTCGGTAATGAAAAAATATTTCCTGCTCACGATCAAACCTGTCTAGTCCATTATACCCATTACCAATCCACATTTCTCCGTAACTATCCTCATAGATCTCAACCACGAAGTTCGAACTAATTGAAGTAGTATCCTGTGCATCAAACTGATAAATAGTAAATTCATAGCCATCGTATTTATTCAGTCCTATGTCAGTACCGAACCACATAAAACCGTTTCTGTCCTGATATATCGCATGGACAGTGCTTTGTGAAAGACCATCTTCAACAGTCAGATGTTTGAAAATGAGGGCCGGACTTTGTGAATAAACAGGAGCAATTTTAATAAGTCCAAATGATATGAAGCAAAACCAGGCTAAAATGTTTTGCGTAAATTTCTTATTCATAATTTGTAATAAGAGAGTCTCAGTGGTAGATCAAAGATAAAATTCTTTTATGAAAATAATATTCTAAAAAAAGTTTGTTGTTGCTGCATTATTAAGAAAAAGAAATCTGTGATAATATTTGGGTATTAGAATTTAAAATATAAACCCCCTTCAATTGTTGGCAATAAATTAAAACTATTCAAAATATCGTACATACCATAACCAAACATAAGATTAAAGGCAACAGTGGAACCAAAAGAGAATGCCGGGCCCAGACCGATATTATAAGTTACAGGATCACTGGTATCTGAGTTGTAAATAATATGATTTCCCAGATACCCATAAACTCTTGCATATTTAGTTTCTTTAAAAGAATAAAGCCCTGTTAATGCTGCACTCACAAATGTATAATCGTCTGATATTATTGGTAACAAGGTAATTTGTAATCCGGGTTTATTAAACCAGTGTCTGTATGAAAGACCAAGTCCTGTACTTGTGCCGGCATGAATTCCAAATTCATTGTTTCTTGGCTCGGGATTATCATTTTCCTGCGAATAAATGTGAGTGGCACATAAAGCAATCGCAAAAAATAGAATAAAAACTTTCATTGCTTTTGATTTTAGAATTTAAAATATAATCCCATTTCGATTGTCGGAAATAAACTGAATGTATTGGTTATATCATAAAAACCATAACCCAACATCAGGTTGTATGAAATAAAACTACCAAATGAAAACCCGGGGCCAAATCCAATATTGTACTCATAATCGTCATCTGATACGACAAGATGGTTCCCAAGATACAGGAAAGAATGAACATATTTCTTTCTTTTTATACTATATAATCCAGTTATGGCAGCACTATAAAAATTTGTACTATCACTTTTTATGGGAATGAATGTACATTGTAAACCTATTTTTTTGGCCAAAAACGATATGAAAGTCCCATACCCGTAGTAAATCCCGCATGGGCACCTATCTGGTTTTTTCTGATTTTCTCATCCTCCTGCCCCTTAAGTATTAAGGGTATAAATATTATTATGAAGAATATAAAGTACCTGAACATTATTTTTGTTTTTCAAAGCATAAATACAAGCCCAACTCTGCTGTCGGATATAAATTAAACTGCCCTAAAACATCAAAAGCACCATATCCGAGCATTAAACTAAAACTCACCTTTTTATAAAATGATATTCCAACACCACCACCCAGATTATACGTCTCACTGTTTCTGTTAATTAATACGTGATTTCCGAAGTATGAAATAAGTCTGTATGACTGAAGCTTTTTGAGAGTATATAAACCACTAACGCCAATACTTATAAATTTTTCCGTGTCTCCTATCGGAGAAAACGATCTTGCAAACTCCTGGACACCCAGGATATCCTTCCATTCTTCATCAACCTTTATTGGGAGAAGTGTCAGCTGAAGTCCGAGTCGATTTGGCCAATATCTGTAGGAAAAACCTACTCCGGTCGTTAAGCCTCCATGAATACCTGCCTGATGTGAAGAAAATGGTTTATTATCCTGGCAAACTGATTTACTAAGGGCGAAAATAACCAATGTTATGAGCAGGTAGTATCTCATCAAATGCTAAATAATTAGCTAATGTAAGGAACATAAGATTTTAATTAATTGCACTTAAGAAATATATTTCAACAACTTCGTTACTTAGTTTTTCTTTTAAACGACTTCATCAGTCACTGAAAGGTTAGATCCTGACAGTTCGATTACAAAATGCTGTTGAAAGAATATATTTTAAATCGTTTATCAGCTTGTCCGGTATAACCTTTAAATAACCAGTTTGCATAACAACAATCTGGCAGACATAAATTAACATTACTGACTTTCGTATTCTCCCAGAATATCTTTTACCATTTCGGGTGCAACACGACCGTAAGTTTTATCGCCAACCATGACAACGGGTGCCAGTCCACAGGCTCCGACACATCTAAGGCAATTTATTGAAAATTTACCATTGGCTGAGGTCTCGCCAACTTCAATCTCCAGTTCTTTCTTAAATTCTTCAAGTACTTTTTCGGCACCCCGAACATAGCATGCAGTACCGGTACAAATTGAAATTGGATGTTTCCCTTTGGGAATCATAGTAAAAAAGCTGTAAAAAGTAACAACCCCGTATACTTTTGCAACTGAAATATCAAGTTCCTGAGCAATAACCTCCTGCACTTCAGCAGGCAGATAACCAAATTCTCCCTGCACTTTATGCAGTACATTTATAAGCTCACCTTCATTATTATTAAATGATCTGCAGATCTCTTTTATTTTATCAATCTGGTCTTTTCTCAGTTCTACTTTTATTCTTGACATAATTGTCTGTTTAATCGTTCAATAAATGTAATTCTAAAAATTTCAACCCTGACAACTACTTCATATAGATTATCTTCTTGCTTTTATCAATGTAATGTGTATGAAGTAAATGGTGAGCTTTTTCACTCATCGGTTTGCCAAGAAACTCCTCATATAATTTGATGATATATGGATTTTCATGTGACTTTCGAATGGGTTTACCGGCATCTTCGCGATATATAGCTTCCATACGCTTTTGTAATATACTAAGATTACCATGGTGTAATGGTTGTCCGCCACCACCAATGCAACCACCGGGGCATGCCATTATTTCAATTGCATGAAACTGACTTATACCATTCCTGACATCCTCAAGCAGTTTTCTTGCATTTCCGAGTCCGTGGGCAATTCCAATATTAACTTCTAATCCATTGAAATCTACATTTGCATGACGAATTCCTTCCATTCCGCGAAGTTGTTTGAAATCGACCCTATCAAGTTTTTTCTTCGTGTATATCTCATAAGCTGTTCTTACTGCCGCTTCAATGACACCTCCGGTTGCTCCGAATATTACTCCCGCTCCCGATGATTCACCAAGCGGTTGATCGAAATCTTCTTCAGGCATATTATTAAGGTCCATATTAGCACGCTTGATAAGATGCGCAAGTTCACGAGTCGATATAGAATAATCAACATCGGGGTTACCGTTAACCTTAAATTCGTCGCGCTGACATTCATATTTTTTAGCTAAACAAGGCATTATCGAAACCACTACCAGGTCTTCACGGGCCACTTTTATTCTATCTGCAAAGAAGGTTTTTGCGATAGCGCCGAACATTTGTTGCGGGGAACGTGCTGTTGATGGTACATCAAGCAAGTCTGTAAACTGTTGCTCAAAGAAATTTACCCAACCCGGACAACATGATGTAAGAATGGGTAATTTAACATCCTTATCACCTTTCAGGTGACGATTAAGCCTGTCAAGCAATTCAGTACCCTCTTCCATAATGGTCAGGTCGGCTGCAAAATCAGTATCGAAAATATAATTAAATCCAAGTCTGCGCAGAGCAGTTACCATTTTACCGGTTACGAGAGTTCCCGGTTCCATCCCGAATTCTTCACCTAAGGCAGCACGCACAGCAGGAGCTGTCTGGACAATAACAGTTTTAGCCGGATTCGACAGATCTTCTATCAGCTGATTTGTATGATCTACTTCAGTTAATGCACCTGTAGGACAAACTGCAACACACTGACCACAGTATGTACACGGTGAGTCTTCAAGATCCATTTCAAAAGCGGGTGCCACTACAGAGTTAAACCCTCGGTTTACAGCAGAAAGAGCTCCTACGGTTTGAAATTCATTGCACATGGTTTCGCAACGCCGGCACATAATGCATTTATCCATATCACGTATAATAGAAGGTGAAAAGTCTTTGCGGTAGGTGGACATTTCACTGAATTCCTGGTATGGAGTTTCTCTTATTCCAAGCTTTATAGCCAAGTTCTGAAGATCGCAGTTTCCCGATTTGGGACATATCAGGCAGTCCTTGGGGTGATCTGAAAGAATAAGTTCCATTACTGTTTTTCTGGCATTGAGCACACGCATTGAATGAGTCTTCACAACCATTCCATCAAAGACTTCTGTTGAACATGATGGTGCAAGATTTCTTCTTCCTTCAACCTCCACAGAGCAGATCCTGCAACCACCAGGTTTATGTTCAATATTCAGATCGGCGAGATCCATGTAACATAAAACAGGTATATCTATTCCCAATTTTCTGGCGGCCTTGTATATGGTTGTCCCCTTAGGTACTTCTATCTTTTTATTGTCTACTGTTAGTTTTACTGTTTCCATAACTTCATCTCCTTATTTTACGATTACCGCGTTGAATTTACATCTTTCTTCACAGGCACCACATTTAATGCAAAGTGCAGGATCGATATAGTGAATTTCTTTTCTTTCACCACTGATAGCCCCAACCGGACATGCACGTGCACAAGCTGTACAACCAACGCAGTTTTCTTCAACAATAAAATATGTCATCAATGCTTTGCAGACACCCGCAGGACATTTTTTATCATCTATATGAGCATCATACTCATTTCTGAAATTCTTAATAGTTGATAATACCGGATTTGGTGATGACTGACCTAAACCACACAGCGAAGTGTCTTTTATAACATTGCTTAAATTGATCAGCCGATCTATATCCTCCTTAGCCCCATTCCCACTGGTTATTTTATTCAGCAGTTCATGCAGGCGTTTGTTACCCACCCGGCAGGGAACACATTTTCCACATGATTCTTCTACGGTAAAATCGAGAAAGAATTTGGCGACATCAACCATACAATCATCTTCATCCATAATGATCATTCCGCCTGATCCCATCATAGAACCTGCAGCAATAAGATTATCGTAATCGATAGGTGTATCCAGATCTTTTTCAGTAAGGCAACCCCCGGAAGGTCCACCAGTCTGTACCGCTTTAAATTTCTTACCTCCTTTTATACCGCCACCGATTTCAAAAATTACCTCGCGTAGTGTAATTCCCAGCGGTACCTCTATCAGCCCTACGTTATTTACTTTTCCGGCTAATGCGAATACTTTTGTTCCCTTTGATTTTTCAGTACCTATCTTGGCAAACCACTTAACACCTTTGCTGAAAATAACCGGAATATTGGCATATGTTTCAACATTATTTACGTTTGTTGGTTTCTTCAAATAACCTTCTACACTTGGGAAAGGAGGTTTCATAGTAGGTTCACCTCTCAGACCTTCCATAGAATGTATCAGTGCTGTTTCCTCACCACAGACAAAAGCTCCGGCACCATATCGCATTTCAATATCGAAACTGAAACCTGTACCGAGTATGTTATTCCCAAGAAAACCATATTCGCGGGCTTGTTTAATTGCAGTTTTAAGTCTTTCAATTGCAAGTGGGTATTCAGCTCTGATATAGATTAATCCGTAATTTGAGCCTGTGCAATATCCGTTAATGGCCATAGCTTCAAGCACTGAGTGCGGATCGCCCTCAAGAATTGAACGGTCCATGAACGCCCCGGGATCTCCCTCATCGGCATTACAAACTACAAATTTAATACTGCTTTCAACTTTGCGGGTCAGATCCCATTTTATTCCTGCAGGAAAACCACCACCACCCCGACCACGCAAACCGGAATCGATCAATAATTTGATTGCCTCTTCAGGTGTCATTTCAGAGAGCACTTTACCAAGTGCTTCATAACCATTCCTTTCTATGTATTCATTAATATTTTCAGGGTCAATAATCCCGCAGTTACGCAATGCAATTCTGATTTGTTTTTTATCAGGATCTGTATAAAGGAGACGCTCTACTTTTCTGCCTTTAATAATATGTTCTTCCACGATGTCTTTTGCATCTTCAGGTTTGACATGTGCATAAAAAATATTTTCAGGGATGACTTTTACAACAGTACCTTTATCGCATAAACCAAAGCAGCCTGTTTTAACCACCTGTGCAACATCAGTGAGCCCCTGTTTATCGATCTCTGTTTTTAAATTTTCAGCGAGCGTATCGCTCTGCAAGTTCCTGCAACTGGTACCTCCACAAACAAGCAAATGCAATTTATACTCTGACATACATTTTCCTCCAGTCAATTGTTAATTAATTTCTTCAATATTTTTATAGTTTACCGGGATAATACCTTCTACAAGCTCACCACCCTTTATGTATTTTTCGATAATCTCATCGGCTTTTTTCTCATCTACATAACCAAAAATAACAGCATCTTTTCCGGGAATAGTAACCTCAACAGTAGGCTCTGCATAACAGTACCCCATGCAACCAGTCTGGGTTACTTCTGCATCAATATTTCTTTTTTCAAGTTCATCGGTAAGGTAATTCATTGTTTCTCTCGATCCCGAGGCAATGCAACATGTTGCCATAGCTACTTTCACCTGAACAACTTTTTCAGTTTGCCCGCCTTTCTTTCGTAAAGAAGCTTTCGATTTAAGCTTTTCACGCATATTTTTTAAATCATTTAAAGATCTGACTTTTCCCATCGCATATATAATTTATTCCTATAGTAATATTTAAATTCATATTCTATTATTGTCCTTAAAAAAGTATATACTTAATAAAGGTTACGGTTATATAACTTTCATACTGTCCTTGTTTTTCTTGATTCTGACTGATGCAGGGCTTTCTTTATTTCACTGAAACTGGGTTTAGCAATTCTAAACTGAGTTGTAGCTCTTGCAATCATGTCAGGATGATGTGCGTCTGAATTGGTTATCAGCGTATAATCTTTCAGTTCAGGATGCATTTCGCGAAACTGTCCTGCTCCGAAACGTGCTGATACTTCCAGTGCATCGAGCTTAAGATCATTAGGAATTGACCCCAACTGACTCAGTAAGGAATTATAAGGCCTGTCAACGTGAGCAGGTATGAATATGCCTCCCAGTTCATATACTTTCTCAGCGACCTCATAAATGCTACACTTCAGAGCTGAAACCAGCAGCTTATCAATTTCTTTTATAATGTTCCCATCGCGATCGACCAGCACCTGAAATCCATAAAGAGTGCTATTATTCGGAACGTCTGGCAGATTTTCATCCAGAAATTCCTGAAATCTGTTGGTAATATCCAGATTCTCAAAGAATGCCAGACAGTGTATTTCCTCACTTGTATTTACTTCTACACCGGGTAATACTTTTATGTCATTTTCAGCACCAAGCTCAATCATCAGCTTACTGTGCAGTGTACTATTATGATCAGTAATTCCAAGTATATCAATATTTTTAGTTTTAGCTGCCTGAATTATTCTTGCCGGGTTCATTGTCATATCACCGCAAGGGGAAAGCATTGAATGCACATGAAGATCTGCTCTGTAATAATCCATCACTTTTCAAATAATCTGTACAACCATCCTATGATTCTAAATGTAGAAATTCCGATTGCCAGAACCGGAATCTCTTTTACAGCAATAAACATCAGATATGTTTCTTTTGGTTTATGCTTTTTAACTGGAATAAAATCGGCAATATTTTTAATTGTACCAACCGTAGTAAGATCTTTAAATCTTATCAAGCTTTGCTGATTCATTTGTTTTCCGTCTGTAAAGATACATCTTATACTGTTATTTAAATAACATAAATACGGCGATCTCTTTATATATAATGTTTCTAAATAGTATTGTTATCTAAATAACAAGAATGATAAGGGTTTCAATTTATTTAGAATTAATTTAAATTTTATTTTAATATCGTAAGTTACACAGAAATAAGAAGAAAAAAATATCCAGTTAATATTTTGATATATTTTTTAAAAAAAAGAAAGGGAATATGTATATTTGATAAAGACTGAAATAATCGAAACAGACTCTAAAATCCTTCTGAATTACATCATTTTATGTTGTTGTTTTAAATAATAAGGTATATGTATCGCACTTTATTACTATGCAAAGACAACTCAGTATTTACACCGATGGCTTATGGCTATTTTAAGAGTATACTGAAAAAGGATCAATCCGAAATTTATTGCGCAGGAATTATCAATAAGAAGATTGATCAGTTGATATTAAAAGTAATGCTGGAAGACAATATTGACATATCGGATTATAAACCCCATTTACTGCCGGAATTTAAATCGATCGATTTTGATTATGTACTGACATTCGATGCTGAATCAGAGGAGCAGTCGCATCACCTTCCGTCGAAAACTGTCAAGTATCATTACGATTTCGACAAACTGTTAATTGATAACGGTAAAGCAGAAGAAAGACTTGAAAACCTGAGGATTGTCCGTGAAAGGATTAAAAAAACTGTCAGATCATTTATCAAGGAACATTTCACAAATTCGGCCGTTGCTTAGCAATTATTTAAATAATTGAATTTAAAAGATTGTCAATCCCTTCTGATGTTTTAGATGAAACTTTCACAATTTTAAGATCACTGTTTACTTTTTTGCAATTGGCAATAAACTCTTCTGTATTGAATTCCAAATGAGGTAACAGATCTATTTTATTCAATACACATATTTGAGAAGTACTGAACATATTTGGATATTTTATTGGTTTGTCCTCTCCTTCCGTAGTGCTGGCAATAACAATCCTTATACTCTCACCCAGATCGAATAAAGCAGGACAAACCAAATTGCCGACATTCTCGATAAATAGCAGTGAGTTATCAGTAACTTCCAAAGACTTAACTGCATGACTGATCATGTGCGCATCCAGATGACAACCATTTCCTGTGTTGATTTGAATTGCTTTCGCTCCGCTTTTCTTAATCCGTTCAGCATCTTTCGTGGTTTGCTGGTCGCCTTCTATTACAAATACTTCATGTTTCTGCTTCAGAAGGGGAATAATTTTTTCAAGTAAGGTTGTCTTACCTGATCCTGGTGAACTTACCAGGTTAAACGTTTTAATATTTTTTGCCTCAAAATAACCCCTGTTTCTTTCTGCAAGCAAGTTGTTCTTTGAAAGAATATCCGTTTCTACGTTTATTGTAACACCACCTTTATCAGAGTGAGAGTGAGAGTGAGAGTGAGGATGGGCATGATCATGGCGTACATGATTATCATTTATTTCATGATCGACAGAGTGAAGTGTAAATTCACCATGTTCCGAGCCACAACCACAAGTATCGCACATAGTTTTATCAGTTAAATGATATGCAAATTTATTAAAATAGATTGGTTTATTCGGCAGTAATTGATTTAACCAACAATTCCCTGCCCGATATTATATCAATCCCATAATTACCGCACTTGGGGCATAAGCTAAAAATATCTTCAGGTTCGAATGTTTTGGAGCAATGGCGGCAAACCGCTTCTGCTTTAATTTTTCTTATTATAAATTTTGTTTTTTCAAAAGCAGATCCTGACTGAAGACTCTCTATTGCAGTTTCCATTGCAGAAAATTCCACTCCTGATAAAGTGCCTATTTCGAGTGTTACTTCACTTACAAAGCTAACTCCGTTTGCCCGTGCGGTATCCCGGACAATTTCAAAAACATCCTGGGCTAGTGAGAATTCGTGCATCGCTTTTAATTCTTTAGCTATAAATTATAAATCAGGACAATGATTTCAAATTTTTATCAAAGTTGGTAAAATTTAATTATAGAAATGAAGCCTGTTTTAGCATATTCTTGGCAGCATTTCTCCACTCAGCATATCAACTACCCTTCTGCCTCCGATGATCGACTTTATTACCACTTTTGAAGGATGTTCAATTGTGATCTCGCCAATTATGGCAGCTCTGTTTCCGGGATCATAACTTTTAATCCGGTCTAATATTCTTTGTTCGCTTCCCGTTTTAACGATCATTACGATCTTACCCTCATTGGCCAGATATAACGGATCGAACCCGTACAATTCACAAACAGACTTCACACTTTGAAAAACAGGAATATCTGCTTCTTTAATTTCGATTCCGAATTTCAGATTCTCACAGATTTCAACCAACACTGTAGCCAACCCGCCCCGGGTGATATCACGCATAAAAAGTACTTCTTCCGGCTTTCGGAGAACATTGTTCACCAGATCTGTCAGTGGTTCAGCATCCGAAAGGATTATTTCATCAAGTGGTATTTTTTCTCTTGCTGAAAGTATTGCAATAGAATGATCACCGAGAGTTCCTGTTATTATTATTTTATCGCCGGGAGCAGGATCTAATTTCTCCGATAAGTGAAAACGATCTTCAGGAATGATTCCAATGCCACTTGTATTAATGAATATTTTATCAACCTGACCACGGCGTACGACTTTAGTATCGCCCGTTACAATTTCCACTCCTGCCTTTTTGGCCTCCCGGGCCATTGATGCAACAATCTTTTCAAGATTAATCAAAGAGAAACCTTCTTCAATAATAAAACCTGCACTTAAAAATTTTGGTATCGCACCTGATACGCAAAGATCATTTACTGTTCCGCTAACAGCAAGCTGTCCAATATCTCCACCCGGAAAAAAGATTGGATCTATTACATAAGAATCGGTGGTAAAAGCAATCCTCCCCTTTTGTACCGATAAGCTCGCTGCATCATTTAACTGTTTCAGCGTTGCATTATTAAAATACCTGAGAAATATATCATTGATCAGTTCACGGGAAAGTCTTCCGCCACTACCATGCCCTATCCTTATTATTTCGTTATTCATTATTTATCCTAATCTAATTCTGTCTGATATTGAAAATATGCATTACATGATCCTTCTGACGACACCATACAAGCTCCAACCGGATGGACCGGAGTACATGTTTTACCAAATAAAGCGCAGTTAGTCGGTTTTTTTAACCCTTTCAACACTTGTCCGCAAATGCACCCTTTAGGTTCAGTACCCGTTTCCACTTCAACCGGAAGTACTATGTCCGCATCAAACTTAGCATATTTACTTCTTAGCTTTAATCCGCTATCGGGAATTGTCCCTATACCACGCCAGTTTTGCTCACATGGTTCAAACACTTCTTCAATTATTTTTTGCGCTTTTAAATTACCTTCTTCCGTTACCAGTCTTTTATACTGAATAAATACCCCATAATCTTTTTTTTGAATATGTTCCGTTAGCAATAATACAGACTGCAACAAATCGACAGGTTCAAAACCTGAAATTACTACCGGTACTTTAAATTCTTCTGTTAACGGTTTAAACAATTTACTGCCTGCTACTGTACAAACATGCCCCGGGCCAATATATCCGTCAATGGGAATACCCTCTTCGAGCAAAGCGCTCATGGCAGGAGGCATCACTTTATGCGCACTTATGATAAAGAAATTATTTATCTTTTCTTTTTGGGCATTAAGCACAGCTATTGCCGTCCCGGGAATTGTTGTTTCAAAACCTATAGCAGCAAATATTATTTTTCTTTCCGGATTCTTACGGGCAATCTCCAGCACTTCACTGGTAGAATATACAAGTCTTACATCAGCTCCTTTTGCTTTTTCGTGATCTAATGAAGAATATGATCCTGGCACTCTAAGCAAGTCTCCGTAAGTTGTAAGGATTACATCAGGCTGCCTTGCATAAGCTATGGCTTTATCAATATAATACTGCCCCGTAACGCAGACCGGACAACCTGGACCCGAAAGAAGTTCAATCTGAGTCGGTAAAAGCGTATGAATTCCATATCGGCGTATTGCCATTGTATGACCTCCGCATACCTCCATAATACGAATATTCTGCTTTGTTATATTATGAATACGTGTAACAAGCTGTTCGACCAACTTCTTATCGCGGAAAGCATTAATCAGATTCATATGCTGTCGGAAGGATTTTCGGTATTAAACTTCTCGAGTTGTCTTATGATCTTGAGCGTTTCTAGTGCTTCCTTTTCGCTAAGTTTTTCCAATGCATATCCTGTATGCACCAGAACGTAATCACCAGGTTTTACATCTTCTAAAAGCTGTATACCTATTTTAATGTTCGCACCGTCAATATTTGCTTCCGCAAATTCACCATCTATCCGCGTTATTTTTGCAGGAATTCCTAAACACATTTCTTCAAGTATTATTATTTGCCGCAATAACCAGCTGTCCAAGAGCCAATCCCCCATCGTTACAAGGTACCTGTTTTGGTATGAACACATTGAAACCTGATTGGCGCAACAAAAATACTATTTTTTCTGTAAGGTATTTATTCTGAAAGCTGCCTCCGCCAAGCGCAATATTTTTCAAACCGGATCTCTCAGATGCCAGACTTACCTGCTTTAGTGCAGCATAAGCAACAGTATTATGAAACCTGGTTGATATATCAGAAACCGCTTCACCCCTCGCTATATCTGTAACGATCTGTTTTACTGTAACTGAAAAATCAATTATCTTATCTCCATTAAAATCATACTTGTTATCAATCCCGGTTTGTACGAGGTTTTCAAGTTTTATCGGTGCTTCAGCGTGATAATAGGATATATTGCAGACCTCTAAGATAGCCGCTACTGCATCGAACAGTCTGCCTGCGCTGCAACTCAGCGGACAATTAATCTTTTTTTCAATTGCGTGCACTGTTAGTCTGGCTTTATCTTTTTCAATATTATGTATAAAAGGAATATCCAGTTCATTCCATTTCACTTTGTAAATTTTATATAACAACGATAACGCAATTCTCCAGGGTTCTTTTACTGCATGGTCACCACCGGGAATTGGCAAATATTCAAAATGACTGATACGTTCAAATTTATTCAGATCAGCGATCATGACCTCACTACCCCAGATATGACCATCGGTACCGAGACCTGTTCCGTCATAAGTAAGACCAATCACAGGTCCTTTAATGTTATATTCAGCAATAACAGAAGCTATGTGTGCATGATGATGCTGAACCTCAACTAATGGTAATCCCTGTTTTTTTGCATACTGTGTCGAGAGATAATCGGGATGTAAATCGCATGCTATTATTTTTGGTGTAAAACGATATATCCTGCTGAATTCTTTAATATTCTCCTCAAAGAATTCAAGGGTCTCAATATTTTGCAGATCACCAATATGCTGACTTAAGATTGCCTGACGGTCCTTCCCGATACAAAAACAGTTTGACAGTTCACCACCCACTGCAAGAATTCTGTTAACATTATAATCCAGATCGACCGGTTCGGGAACATAACCCCGCGCCCTGCGCATAATCCGAGGTACACTATCTATGATCCTGACAACCGAGTCATCAGCTCTGCGTGCAATTTTCCTGTTATTAATAACAATACCCCCTGATATATTTCTAAATGTATGAAGCGCGGCATCTTCCTGAAAAAGTATAGGTATTGAAGATTCATTACCACTTGTAAGCACTATTATATCGGTCTTAAGCTTTTTAAATAATAAATAATGCAATGGCAGATATGGCAGCAAAGCACCTACGGTATTCAAACCCGATGTTACATCTGACGGGATTATTGAATTATCTTTTAAAGCGAGAATTACAATGGGCCTGCGCCAGGATAACAGAGTTTGCTCTTCAACTGGATCCATACAAGCAATTTTCCTGACAGCTTCTGTTGAACGAAACATAACTGCAAAAGGTTTTTTCTCCCGAAGTTTGATCTTTCGTAATTCATCTACAGCTTTGATACCGGAAGCATCGCAGGCAAGATTATAACCGCCTAACCCCTTCATCGCAACTATCTTTCCCGAATCGATATTATTTGCGATCTGATCAATAACAGATTCAATATCGTCAATTATCTCGTCCTTATAATGCATTTGATAAGTTGGCCCGCATGAATAACATGAAGTTGGTTGTGCATGAAATCTTCTGTTCACCGGATCGGTATATTCCTTTTCACATTCCTTACACATTTTAAATTCCGACATGGTTGTTCGCACCCTGTCGTAAGGAAAATCGTTGATCAGTGTAAATCTGGGGCCGCAGTTAGTACAATTGATAAAAGGATATCCTTTTCTTCTGTCTTCTGAAAACATTTCTTTCAAACAATCATCGCAAATACTTATATCCGGGCAAATTTCAGTAATTACATTTTCTTTCTTCCCGCTGGATTTAATACTGAATTCCTTATAACCTGCTACATCTGCCTCCTTTATTTCAATTTTCTTTACAATAGCTGCTACAGGAATTTTAACCTGCAATTCACCAGTAAATTCTGATACTTTCAATGTTTCTCCTTCAGCATGAACAATAACACCATCAGGCTGATTAAATACATAACCCTTTAAACCAATGCTTCTTGCGAGGTTATATATATAGGGTCTGAACCCCACTCCCTGAACCCTTCCACTGATATGAAATCTGACTGCTTTATTCTTCATACTATAATATGAAAAACTGATTTTGATAATTTCAGGCAATAGCCGTATTTTAGCTAAGCTAACCATTTCCCTTAAAATTCCGAATGAATCTTTCTCCAAGAACAATAGAGCGCCTTAGCAAATACCGTCGACTGTTAAGTCGGTATAAAAGACCTGAAAACACCTATATCTTTTCTCATCATTTGGCACGTTTGCTGGACCTGACTCCTGTACAGGTACGCAGAGATTTTATGCTGATTGGTATTTCAGGAAACCACAGGAAAGGTTATAATATTAAAGAACTAATAAATCTTATTGGTCAAACCATTGATGTCGAAAAAGGTCATAATCTGGCTATTGTAGGGATGGGTAATTTAGGTCGTGCAGTAACAGCATTTATAAAAAAGAACGAAACCAAAATGAACATTGTAGCCGGTTTTGATATTGATCCTTCAAAAGTTGATAGTACAGTTGTAGATGTACCATGTTTTCATGCTTCAACAATAAGTGTTAATGTAAAGAAATACAAAATAGATATTGCAATCCTGACAACACCTCCGGAAATTGCACAGGAAATAAGCAGAACTCTAATTAAGTCAGGTGTAAAAGGTATACTGAATTTTACATCGGTGCATATTGAAGCTCCTGAGAACGTATATTTGAAAGATTACGATATAATAACCTCTTTGGAAGAGATTGGATTTTTTATTAAGGGACAGTAGAAATTTGGTACCGGGTTATTTACTTCGACTGGAATCTTAGTTATACATTGTTACTTCTTAACCTTTGTGTATTAATCTTGGCAGATTGACTCGCACCCCCCCTGACAGGGGGTTTGGTAGAAGTAATAAAGTTATAAGCAAACGTTTGATGAGGAATAGGATTTAAATGCTGACCCCCAACCCCCTAAGAGGGGGCATGTCAGAAGTAATGAAATTATCAGTTAAGATTTTAAGTAGTAGTCATAATATATAAAACTCAGAATTATAATCCAGGTGAGCAAAAGTCCCCCTATAGTGAGATTTTGGGGGTCAAATGTTCAGTAATCAAATAAGAGAGTTCAGTTCAACATGTTCCAGGTCGAAAGCAATAGCTACATTTTTATAGACACATTTGCCTTTATAGGTATTGACACCATTATAAATTTCAGATGATTGTTTACAAGCTTTTTCAAGACCCAGTTCAGCAATCATTAATCCGTATGGCAATGTTGTACTGGTTAATGCCTGTGTTGAACTCAGAGCAACCGCACCAGGCATATTAGTCACTCCGTAGTGCACAACACCATCAATTACATATACCGGATCGTCATGTGTTGTTGGTTTAATGGTTTCAACGCACCCTCCCTGGTCGACAGCAACATCGACAATTACTGCACCGTCCTTCATAATCTTTAAATGCTCTTTCTTAATAAGTACGGGAGCTTTAGCACCCGGCAGTAAAACTGCTCCTATTACAAGATCACTTTCGCGGAGGACTTTTTCGATGTTAGCATCAGTACTATAAAGTGTAGTAATTCTTGAACCAAAAATATCATCGAGATATGCCAACCGTGAAGCACTGACATCGAGAATTGTAACATCTGCACCCATTCCTGATGCAATCTTGCAGGCATTGGTACCTACAACACCACCACCAATTATGGCAACTTTTCCCCTTGCAACACCAGGTACACCTCCCAGCAGAACACCGCGTCCACCGAATGTTTTTTCCAGGTATTTGGCTCCTTCCTGGACAGAAAGTCTGCCGGCAATTTCACTCATGGGTTTCAGACAGGGAAGATGGCCTTCTTCGTCTTCAATGGTTTCATAGGCTACTCCTTTTACTTCTTTCTCCAACAGAATATCGGTTAACTCGCGGCCTGCTGCCAGATGAAGATAAGTATACAGTATCTGATCTCTTCGCAGAAGCGGATATTCTTCGGGAACTGGTTCTTTCACTTTTATTATCATTTCACATTCGGCGAATATCTCCTTACTGATTTCGCGTATAGCTGCCCCTGCCTGCCTATAAAGTTCATCTTCGAAACCTGCTGCCAAACCTGCATTCTTTTCAATAAATACCTGGTGACCGCGTGTGATATACGATTTTACATCGGAAGGAATGAGTCCTACGCGATATTCATGTTTCTTAATTTCTTTTACACAACCAACTTTCATAACTGTACAATTTTATGAATGCTGGTGAAAAAGTAATATTTTTTACAGAATTATGAATTGATTAAAGTCAGTATTTGGCTTTTAACCGACTGCACTGATCTTAAACATTTATTTTCAATATTCAGTTTCCAGTATGCAGTGTAAACGTCATGCTATAGAAGATAAACAGTGCTAAAGAGCCGTGATAAAAGAATATTTACTCCTTTGAATACTGACAACAGGGAGGTAACTTGTCATACACTTCCTGTGGTGCTGTTTCCATTTCAGTATCATGGCCGGCTTTCGCTATTGCTTTATGAATATTACCCAGTGATGCCTTATCCTTGTTATAAGAAAGATGGATCCGTTTTGTATCGACATCCCAAAAGGCACTGTTAACACCTGCAACAGATTTTGCAGCTTTCTCTATACGATTCTTGCACATTTCGCAGTTGCCGGATACCTTAAACATAGTGTGCTCAAGGCTTGCTGTCATCTTATGATCTGCATGCTCATCATCGGCGTTCATTTTTATCTCAGCATGATCAGAAAGATCTTCTTTCTTATCGCTACTCATATTCTTACCTTCATGATTATGCATGGTTGATACTGTGACTCCTTCAGACTTGTCATCTGAAGTTTTAACGGGAGATGGATTCATCATACTGGGTTTTCCTTCCAGTTGTGAGGCAGCATCAATTTTAAACACCCCATTTACAGCAATTTCCTCACCTTCAGAAAGACCCTCTTTTACCACATAAAATTCCCCTGCTTCCGGTCCCGGAATTATTTCTCTGTATTTGAAAGTTGTTTGCTCACGTCCGGGAACCTTAACATATACAACAGAACGCTTACCCGTCCATAAAATAGCAGTCTTGGGTATTAAAAGATCCTTTTTGCCACCCGATGTCTTTGGTCTGATAACCCCGTTTGTAAACATTTCGGGTTTTAACTCAAGTTTTTGATTACTTACCTCAACTCTAACATTGGCCACCCTGGTATTTGGGTTGAGGAACGGGTCAATATAGGTTACTTTTCCTTTAAAGACTTCTCCCGGCAGCGATTGTACCGTGAATTCCACATTATCACCAATACTCAGCCATGGAAGGTCACTTTCATATGCTTCAAACATCACCCAAACCTTTCTAAAGTTGATTACCTGGAACAGGACATTTCCTTCTTTTACATAATCTCCTACAGCAACATGGCGCATTGTGACAGTACCTGAGATAGGAGAAAGAACATCGAAGTAATTTTGAGGTTCACCTACATTTTCTATTCCATCAATCTGTTCTTCGGTTAAATCCCATAGTTTTAACTTATTTCGGGCAGCCCTGTAAAAAGCCGGATTTGTTACTTTATAATCTATTGCTTCAAGTAACTCCTTTTGAGCAGTTACCAGTTCAGGAGAGTAAACGGTTGCCAGTTTCTCCCCTTTATTCACATTCTGACCGGTAAAGTTTACAAACAATTTTTCTATTCTTCCTCCAAAGCGGGCAGTGAGTTCAGCAATATTTCTTTCGTCAGGTTTTACTTTTCCAAGAAGGTGTACTTCTTTATTTGAGTAATCCCTTCTTACCTTCATCGTCTGTATTTCTGCTAATTTCATTGCTGATTCGCTCATCTGAATTTCATCCGGGTCAACGCTTTCATCGTTATTTGACACAGACTTCAGCGGAATTAAATCCATGCCGCAAATAGGGCATTCCCCGGGTTCATCCTTCCTGATCTGAGGATGCATGGAGCATGTCCATATGGTTTCTTCGGCATGTTCCGTATGCTCGTGTAGTGCTTCTGTTTTTTCGTCAGAGTGGTGAAAAAATAACCAGCCGAATAAAAGTCCGATTATCAGTACTATTGCATAATTCCTGATATTCTTTTTATCAATATTTATCTTAGTTTTCATTTTAATCTTTTTATACTTTAATTACCCATCAAATAATTTATAAATGCTATAGAAGCATTCAGGTCGCTTCTTGATTTTTCAAGTTCCAGGCTGTGCATCAGTACCTGTCTTTCCATTCGCAGGATTTCTTCGAAATTCTTAACATTGGTGGCATATTCCGATTCCAGAATTCTAAGTGCTTTTTGGGCAAGTTCAAGTTGCTTATTATGTAAGTCTAATCTTCTTTTGGAATCCTGATAATCTGTATTTGCCTGTTCGTATGCAGATTCCAGAATATTCATTTTATCAATCTTTTTATTGTGAGCTGCTTCCTGCATATAAACTGCCTCTTTTATCATTGAAGTATATTTTTTTCTGTACAGAGGTATGCTGATGCCAACCATTGGAAGAATAACGGCATCTCTGCCGGATTCATCTGGCGGTGTCATCCCGTTAGAAGACTTTCCTATAAAAATGTAGTCAAATCCTACAGTAAATTCAGGCTTGCCCATTTTTCTGGCTACAATTTGCTGATATTCATAAGATGCCTGCTGGAATTCAAGACTTAGTATCTGGTGGTTATTCATCCTGATACTATCAAGCAATGCCCTGCGGTCCGGATTTAACTGATCAGTCATCAATAAATCAGGGATAACAACTTCTCTTGATTCATCAACATTCAGCAGATTGTTAAAAGCGATCTTTTGTGAATTTAATTTATCCAGCAGCAGATAAAGCTGGTTTTCCATATCAAGGATTTCCATCTCTACCCTCAGTTCATCAACTGCAGATCCTTTCCCTGCTTCAATTTTTACAAGGGCAAGTTTTTGAAATGTGTTAAGTATATCTATATTTTCCCTTGTAATATCGATGGCACGTTGCGTGAAATAGAGATTATACCACGTTGATTTTACATCGTAATATAGCCTGGACTTTGCATCCTCAAACAATTCAAATTTAGCTTTTGCCATTTCGGTTGCAACATCTTTACCGGCACCAAGGGTTCCAAACCAGGGAAACATCTGGCTCACACTTATCCTTGCCTGTTGCGGCCCAACCCTGGTTTCAACAGGTTGTATAAAGTATCCGAATGCTAATTTTGGATCAGGTAAAGATCCCGCCTGTGGTAATTTTTCCAGTGCAGCCATGTATTCATTAAACTTAGCCTGCAGTCCGGGATTATTCCCGGCAGCAGTTATGAGGTAGTTATCAAGCTCATTCTGTGCCGCAGAAGTGAGACTAAGAATGAGTATGGTACCTGTTATAATATTATTCTTCATGTTTTTCATTTCTTAAAATATTTTTCACCTTTTTCTCTTGCCACATGCTATATAACACCGGGACCACGAATATTGTGAGTACCTGTATGATCATACCTCCGAATGAAGGAATAGCCATAGGCACCATTATATCCGAACCTTTACCAGTTGATGTTAGAACCGGAATAAGAGCAATAATAGTTGTTGCTGTTGTCATCATTGCAGGACGCACCCTGATCTGACCAGCCTCGAGAACAGCGTTTCTCACTTCACTAACTGATGCCGGTTTATTTCTTTCGAATATCTGCATCAGGTACGTAGCTATTAAAACACCATTATCGGTTGCGATTCCAAATAGTGCTATAAAGCCCACCCAGACTGCAACACTTAAATTAATCGTATGCATCTGGAACATCTCACGAAGTCCAATTCCGGCAACATTGAAGTTCATGAACCAGTGTTGCCCGTAAAGCCAGATCATAATAAATCCACCTGTGAAAGCAACGATTATTCCTGTAAAGATCATAGATGATGTAGTGACCGATCTGAACTGGAAATACAAAATCAGAAATATTATAATGAGTGAAACGGGAACAACCAACATTAATCGTTTGGTTGCCCTGATCTGATTTTCATAATTCCCGGTAAAAACATAACTGACACCTTTTGGAATTTTGAATTCACCGTAGTTTATTTTTTCATTTAAATATTTCTGCGCATTTACAACAACGTCAACTTCTGCCTGACCTTCCTTTTTGTCAAAGATCACATAACTCACAAGAAATGTACCTTCACTTTTTATAAGCTGCGGACCACGCACGTAAGTAATATCAGCCAGTTCGCCAAGAGGGATCTGAGCACCTGTCGGAGTTGGTATGAGAACATTTTCCAGATCGTCGGGATTATCCCTGTACTCTCTTGCATATCGTGCCCTGATCGGGAAACGTTCTCTGCCTTCGACCGTAGTACTTAGTTTCATTCCTCCGATCGCCCCGCTTAAATAAGTATTCATATCCTGAATTGTCAAACCATATCTTGAAATAGTTTTTCTATTGATTTTAATTTCAAGGTAAGGTTTTCCAACTACCCTGTCGGCAAATACAGAAGCAGGCTCAATGCCGGAAACCTGTTTAAGATAGTTTTCAAGCTTATATCCAACCTCCTCGATAGTCTTCAGATCGGGTCCAAAAACTTTAATCCCCATAGGAGCCCGCATACCGGTTTGTAACATGACCAGTCTAGTTTGTATAGGCTGTAACTTTGGTGCAGAAGTTAAACCCGGAACCTTTGATTTCTGTACAATCTCATCCCAGATATCATCAGGAGATTGTATATGATCACGCCACTGACGAAAGTATTCACCCTTTTTATCTACAATTAATTGACTGATATCAATTTCTCTGAATTCATCGGTTTTCGGATTGTATGTTGATCCGTCTTTAAACATAAAGGATTCGTCTTTATCAACCTTAAAACGTAAGCGATGACCATTCTCATTGACCACGTACTCCGGTTTATAGTTGATAACATTCTCAAACATGGATATCGGAGCCGGATCAAGTGCCGAATTAACCCTTCCCCACTTGCCTACAACACTTTCTACTTCAGGAATAGAATTAACATTTAAGTCAACCTGCCTTATTACTTCAATATTTTCCCCGATACCGGAATGCGGCATCGTTGTGGGCATGAGCAAAAACGACCCTTCATCTAATGATGGCATAAACTCCTTTCCTGTACCGGGAAAAACTTTTTCAAAGGATTGCCACGCCCTTAATGATTTTAATTTATCGGGTAAAAATCCAAAAAGCCTGTCTGCTCCCTGCCAGGTTAGTATTCCGAATAAAACAACTACAATCGGTATGCTTAAGAATTTCCATTTGTTATTCAGGCACCATTGCAAGATTCGCGTGTAATAACGTACAATCATCATTAGTGCCCCTAATACAACAGCGATGATCGCTACCACAAACAAGAAATTCATGAGCAAGCTGTTACCAGCACCAAGAGGCATCCATTCACGAGTGAGAAAATACACAACAACCATTAACGTAACAGCTATGTTAATATAGTTGGTGTACTGTTTTTTACCATCAGGCCATTTGTAAGACAAGAAATTGTTAGCGGCAAGGACAATGAGCGCTGCCGGCAGTAATGAAGGTGTTATAATTATTGCCACCACACCAAAAACCGCTAACCCTGCACTTATATACCGGATGGTCTTTTGCTTATTAAACTTTACCGAGAATATTAAATGAGCCAGTGTTGGAATGATTATCAGTCCAATGACTAATGCCGATAACATTGCAAAAGTCTTGGTAAAGGCCAGAGGTTTGAAAAGTTTTCCTTCAGCAGCCTGCATGAAGAATACGGGCAGGAAGCTCACTACTGTTGTGGTAAGTGCTGTTATTACGGCAGATGCAACTTCAGTCACCGCATCATATATCACGATTAACAACTGCTTTCCTTTTACTCCGATATTTTGGGTCATATCCAGATGCCGAATGATATTTTCCGTGAACACGACCCCCACATCAACCATCACTCCTATGGCAATGGCAATACCCGACAAGGCAACAATATTGGCATCCACACCGAACCGGCGCATAATAATAAAAGTCATTAGCACACCAATAGGCAACAGACTTGATATTAAAAATGATGCTCTCAGATTAAGTACCAGGATGATCACTACAATAATACTTATAAGTATTTCCAGTGATAAAGCTTCTTCCAGTGTACCAAGCGTTTCTTTTATCAGTCCCGTTCGATCGTAAAATGGTACTACAGTCACTTTTGAAACAGTTCCATCATCCAGAATCTTTGATGGCAGTCCGGGCTCAATTTCAGCAATTTTAGCTTTGACATTGTTAATTACTTCCAGAGGATTAGCACCATACCTCGCGACAACAACACCGCCTACAGCTTCTGCACCATCTTTGTCAAGACCACCACGACGTGTTGCCGGGCCATAATTTACAACTGCAACATCCTTAATCCTGACAGGTACATTATCTTTAACCGCGACAACGCTTTCTTCCAGATCACTGATATTTTTTATATATCCCAATGATCTTACCAGGTATTCAGCCCGGTTAAACTCTATTGTTCTGGCACCAATATCAAGGTTACTTTTTTTAACAGCCTGCAGTATCTGTGCAACATTAACTCCATATGCCTTCATGGCATTTGGGTCGATATCGACCTGGTACTCTTTTACAAATCCACCTATGGACGCAACTTCAGCCACACCTTTGGCAGAGGTTAGTGAGTAACGCACATAGAAATCCTGTATCGTTCTAAGTTCATGCGGGTCCCAGCCACCAGCCGGCTTTCCGTGTTTATCCCTCCCTTCCAGAGTATACCAGTAAATCTGTCCCAAAGCTGTTGCATCAGGACCTAGAGAAGGGTTAACATCGTCAGGTAATGTGCCGGCCGGAAGTGAGTTTAACTTCTCGAGAATGCGGGTACGGCTCCAGTAAAATTCAATATTCTCTTCGAAGATGATATAAATACTGGAAAGTCCGAAAATGGAATTGCTTCTGATTGTTTTTACACCAGGGATTCCTAGAAGGGCTGTAGTAAGCGGATAAGAAATCTGATCTTCGATATCCTGTGGTGATCTTCCGGGCCATTCGGTAAAAACTATTTGCTGGTTTTCTCCAATATCAGGAATAGCATCTACGGGAACAGGATCTCGTAGTATCAACCCTGATTCCCAGTTAAAAGGTGCATTAGCAATTCCCAACAGAATGAAGATGGAAAGCACTATAAATGTCACCAGTTTATTTTCCAAAAAGAATTTTATGATCTTATTCAACATATCTTTTGTATTTGGCAATTATTCTTTATTATGAAAATTGACTAAGATGAATATGCAACAGGGTAACAGATAATCATATTACCTTGCAAAATCAGTTAAGCAGAATAATTAACACAGAAACGTCTGGAAAAAGGAAAGAATGTTTTTAGAAATTTTTGCCGGAGGCGGATGTTTGTATTCTATAACAGAATTTTCACTTCCCTGCAAATTAATATCGTTAAAAATGAAAAATACAGGAGTCAGCAGATCCTTCTCAACTATTTTACAGTCATCAGCAATTAAAGGCTCTACATATTTATCTTTCACTTCAATGTGGAAGGTTATATCCTCACAGCAACCTACCATGTTACAACACGATCTTGTTTCGCTGTTAACGGATGCGGAAACCAGTTTCCCCCCACAATAATGCATAGATAGTGTTATTCCGGTAGTTGCTGCCAGAAGAAGAATAACCAAAACAATATGTATTGTTTTTCTAAGCATTATTTTATTGAAGCTTAAAATATAACGTTTTAGAAATTAAAATGTTTAAATCTGAATTAAATTAACACATATTTAACCCAGATTATTGAAAATATTTTTTTAATTATACTATAGAATATCTTATCAATTTCTAAATATTGTTAATCCCTTAGGCATCGCACTGAAAATCCATTCCATTTCTCTATACTGCCACGATATACATATTTGTAGCCATCGTCCATAGCCCTATACCAACCATCGTTTTCACCGTCTTCAGTAGAACTCCACCAGTAACCCTTTCTGTCTACGCCCCCGTATCCACCACCAGCACGACGGCCAGCAGGAAGAGCTGTAAATCCATAATCATCCGTCCCGCTATATCCATAGAGCCATCTGTTTTCAGCTTTTAGCGCTGTACCTTCAGTGCCTTCATGCCCATCAGCTGCAACGTATTCAATTAATTGAGTCCATTCTTCATCAGTTGGTACATGCCAACCTTCAGGACATAAATTGCACTCGCTAACCGCGTACCAGTTGTAAAGTGCCCCATATGAATCGTCATTGCTCGTCCCATAATAATGCCAACAAAAAGCTCCTGAAGTCGAGGTGTACCAGGTAAAGTCATCCAAATATTGATCTGTTGGATAAAAGACAGGGCCTGCAATAGGAGTACCATCCCTGTACTTGGTTGTTTTAAGATTTTCTTTTAACCATGACTGGTTTCCTATTTTAACAATATGATATCCATTGCCATCAATATCTAATACTCCATCAAGAGTAACAAATGAAACAGCAGCGCCATAACCTGTACCAACATCGTTTGTTGCATAGGCTCTTACATAATAATTTGTGTTGGGCTGTAAAGCGGTTAAAGTGCTGATAAATGCACCTGTTCCATAACCATCATTTGTTTTACTATCAGATATTGTAGGATTGGAGTTCGTACTCCAGCAAATTCCACGTTCATTAATCGGAGAACCTTCATCTGAAGTAATATTTCCTCCACAGGTCGCTGTATTTACGTCAATGTTACTGACAGGCGAAGTTGTTATTGAGGGAATTCTATCATTCTTTTCACATGCAAAAATTGTCAGGATGAAACCTGTAACTAAAAATAGGGTCTTTATTTTCATTGTTAATTATTTTTATGTAAGAAAATGTTAAGTTTATTATTGCTTACATCCCGTTATTTTCTACATGTATTTTAGTCAATGTTAAGTTATTAGAAATTTTAATAACTGCGAAAATTACGAATTAATAGCAAATTAATAAAATATTTTAATTTTCAAATTAACTTACCTATCAGTTCTGAACTTAGACATGAATTTCATAATACCAGTAACTGGAAAAATCAGACTTTCCATCTGGTTTCTATACAGATATACTCAAAAAAAGGATCATTCTTTTATCATTTCTTCTGGTGCAATAAATCTGATTATCTGTTCGCCACCAGAGGTTAAGGTTAAAGTCATCCTGGAAAAGAAATTAGAAGGATATATTTAAATACTCCGCATCTGATAAAAGATATAAAGTATATATATTATTTAAAAAAGAAACCACTTGAACAATTAATGAACATTCCCGCTGTGCTCTGTTGCAGTAACCAGTCATAGTGCATAAAACAGACATACGGGGTATCAGGAATAATTATTTGTTTCGCCCCAGATCCTCGGGAGAGTAGTTTCAGCGCTCGCGGAAGGAGCGGGATATAATATCCTTTAAAAACCGTAAATATTTTAACCCGGAGGGCGGGTATGCATATCATTTTGTAGTTAATAGATAAAGAGAGGGAGTTTATGACCGCACATATTATTAATTTTTTCACGATAATATACCATAACGTCGAATTGACAAAAATCCTTAACTTAACTTTTTTTTCATTATTTTTTCAGACTATCAAGTAATCCCATTTCACTATGAAGCATGTTATTAAGTTTTTATTGGGAGCCCTGATTTTTTTTAATTTGAAAAGTTATATGCAGGATTGGGATAAGGTAGTAACAGGTTATAAAAGAGATGACTTCTAAACATAAATAATCAATTTCATGATATTCTGAAAACAATTTAGGAAAATGGGAAAAATAGCAGATAAATATTTTAAACTGGATCCCTGGGCAATTATCGAGGAAGGTTTTGATCCAATACACGGAAAAGTTGCTGAATCAATATTTTCACTGGGAAATGAATATATGGGGGCCCGGGGTTATTTTGAAGAAGGCTATAGTGGACCAAAACATGTTGGCAGCTATTTCAACGGATTTTACGAAAGTTCAGAAGTATCTCATCCTGCTGTTTACAAAGGCTTTGTTCTTACCAATGTCGATCTTACAAATTCTGTCGATTGGTTGCACGTTAGGATTTCCCTGGATGGTGAATTACTGGATATCGCCAAAAGTAAAATACAGAATTTCAAACGCAAACTGGAATTAAAAACAGGTACTCTAACACGTGAGTTTACCTGGAATACACAATCGGGCAAAAAAGTAAAAGTAGTATTCGAGCGTTTTACAAGCATGATTTGCAATAATTTAGGCGGCCAGAAAGTTACTTTTGAACCCATTAATTTTTCGGGTAAATTAAAAATAATTTCCGGCCTTGACTTCTCAATACACGAAGAGAAACTTCCCGAAGGCAATATGGTCTGCCTCAGAAAAGAAAAACATGAGGATATATTTGCGGCGCTTGGACAAACCAGGAAAAGCAAATTGAGCCTTTTTTCAAGCTTCAGGATAGATGCTTCTGAGAAAATCAATCACAAGACTGTTCAGGATGACTTACGATTCGGGACAGAATTCACGCTGAACTTAAAAGAAGGTACTCCGTCCTCCTTCTCGAAAATAGTTATAAACTACGCTGATAAGAAAGAAAAGGCCGATGCTGATGAGGTGTGGAAAAAAGGTATGTCAGTTGCGGAAAAATACAAAACAATTACATACGAAACTGCACACAAGGAACACATATCATTTTGGGAGGACGTTTGGAACAACTTCGATATTGTAATCGATGGTGACGATAAAAATCAGCAGGGAATACGATACTGTATCTATCAGATGCATCAGACTTATCATGGTCAGGACCCAAGTTTAAATATCGGTGCCAAAGGATTGACAGGCGAAGCATACGGAGGTAAGGCATTTTGGGATACCGAAGCGTATTGTCTTGCATTCTATATTTTCAATAATCCCACAGCCGCCCTTAACCTGTTAAAGTACAGATATAATTTCCTTCCGCAAGCTATTGCCCGTGCCAAACAACTCGATTGTAAAGGTGCATGCTATCCGATTGCCACCATCGATGGCCATGAAAATAGTGCGTTATGGCAACACAGCAGCATTCAGATTCATGTAAGTGGATCGGTAGCCTTTGGTATTTCGCAGTATGCCAGTGTAACCAAAGACAAAGAATTCCTTTATAAAGAAGGAATTGAAATGCTGCTCCAGATTGCGCGTTTCTATGCAAGCAGGGCCCAGCAGGATCCTGAAACCAATGAATATGGCTATTATGGCGTAATGGGAGTTGATGAATTTCATATGATGGTAAATAACAACTGCTTTGTGAACTATATGGGAAAGAAATCGATGGAATTCGCTCTCGATGTGGTTAATGAAATGAAAACTTCGGCACCTCAGAAATTAAAAGAAGTGGAAAAGAAAATCGATCTTCAGCTTTCTGAGCTGACGGAATGGGAGCAGATGTGTAAAAATATGGCAATGCCACAGGATAACGAAACTGGAGTGTATGAGGAACACGATGGTTATTTCAGATGGCCGCACATTGATATTCATTCGATACCTGTTGAAGATTTCCCTTTGTACCATAACTGGTCGTACGACAGGATATATCGTTACGATATGATTAAACAACCGGATGTATTGATGATGATGTTTTTATATAACCAGGATTTCAGTCAAAATATAAAAAAGGTGAATTACGAATTTTATGAACCAAGGTGCATTCATGAGTCGTCGCTTTCACCATCGGTACATTCAATACTTGCGGCCGAAATCGGTAAACATGATGAAGCATCGGAATTTTTCGGATTTGCAACCCGGTTAGATCTCGATGATTATAACCGCAATACATTCGAAGGTTTACATTTAACATCGATATCAGCAGCCTGGATGAATATTGTTTTTGGATTTGGCGGGATGCGTACAGATGGAGATATTCTCGTTTTTGCCCCCTCAATTCCTAAAACCTGGAAATCATTTTCTTTCCGCATTATATATCAGGAAGCAACACTGAATATTACTGTTGATAAAACCAAGGCCCGGTTTAAAACCAATGGAACAACTGTAACGTTAAAAATATACGGCAAAACTTATTCTATTGGCTCTGAAGAGGTAAGCATTGATATTCCTGACTTTTATATTGCTAAATAATTTTAATTGACTATCAAAAATCATACACATAACGAACTGAAAAGTAAGACATTCCTGCGCAGGCAGGAATCCAGTCAAAATACCTGGATTCCGTGTCAAGCACGGAATAACCCATAATATAGATGTAAATTATTCTTGAATCAATACTAATTTATTTTATATAACCTGAAAAAGTAACAAGCTGATTAAATATATTTTAAATGATTAAAGGAGTAATTTTCGATTTAGACGGAGTGATTGTTTCAACCGACGAATTCCATTACCAGGCATGGCAACAGATGGCCGACGAAGAAGGTATTTATTTCGATCGTCATATCAACGAGCGTTTGAGAGGGGTAAGCCGCATGGAAAGCCTTGAAATAATACTGGAAAGAGCAAGAAAACAGTATTCCGAAGATCAAAAAACTGAATTGGCAACCCGGAAGAACAATTACTATAAAGTATTACTGGACACTCGTTTATCACCAAAAGACATACTTCCCGGAGTTATGAAAGTTTTAACCGACCTGAAGAATAGCAATATAAAAATTGCAATTGGTTCTTCGAGTCGTAATTCTCCGTCAATATTGAAACATATAGACCTGGAAGCATTCTTTGATGCCACAGCCGATGGCAATGATATCAAAAAAAGCAAGCCGGACCCTGAAGTGTTTTTAATCGCAGCTCAGCGATTAGGATTAGAACCTGATGAATGTGTAGTAGTAGAAGATGCCGAAGCCGGTATAACTGCGGCACTGAATGGCGGTATGAAAGCGCTTGCTGTGGGTTCTGCTATCTCGGATAAAAGAGCTCATTTTGCTGCAAAAGATCTTGCTGAAATAACCATCGATCAAATCATCAACATTTCTTAATATTGTAATGTACTAAAGCTAATAACACTCTCACATGAAACAAAAACCCAATCTCACTTTCTGGCAGCTCTGGAACCTAAGTGTAGGATATATCGGAATCCAGCTTGGTTATTCCCTGCAGGGTCAGTCAAGTCGTATCTTTTCCATTTTGGGCGCTGAAGATCACAATTTACCCATACTTTGGTTAGGAGCACCACTGGCCGGACTCCTCGTTCAACCGATCATCGGGTTATCAAGTGATAAAACCTGGACAAAACTCGGTAGACGTTTACCCTTCTTACTGGCAGGAGGTATTATTGCTGTTCTGGCTATGATATTTATCGTCAATTCAGAATTAGCAGCTGTTCTGATGCCTGCCTATCTGTTTGCCGCTGTAATGTTACTTCTGATGGACTGTGCTTTTAATGTCAGCATGCAACCATTACGATCATTAGTCGGCGATATGGTAAACGACCAACAAAGGAACCAGGGTTTTTCCATCCAGATGATATTGTCAAATATTGGCGCTATTATCGGATTTGGTCTTCCGTTTATATTGACCAATGTGTTCGGTTTAAACAACGAATCAACAGATAGTCAAAAAATCCCGGCATCTTTATTATGGTCGTATTATATAGGAGGTGCTATATTAATTATCAGTGTTCTGTGGACAACTTTCCGTGTTAAAGAATATCCTCCAAAAGTATTTGCAGAATATAATAATCTCACGGAAGAAGATAAAAAGAAAGAATCTATTCTGAAAATTTTGAAGACCATACCACGTGTTATGTTCCAGGTAGCAATCGTTCAATTTTTCACGTGGTTTGCTTTATTCATACTCTGGAACTATATAGTAAACGGACTTGCAGAGAATGTATGGGCCATAACAGACAGATCATCTAAAGCATTTAATGAAGCCGGAGACTGGTGGGGTATAATGGGCGCTATGCAAAGTGTTTGTGCTTTTATATTTGCTTTTTTTATGGGGAAAATGGCCAACAATATAGGGCGTAAAAAGGTGTATTCCTTTTCGTTGTTTTTGGGTGCAATGGGCTTAATATCCGTGTATTTTTTCCACGATAAATATTTAATGCTTATATCAATGGCGGCTATGGGTATTGCAACCTCCGCTATGAATGCTATGCCTTTTGCTATTATCAGCGCTGCTATTCCTCCAACCAAAATGGGTGTATATATGGGAATATTTAATATTTCCATTGTTATCCCGCAAATTATATTTGCTCTTATCGGAGGCTTTGTATTTAAATTTGTTGTCGGACTCGGAGGCAGCAATATTACTATGATTATCCTGGCCGGGGTATCAATGTTAATTGCCTCATTGGTTGTATTTATAATTAACGACAAAGATAGTTTAGTAACCGAATAAAAAGCTGATTGAAAGGCCGGATTGAAAGAACTTTTTATCAGAGACAGGGATAGACCTTTGTAAAACTCAGTAAGGTTATTATAGAATAACGGTCGGGTGTATGATGTCGATGGCGCCTGTCTGTTCATAAACCGGCAGGCAGGTTGCATTGCATTGTTTCTGATTAGCAAGATAAGAAAAAAGCCACTAATGCTCTTATCCGCCGTAACACAAACCCGCCTGTGACTTATATTGGCTGTTAGACACTGGCGGTTTATATTCTCAATCAATTTATCTATCAGGATTACACCTCATTTCAATCTGGCGTTGGAATGGGAAGGGTGAAAAGGCTCCTGCCACAAATTTGGATTGTGAGCGGACTTGTGCGTTTGCGGCATGTGCCTTGCAACGAAGAGATGGCAGGTTGGCCTGAATGGCTGCTATTTGTTTTTAATGCTATTGTATTCTTCATCGGTGACAGGTTCCAGCCAAACTGCCCCTCCTTCATCAGTATTAAGGCTAATGGCAATATGTGAGAATTCACTATCGGGAGTGGCACCATGCCAATGTACAACGTTTGGCGGAATCCACATAATCACCCTTGCGCAATAATCGGGCAGGCTGGTTTTTTGCCTGGTAATACCCCTGGCCTTCAGTTATAAAAAGGATTTGACCACCCGGATGCAAGTGCCAGTTAGTTCTTGCTTTGAGTTCGAACGTTACATTGCCAAACCTGGCATGTAATGTGCTATCGTTGGCTCCCATCATGTTCAACCACACGGTACCGGTAAAATTAGTGCTGGTTATTTTTTCTCCCTTGGGAAAACCAGGTACGCTTTGCCGGAGTGATTCGTCTGTTTTTTTCTCTATATTGCATGCGGCCATCAGTATTATTATAAAAAGCAGACTGTATTTAAAATTGTATTTCATCGTTGGTTCATTTATAATTTGTTTATTTCAGTTATTGTTTAGAGAATTATCTTCTTACTTAAAGTTGTTGAGATTGCCTGTTTTTGATCACTTCATTTAAAACTGCCTGTGCATCTCTGGCTTCTTTCTCACCGACAGCTGATTTGATTATGTTTATGAATTGTTGTAATTGTTCCGGTGTATAACCCTGATAAATGCAGATATTTAAATGAGAACGTAACATGGGTTCTGCGCCACCAATGCTGCTGAGTACCGATACGGTTACCAACTCTCTTTCGGAGTAAGTTAATACATCCCGATCAAAAATATCAGCAAACAGATGTTCTTTCAGAAATATTTCAATTGTGGGTGCAAATTCAGCATAACCTATTTGAGTACCGGTGAGTGGCATGCCAATTAATTTTTCCAGATTCTCCCTGCCCCGTTCATATTTGCTTCGGTTATCATTTATCGGCGTAGCATCTTTACCCATTTCATCAGTTATACCATTTGCTTTGCGTTCCTCGAGAACTTCCATAAAAGTTTGCAACCCTCGAATACTTCGAGGAAATCCGCAATACGCATACAGATGGACAATCACTTCTTTTATTTCATTAATGGTCAATCCGGCATTTAAACCATCATTCAGTGCAGATTTTAACAGCTGTAATTCTCCATTTGCCGTGTATGCAGCAATCGGAATAATATTTTGTTGCTTTGTACTTAAGGAATTATCAGGTTCTGCCATGTTTTGCGCATAAAGGCTTCCGATTAGGCAACAAATAATAGCCAATCCGTTGAATATTCTAAAAATCAACTTTTTCATCCGTATTTAATTTTATTTTTATGGTCGGATGGAACGCTCGATGAATTTTAATCATTTTCGTGTGTGTATTTTAAAATATTAAAATTCATGTTCGTTTCATCTGCTTAATTTTTAATTATCAATTGCTCTCTCGTAAATCTTTGATCCGATTTTTTCTTTTTTATTTTCATGGTTAAATGCCGCCACGTGATTGAATACGAGCCCTAAACCTGAAAGCCTTTTCAATCACATCCAGTCTTGCTTTCCTGGGATCGGGCTTTCCGACAATTTTACCATCTGGCTGGATATCGAGTATCTCTTCATTTTCAGTGTTGTAATCGGGCCAAAGCGGCAGCCCTTTACCATTGGGATCACCGGTTTTGGCAAAGTTAACCCAATAGGCGTTCAACATTTGTGCTACCTTTTCATCTTCAGGTGTTGTTTCAGGGGCACCCCAACGTGCATCGAGATTGTTAAATACGTAGGTGATTTCTGACCCGTGTCCGGCGCCAAACTGCATCCGCTCCTGCATTGCGGCGGGGACATAACCATAATGGTAGATGAAAGCCGGTTCTCCATTGGCGACAATAGCCCTTGCGGCAAAACGGGCCGGTTCAGCCCATACCCAGTCTGTGTTAAACCTGGTGATTATTTCAGCAAACTCTTTGTCTCCATCAGGATCATAGGCAGTTTTTGCCTCATCCTCCAGTTCGCCGAACAGTGAAAACAGTTCTTCTTTTGAACTGCTGGAATTAACAAAACTTCCACCTATTTCGGCACTACAATTTCCGATTATTAGCGGAACCTTTGCCTGCCTGCCTGCCTTGTATGCACTCTCAGCAGTTTCTACAACAAGTTTACCATCGAGAATCGGGCCTGAATAAATACGCGGACCTCCCTGACCATCAGTTTCCTGACCTCCGTCCACAATCTCCTCTGCGCTCAGGGCGCGAAGCTTAGCCAGTGCGGCTGCATCCGTATCCTCTATACCATGTTTGCCGGCAAAATTTACTCCGATTGTTTCGGCTGAAACGGGGTAAAGAGGATCAGCATTTTCTTTATTCATCGACCTACCTGTAAGAACACCATCCCTGCCACCTCCGGATTCACTGATTGCTTTATGGAAAAGGCCTTTGGCATCAGGTATGGTCATGAGTGAATGTACTGATACGCCACCGGCAGAGAAACCGAAAATAGTAACATTGTTCGGGTCACCACCGAATGCGGCAATGTTTTGCTGTACCCAACTGAGTGCTGCAATCTGGTCCATAAAAGCATAACTACCCTTTGGTTCATCAGGATATTCCTCGCTTAAGGCCGGAAATGCAAAATGACCGAGACGTCCCAAACGATAGTTGAAAGTCATTAAGATTACACCTTGTTTGGCAAATTCTTCACCTGATGTAGCTGGTCCTGCCCCGCTACCCCCTAGAAAAGCGCCTCCATGAATCCATACCATAACAGGAAGCTTAGCTTTTGGCTTGGTTCCGGCAGGGATCCACAAATTAAGGTACAGGCAATCCTCTGATGAGCCTTCCGTAATTGACCCGGGAGCTGCTCCCCATCCTGCCTGCGCACAATTGGCTCCAAACTCGGTGGCATTCCGAATGCCTTCCCAAGGAGTTACAGGTTGCGGAGGACGCCAGCGAAATTCACCTACAGGAGGAGCAGCATAGGGAATTCCTTTATAACTCGTAACTTCTCCTTCAGTTATACCTTTAACGATTCCGGAGGCAATGCTTACTATAGGCAACGATTCCGGAGTATCATTATAAATTGATTGCTGTGCAAATAAATTGCAACCGGTAATAATGACTAAACTCGTTAGAATTTTTTTCACACTTAATGCATTTTATGAATTTAATGACCGCCAGGTGTCATCAGTCTGGTGAACGAGAGCGAACCTAACTTCCAGCTTTCACCCTGTTTAATATATACTTCTGTTACCTCAAAAGGATTAGTTACCTCGTTGCCTCCAACTTCTGCCAATAAGGTAATTCTATTCAATAAAATGGCCGTATTGTCAATGATATTCACCGAAACTTCATGGATATCGGCTTTCTTGTACCAAATTCCTCCACTCTTGATTATGCCTAGTTCCTGTTCGGTACCCCAGGAACCACCCATATGCACAAACATGGCTTTTTCATGAAAGAGGTAATTCAATGTATCAGCATTCTTATCTGCCATCCATTGCCACTTTTCTTTGGATAGATTAATAATTTCATTCTCAGCGTCAGTATTTTGTGCGAAGGACAATTGCGCACAGAAGATAATTAGAAGTAATCCGGGAATTGTCGTTTTCATAATATTGTTTTAATTAATTATTAATTATTATAAATATTTCCCAAAGAACTCATTGAGTTTATTTATCGCCTGTTCAACATATTCAGGAACATAATAGGTTTGTATGTGTGTAGCACCATCAATCAGGAATAATTCCTTCTCATTTGTGCCTGTTGCAAGATTGAATGCATTGTCGGTCATGTAATAGGTGTCGGCTTTGCTTCCCGCCATCATCAACAAGGGCTGATTGATCAAATCCATGTTGGTGGTCGCGTCAAATGCCATCAGATCGAGCAGACTGCTCATGGTGTAACGGAATGTGGAATTGGGGTGCGTATGGGTTCTGTTGTAATAATAATGACCTTCGCGATACAGATCAAACGGCATTTTGTCTGCCATTTCATCGGTTATTTCTGTATCGGCAGCATAGCGAATTTCACCACCGGCAGCTTCCAGTGCACGGGCTTCAGAGGCTTGTTCCAATCGCTCCTGAATGGTTTCTAATTGAGAGTCTCGGAATCCATTTCGTCTGACTAAACCTGAATTAAACATACTTAAGGTAGCCACAGCCTTAAAGCGTTTATCGGTTTGAGCAGCAGCTAACGAATAGCCCCCACCACCACAAATGCCTAATAAACCAAGTTGTTCTTTATTAACACCTGCATATTGGGTAATAAAATCGGCCATTCCCCGAATGTCCTCGATACGAAAGGCCGGCTTATCCACATTACGCGGCTCTCCGCCACTGGCACCCTGATAAGATGCATCGGCAGCAATAGTAATGTAACCTGATTCAGCCAAACGCTGTGCGTATAATCCGGCCACCTGCTCTTTAACTCCACCGTTGGGGTGGGCCACCACAACCGCCGGATATTTCTTTGACGGGTCAAAGTTGGCAGGTGTGTATACGTTGGCAGAGATATGAATACCATTTAGTTTATAAGTTACCGGATGAATATTCACCTCGCCAGACACATTATCTGTAATGACATCCTGATAAACCAGTCCAAAAGGGTTGTTAATCTTGGTTTGACCGGAAGAAATGATGCTTGTTGTCATAAACATAATTATCAAAATATGATTTCTAATTATTCTTTTCATTTTTTATCTCCTTCTTTTTAGTTTTATTCTTTTTGAATTAGCTTAAATCCCTGTCAATTATCCAATCCCTTCTCTTTTAACCATTCCGACAATAAGTCGGCAATTTCTAAATTGTTTAAATCCGAAAACGGGAAATGGGTATTCCCTTTAATTCCAATTTCAGGCAGATGCACCATTGTAACATCGCCTCCGTGGCCGTTTACTGCATCTCTCCACAATTTTGCCATTTCAAGACGCACACGCCATCCGTCCTGGCCAGGATTGGGATTGGGTTCATCAGGAATAAAATCGCCATAGTAAATAACAATTGGAATTTTAGTCAACTTCATAAAATCTTCCATGGGTACTCCAACCGCATGTAATGTGCCACCCGAACTTGGTTTGGGTGCAGGTACTTCGCCTTCAGGGAACAGAAATCCGCTTCCGGGTTCATAAGATACAATAGCTATAATATTTTCGTTCTTAACAGCGGTATGCCAACCCATACCACCTGAATGTGAATGTGTAACTAAAATCCCCGGACCAATTTTATCGAAAAGTGCTGATACTGCTGTTGCATTCACATCAATATCAATAGGTCCAATACCGGGTGTCATTGCTCTGAAATACTGTTCAAGTGTAGCTGAGTCGCGTGCAAACTGAACCCCTTCGAAATAGTCGGGCCAAATTCCGATTCGGAAAGTACCGAACCATTCCTGTTCATCGGGATTAGGTTCAATATTGGCAGAAACTGTACTGCGACCTGCATCGCCTCTGCGAGGCTGGTCTATAACATATACAGGAAATTGCCTGCGTAAAAAGATATTTTGAAAACCTTCCCGTCCGTCGGGTGTGGTTTCCCAAGTTTTTGAAAACTGCCCGAAACCATGCCACATTACTAAAGGATATTTTCTGGCATTGGCCGGAATTTGATAAAAAACATAAGCATGATCGCCATGAAAAGTCTGTCCTGACGGAGTTGGATTATAAGGATCAAATGTACCTGGTATTGAAATCACAGTTCCACCAACTGCAAAACTACCTTGTTCACTTATAATCAGTTGATTTTCTTTTTCAGTAACGCACGATAAAAAACTTACTACTATAATTAGCGATAGAAGGGTATTCCTCGATCTTAAATGATTTTTAAACATTACTGTGACATTGAAAAAATGCACCAGTTTGTAGCTAATATTTCCAAGTTTCATTTTCGATTATGTTTTGTATTATACAAATGTAAATCCTTACAATTTAGTATTTTGTATACGAAGTACTGTTTTGTATACCATTTTTACTGAATTGACTTTTACATTGGAAATTGCTACTCGGAAATGCCTAAATTTGTAATAGAAATACAATACAGATATGGAAGGCATATTTCATTTTGCTACTGTAAAAGAATACAATGATTTGAATAACCATGAGACTTTTCATCCCCTGGTTAGTATTATTAATTTTTCAAAGGCCAATCCAAGAACCTGGGGTAAAGAAAGGAATGTTAGAATTAATTATGGATTGTATTGCATTTTTTTGAAAGATATAAAGTGTGGAGATTTAAAATATGGCTGTAATTATTATGACTACCAGGAAGGCACGTTGGTTTTTGTTTCACCGGGACAAGTAATGGAAATTGAAAATGACGGTAATGTGTATCAACCCAAGGGGCACGCATTGGTTTTTCATTCTGACCTTTTAAAAGGAACTCCTTTAGCCCAAAACATTAATAAATACAACTTTTTCAGCTACAATACGAATGAAGCATTGCATTTATCCGAACGTGAAAGACAGATTGTTTTAGATCTGTTTTCAAAGATTAATTATGAACTACGGCAGAGTGTTGACAAGCACAGTAAAAAACTCATTGTCTCGTATATTGATTTATTTCTGAATTACTGTGAGCGCTTCTACGATCGCCAGTTTATTACCAGAGATAACGTTAATAAAGGGATCTTAGAAAAATTCGAAGAACAATTAAATAGTTATTTTTTATCGGGAAAACCACAATCAATAGGTTTACCATCAGTTGCATACTTTGCAGATGGACTTCATTTATCGGCCAATTACTTTGGAGATTTGATTAAAAAAGAAACTGGAAAATCAGCAAAAGAATACATTCAAAACAAAGTAATAAATATTGCTAAAAACAAAATATTCGATTCAAATAAAACAGTAAGTGAGATAGCAAGTGAATTAGGTTTCAAATATCCGCAACATTTTAGCCGTATGTTTAAAAATGTAACCGGCTATGCGCCAAATGAATTTAGAAATCTGAATTAAGTGTATTATCCCAAGGTACGTCGGCAATAAAACAGCACATTCCGCAAAAAAAGGTTTTGAGCGTTTGGCTGTGCTTTTTTGCGGGATATGCTGTTTTGTGCGGTGGGGTTTCTCGAAGTCTGCGCGTGGGGAGAAAAACAAAATAAATTGCTTTCAGCGGGCTCATTCTTCGTCCTCGGTTCCGATCAAGTTGTCCCTACCTTTCAACAGATCTCCAATCATTCCGCCATTTTTATACATAATTTGCTACGTGTTGTGCAGCCTTTTTTTAGGACGGGTCACACTTGCATGCAAGGGTTCAGTATAAGTGCAGTGCGGGATTACGAAGCGATTACTTGTCCAGATACAACTTAATTACTTTACGAGCTTTAACCTTTGAACACTGCCCAGACCCGTATGCGCTCTACCATTTGTTGGTGAAAGTACACTAATGTTTATCTGTCCAATTTTCGATCTTAATATTTTCCATCCTCTCGAATTCCATAACGTTTCGAGTTACTAAGGTCATATTATAAACTATTGCAGTTGATCCTATGAATAAATCTAAATCACTTATAATAGTTCCTCTCGATTTCAATCTGGCTTTTTCTTTCCCATAAACTCTTATCGATTCAAATATTGGTATCCAGTAAATAGTCCATTAGAATTCTTCAATATCTAAATTATTTACACTATCCCTCTGGATATCACCAATGATTTTATCAGCGCTCCTTACATCATCCCATGCACCAAAACAAGATGAAAAATCTCGCTTGTCATCAGATTTATCATTTATTGACTGAGTCAATTTATTAATCATATCTTTCTTTGATTCAGCATCCCAGTTTTTCATTAATCTAAAATAACTGTTTACTTTATTATTTTTCGGGCCAATGTTCATTCGACTACTTTTATTCAAAGATACAAATTATCGGAATGTTTCAATTTACTTGATTGCATGCCGTATTTTCACCAACTAGTTAATAAACGCAACTCATTTTGTTAAATTATTTCGATTATCACCCCATATATTTGGAGATAAACAAATTTAATTGCTCCGTTTATCATATCCTTATATTCCTCTTTAATAATTCCCTACTTCAAATTACAATTTTACGCTATAAAATCAAATTCAGATATTCTCCTTTCGCCTTCCCAACTGCTCCTGTTAAGTTTTCACGAAGGAATAATGTGAAGAAATAAAGCTTAACAGGAAGATCATGGTATTGTATCAGGTATACTTGTAATTAAACAGGAAAGCCTCCGGGATCCACAGGAAGAATTCCGGGGGCTGTTCCCGTTAATATAAAAAAAAGCCAGACTGACAAGCCCGGCTTTCTTTATTATATTTTCTTTTGAAAATTACTATTCCTCTTCCTCCACAACCTTCTCTGCAACAAATCTGATTGCCTGTCCGCCGCCCGGAGCAAGGTATACCTGTATGCTGTCTTTCGAGGTTACAATTTTATCGTAAATATTTATAGAGTATGGATTTGTCTTCCAGTCTGCATCCTTTCCATCGGCATAAATTTGCGCTATATACTGTATATCTTTATCAAGAAATTTGAGTGAATATGCAAGCTGCCGGGGTTCTTCATTTGTGATACTTCCCAGATACCAGTCATTGCTGTTACGGTCTTTTCTGACGATGGTAACAAATTCACCTATCTCACCATCCAGTGCTTTGGTGTCTTCCCAATCACAGACTACATCTTCAATGAATTTAAATGCAGGATTGCCCTCGTAATTTTCCGGCAGGTCGGCAGCCATCTGCAGAGGGCTGTAAATTACCACGTAATATGCCAATTGCTTTGCAAGGGTTGTATTAACCTGGTTATTCGGTCGTGACGGTAACATCATTTCAAAGATACCGGGAGTGTAATCCATCGGAGATGCAAGCATTCTGGTAAATACAAGAACAGGTACGTGCGATGGTGCATTTCCGCCTTCACCGCCCCACACATTGTATTCCATACCCCGGGCTCCTTCACGGGTCATCAGGTTTGGCCATGTCCGTCTTAAACCACAGTCTTTGACGGGTTCGTGAATATCCATCATTATCCTGTATTTAGCAGCCATCTCAACAGTATTCTGATAATGTCTCACTCCGGCTTGTCCGTGGTGCCACTCATCTTTTTCAAGCTTATCACTAACATAACCTGTTTTTAGGTATCTTATACCAAGATCGTGATAATACTTGTAAGCATCTTCCATCTGATCTTCATAATTCAGGTGTGCACCATAAGTTTCATGATGCCCGACTATCTCAACACCCTTCGAATTAGCATATTCAACAACTTTTTCAAGATTGAAATCAGGGTATGCTTCTGTAAAACTAAAAACTCTGCCATCGTCAAGCCATTCACGGTCCCATCCCTGGTTCCAACCTTCAACTAGTACACCTTTTATACCATGTTTGGCTGCAAAATCGATGTATTTTATTGCATTTTCGGTGGTGGCACCATGCTTCGGTCCCGATTCCCATGTACTTATACCCAGGTGCATCATCCACCATATTCCAATATATTTGGCAGGTTCAATCCAGGAGACGTCTTCTATTTTACTGGTATCATTTAAATTTAAGATCAGATAATTTGTTATCAGATCTGCAGGTTTCTCACCAACGGCGATCGTTCTCCAGGGTGAATTGAACGGAGTCTTCACATATGCTTTAATTCCGTTTTTCCAGGGAACCAGATCACATGCCAGAATATTGGTATCTGTTCTGAAAATTGTCATACTTGGATAATCGTATAACGCTGCTTCGTGTATACATAAATAAAGTCCATCTTTCGTTTCAATGGTTAACGGCGTATGTACGGTATCCATTTCAGCAAGAGAAGTCTTTTTATGAACATACTCATAACGTTCCCGCCTGTATGCAGGGATCCACCAGGCATTCTCATTGGCTTTGGTGATGAACTGGGTTTTTTCGTCAATAACCTGAAATTCTTTTAAATTATCCTGCTCGGGAAACTCATAGCGAAAACCTAGGCCGTCGTTATATAAGCGAAAAGTTATATTTAATTTTCTTTCCAGACCCGACTTCTCTTTAAGAAAGACCGTAAGCTCGTGATATTTATTTTCTATTTCACGTACTTCACCCCATGGTTGTTCCCATGTTTCATTAAATTCTCCAATTTTATTATCTGCCAAAATAAAATTTGAATCGAGATCATCCATTTCATTCAAAACAAACCCCAGGGCTGACTTTCTTATCACCGGTGATCCGTTCCTGTTCAGTTTATAATATGGAACTCCCCCATATTCGAGGTTAAATATCAACTGTAATCTATAATCCGGAGAACTGATTGCAATCTCATCCCACTCCCTGGTGCAACTCACAATAATTATTGTAACTAACGCACCGGTTAAAATTTTAAAAACATACCTCATTGCATCTTCAAATGTAGTTAATCGATAGTGCTGATAAAGTAATGAAAAAAAAAGCTAAGTAAAAAACCTACTTTTCAAAACATATAGAAATCAATTTTGTTTATATAACCCATTAACAGCAAATTAGCCTATCCGGTATTTAAGATTTTTCTAAACACGAAATAGAAAATCCTGTAAATAAACTAAATTAAATAAAGGTGATCTTTACTTTTTTCAGGAATTTTTCCTCAAGGATCAGCGCTATTCTTTTAACTACAGTTCTGCGTATTTCAAGTTCTACTCCCAAATCAGGATTCTGATGTGCCAGGTTAATTCGTGTTCCTATCAGAAACATTATCTCATTACTCTCAATTATATGTTTTACAATAAGGTCGGCAGGTCCTTTCCCCGGAGCATAGTTGTTGTTATACTTCATCAGAATCTTTTCAACCTTGCTGAGTGTAAGTATGCCTTCCGTATACAAATCAATTCCTTCCATATACGAAAGCGGTGGCAGATCGCGATCTGTGATCTCCTGTCCATTTTCGATCTTGATATTCAGTTCGCGTGCAATAATATCACCCGTTGTGGCACCCATTATAATTTTCTTCCCGCTAAATTCTTTCACCTGTTTTGCCATTGCCGAATCACGAGAGTTATCATATGGTGGTCCGGTGCAAATTAACAACTCCCGGGGTTCTCTTAAATACACAATTCCGCATGATGTGTCGTCTTTTGCCTGAAAGCCGTCGTTTCTCAGAGAAGTATTTACTATTCGTGATGCCAGTTCATTTGCCGATATCTTCGGATTCCGTTTTGTCATGTCAATTGCAAAACGCGCTACATTATCGTTTCCCCAGCCAAAAGGAAAGCGCGGTGTACCTAATCCCGACTGAGTAACACCATCGGTAGTAAATATCAAGCGGTCATCCTTTTTAGCCTGGAAGCGTGCAACCCGCAGTTTCTTACCTGCATTGGATTCACCTTCAAGAATGATATTCCTGCGCCCGATTTCCATAACTTTCTTATCCCTGATAACAATACACTCCGGATTATCATATTCCAGTATATTCGTAGACCCATCATAATCAATTTCGATAATTGTAAAGGTCGAATAATTCATTTTTCTTTCTCTGCACTCCGGCAAAGTCTTCATAATTATTTCGGCTGTCTTCTCCGGTTCTTTATGTTCTTTGGTAAAATTCAGTGCCATTTTCGCAGTTAGTGTTGCAAGCACGCTGGCTTTAATTCCATGCCCCATCCCGTCGGATAATACGAGTACTATCCTGTCTTGCTCACGTACCCTTCCCGTAAGGAATACATCTCCGCATATACGTTCGCCATCATGATTTTTTTGCTGGCAATCTACCTCTATAAAAAACCTTTCCTGCATTTTTTTGTTGTTAAATTGTTGAACTGTTGAATCGTTAATTTATTTTGTCATCCTACATTAATTAAACAATAACACAGTTAAACAATTACACATTTTATTTAGGTTTATCCTGCTCATAGAACTTAATCACCGAATTCAGCATTTTTTCTATATCCGAAGCTCCTTCACCCATAAGAAATCCTATCTGCTGAACCATTTCAAGGTTTTTATCGATGACTTCCGAAACACGTTTAATCACTTCTGCTCTCTGAACCTCGGGAGCTTTCATATCCCGAACAATACCTCCGGCTAACTGATTTTCGACTATCGGAAAGATTGAAAGATTCAGCAAAGAATCATTATGAATTACATCTCTGGTATCAATAGGTTCGGAGTTCGTTATTACGAATGAAAACAGGTTATATATCTCTGGTGAGAAGAGTTTTTTCAAATCAGCACCAACAAGTCCGGGAATAACTTCATTAATTTCCCTGGCCTCCTCACCAAGTATTCTGCTAAATGTATTGTTGGCTTTAACAATTTTCAGTTGATAATCAACAACCACAATGCCAGCTCTTAAATTATCAAGAATTGCATTTGTGAGTTCCTGTGCCTGATGTGCTGAATCATGCTCCGAACGTACCTTTTCTTCCGACTCCTGAAGTGCCTTTCTTGTTTTAGTAATTTTCTCGTTAAGTTCTTTAAGAGATTCATCGTAGTTCTTTGTATTTCGTACAGCATATGCGTGGCACATTTCAGGTACTACGATGCCTTTTGCCATATCAACAGCAAATTCTTCACAGGTCGAATATCCGCATTGCTGACAATTAGAATAATCATCATCCTTTTTACCAAGTATCTGCAGAGCTTCTTCTATCTTTTCTTTGGGGGGGGGTGGCAAACGTTGGTCATTGGCCTTATAAGAACGTTTAAAATCTAATGAACCATATTCATCCAGGTCGTTATACCACTCGGCACGGAAAAAGTTTTTGATCCGTTTATTTGCATATTTTATTATGAGATGTTCTTTAAGAAGTTTATTCCCGCGACTGGTAATCCCCGGCCCGGATAAAGCATTTCCGTATGTTACATGTAAATGCCGGTGAATTACTTTGACATTATTTTCGAATTCACGAATTGATTCAAGCATAGCTGTTTTACCTTCGACACTAATAACATGTGTAGTAAGCAGGTTCTCGTCAATATCTGCTGCCTGAATAAGTCCGTTTCTTAATGGATAAAGTGAACCTTTAAAACCCAGGGGTGCATCAAAATCTGAATAATCTACTATGTTTTCATCTATATTAAATTCCTTGAAAAGTTTTCTCAGTTCTGGAAATATAATCATGCAGTCGATTTTACCATCATCATTATATAATAGAATCTCATCCTTATCAGCGATATTTGAACCTATGTAAATAATTTTAGCTTTGTCACCATGCTTCTTATGAATAACTTTAGCCATTGCTATTTTAGGTGAAATAAAAGGAGTAAGATTATTGATCAGATTAGGATGGTACTTTTCTATATAATTCACTACAACAGGGTCAAAAGAAGTTATGTAATATCTGCCCTTAAAATCACTAAATAAATTAAGGTACTTCATTGCAATCAGGTCGGCACCGAATGAAAGTTCGTAAACATGAGCGATGCCTAATGATTTAATCATTTGCACAAACTTGCGATAATCGGTTATATCATCAAATTCGGCTGCTATACCTGTTGATACAATTGCAGCAACTTCCTTGTTCAATTTCAGGATATTCTTTGCCTCTTCTATCGATGATCGGTATTCGATTGCATTTGGAGCGCAAGAATCAACACAAGCCCCGCAACCTATACACCTGTTTATATTGATCTCCGGAGATAATCCATTCGGAACTGCCCTTATTGCTTTTACCGGACAAATTCTGACACAGGTAAAACAGTTGGTACATTTATCGGGTAATATTTCTACTAAAGGTTTCAATAATTCTGAAATTTAATGCTCCATTAAAGTTATTTTAATTCTTACTCGGTGCAAGATTTAATTATTATCGGTTATTATTGTTTTATATACTCTGCTAATCCCGTATCAAGTATTTTTTCTATGTTTTCACTCGAAATTTTCTGAAATAACCGTGTCCCGATGAACAGGTTTGGCCCCTCGCTGCAGTTGCCGCTGCAATGATCTCCTTTAAATTCGACTTTATCTTCAAGTTGTCTTACTTTAATATATTTTTGAATCCGGGCAATCATTTGCTGATTACCCCTTGCAAAACAAGAGCTGCCTAAGCAAATTGTGATCTTAACTTTACGCAACATTATATTAATGTTTGGAAGTTCTGAATATAACCAATTTTAGTGTTTAAAAAAATACTGCCCTGAAAATCCATCCAATTTCCAATAATAACTATTTTAGTCGAACGAAAGCAATTGCTTTTAGTTAAACTCTGCAATGAAAAAACTACCTGAAAAAACCGTCGAGAGACTTAGCGAATACCGGAGAACATTATATCAATGTCTTGATGAAGGGAAAACAAAAATTTATTCTCATGAATTGGCTGATCTGCATAACATTACAGCTGTTCAGGTGAGGCGCGATATTATGTTTATCGGATACTCAACCAGGCAGCGTAAAGGGTACGACGTTGAAGAGCTCATCAATGTTATCAGCAAGATTATTGATACCCGGGAAGAGATGAACGTAGCAGTTATAGGATTAGGAAACCTTGGCAAAGCCATTTCAACTTACTTTATTGGCAAACGTGCCAAGCTAAATCTGGTTGCAACATTCGATCTTGATCCCAAGAAAATTGGCAGTAAAACAGGTGAAGTTGAATGTTATTCCATCGACCGGCTCAGAGAAATTGTAGTAAGTAAGAACATTTCAATTGCAATTCTGACAGTTCCGACCTACTCGGCTAAGGATGCAGTTAAAGCATTAGTACAAACAGGGATAAAGGGAATTCTGAATTTTACTACTGTAAATCTTAATGTACCAAAAGATATTTACCTTGAAGAATATGATATGATAACTTCTCTTGAAAAAGTGGCTTATTTCGTTAAGCATATTAAATAATTAACGATGCCGGGGTTAAATTTCTGCTCTACTGTAATCTTTGTAAAGAATATTGAAGCTTCCATGAAGTTTTATATTGAAATATTAAATCAGGTAATTAAACATGACTTCGGATTGAATATCATGTTTAAAAGCAATCTTTCTTTATGGCAGATCAGCGATTCTCATGAGATAAGTTCAGTTGCAGGATCAAGTAATAAAGAAAACAAGTTTGAACTTTATTTCGAGACAGATGATATTGATAAGGAAGCTTCCAGGTTAAAACTCCAAAAAGTTAAATTCTTTCATGATATTAAAACCGAACCCTGGGGGCAGAAAACGATCAGATTCTTCGATCCCGACAGCCACCTGATAGAAATCGGTGAAGAATTCAGTATTTTCCTTCGGCGTATCTTTCTGGAAACCGGCTCTCTAAAAGAAACATCTAGAAAAACAGGAGTTCAGGTGAATCTGATAAGAGAAACCCTGAAGCTTTCAAAATAAAGTATACCAATTACGACTCTAATTCTGCAGGACTCCTCCTCTTTCAGTAATTTCCTTAACAAGAAGCTCGTTTGTAATCAATTCCGGATCGACCGTAAATACTGCTGTGCAATCAGTTTTTGAAAGAATCAGTTTATCGACACCTTCAACCTGGAAAATTATTTTCCATATTGAATCGGTAATAATGCTGTCCTGTAATCCAATTACTTTGTATTTGTATGATACAAGTCCATCAGGTTCCTGGATTGCAATGGTCCCGGCTTCAGATTTGTCCTTTTTACCAATGTTGCAGGCAGCAAGTGTAATTACGGCTAATACGATTAAGCAAAGTTTTTTCATTTTCAAATAATAATTCATTATAATCCCAGAAATAAAATCCCAATTCCGCTTAAAAGCAACATAGCCCCTGCTAAGACATGGGTATATCTTTCAAGCTTTTTGAGGTTGACTAAGTTAATACCTTTTTGAAGTAAAAAAACAATGGTAAGCATTGTAATTATTGTTACAACTGAAAAAACCACAGAAACAATTATTGCCTCTGAAATGCTCCCGCGTTCCTCAACAACAGGATAAATAATGACCGGAATTAAAGGTTCGCAAGGACCCAGTACAAAAATAATGAAAAGTACCCAGGGCGTAATATTTATCGCTTTCTCCCCTGAGTGCAAATGATCATGTTCGTTTGCATGCGAATGCATATGCTCATGAACTACTCCTCCGTTGTGCAAATGTAAATGCTTATGTGGTCTGCGCTGGTAAGCCCTGTAAATACCCCATGCCATATAAATGAATCCGAACAGTGCGAATGCCCATGCCGCCCAGTCACCTCTTATACTTTCAATATCAGTAAGCTTTGTTACACCTATTCCGAGTGCTATACCTGCAAAACCCAGGGCTACAGAACTGACTACATGACCAACCCCGCAAACAGCTGTTATCGATAATGTCCTGGTCATGGACCAGTTTCTGGCTTTTGACATAAATACAAACGGAATATAATGGTCGGGACCAAGGAAAGTATGAACAAAGCCTAAAAGTGCACCTGTGGCTGAAAAATACACAATCTGATCTGTAATCATGCGAATAAGTTATTCGTAGTTATATTTTATATATTCTAATATCTCTCCATAAAGATTATAATTTACCTCTCCAAGCAGTAAACCCATGTCGGAATATCTGCATTCGTAATGTGTCACTTCTCCTCCGGAACTAAATTTACGTATAATCGATTTCAGATTGCCCTTTGGAGAATATTCATAATCAAAAGTGTAAACCAGTTTATCATCAGTATTAAATAAATTTTCTTTCTTTATCTTTTCATTTTCATTTCTGTAAACTAATTTTTTATACTCCGGTTTATTTTCTCCTGAAAAATATAATTCCTCTTCAATTTTCCCATTATACAGATCCGAGTATTTATAAATTACTGCCCACTCAACACTGTCCGGGGTGTGCATGCATCTTTCGGTTACCGTATTCAAAACAGTGTCTGTCTGATAATAATTCTTCGAAATAATATATTCGAAGTTATTGTACCATGTAATTTCTTTCAAAAAACCCGATATAGTATAATTATAAACAGTTTTACCAACCAGTTCACCACTGGGTAAAAATTCAATTTCTGCAGCAGGTATATTAACAACATTGTATTCATATACCTTTATTGACTGTTTATTTCCTTGCTGATCGAGGAATACGGTTTCTGATTTTCTCCCATGCTGATCATACTTAACAATCCGATCGATGTATTTCTGATCAGATACATTTCCATCGATAATTATATACTTCCATTCTGTCCTTTTCTTAATATTTAGACTTTTTATTATATCCATCTTCTCCTGTAGTTCATCCCGATCTGCCGGAACCATAATATAATTCTGAGCAGAAATATCTGTAACAACTAAAAACGATATAATCAAGAAATAACAATACTTTGGCATGCTCCGGTGTATATATTATAAAGTGTATTCATTGAAAAATAACCTTTTTAAATTAATAAATTTTGTAATCAACATTTACACTTGTACCAGATCAAATTATTTATGTATTCTTAAATATATTTTCGTAGTGTTACGATTTTTAAATTTGTGTTACAAATATAAATGTTTTAAGATGCGATGCATAAAAAAAATGTATTATAAATACTTTTCTTTTAGAAGTTTTAAAACATACTGGTCAACAGGGAAAGTCAGTTCTGATGGATTAATCTCATTCAAAGAACGAAAACGAAATGATATTGGCTCCTCATCATAAGTATTGAATGAAAAAGGAACCTTTGATATTTTAAAACGGATTTCATCAATGAAGTCAAAATAATAATAAATACTGATCAGTTGATGATTCTCATGAAAATATGATTTCTGATAAAAATCGGTGGTATAAAAATGACTAAGAACTTTAATTTCCTGTCCGAATTCCTCGACTGCTTCCCTTTTTAAACACTCAATTGTTCCTTCCCCATATTGAAGTCCGCCCCCGGGGAATTTTGTCATTTTGATTCCAAAACGTTCCTCATCGCATAGCAATAATTCATTGCCTGCATTTTTATAAATTCCATAAACCCTAATATTAAATAAATTCTGAATAATCAGCAGGTTAAAGTCCGGTTTGTATTTTAATATAGTCAAGTATAGTCTGAAGCTGATCCGGCTCAAACCATTTAATAGAGTTATCACGCCTGAACCATGTAATTTGCCGGCGTGCATATGCACGACTATGATCTTTGATTTTCTCAATAGCTTTTGGCAGAGAAAGTTTGTTATCAAAATAATCGAACAACTCCTTATATCCAACAGTATTTAAAGGAGATAGATGTCTTTTTGTATATAAACTGCGAGCTTCCTCAATAAGTCCCTGTTCAATCATTCTGTCGACCCTTTCGTTGATTTGGTTGTATAGTTTTTGCCGATCCGTATTGATGCCTATTTTGAGTATATTATAAGGTCGGTATTTATTATTATTTTTTAAGAATGATGAATATTTCTCGCCAGTCATTTCGTAGACTTCAATAGCTTTTTGCAATCGTTTTGGATTGTTTTTGTCCACCCTGTTGTAATATTCCGGATCAATTGTCTCAAGTTTTTCTTTTAAAGTATCAATTCCTTCATTCACATATGTATTGTGCCATTTCTCTCTTATTTTTCCATCGATAGCAGGTAGTTCATCAATGCCCTTACAAACTGCATCGATATACAATCCTGAACCGCCTTCCATTATTGCCGTGTTGGAATTTTCAAAATATTGTTCCAGAAAAATATTTACCTCCTGTTCAAACATACTGGCATTATAGTACTCATCTATGGAACGTGTATGAATAAAAAAATGAGGAACCTGTTCAAGTTCTTTTTTACCGGGAACAGAGGTTCCTATTTTCATTTCCCTGTAGATCTGTCTGGAATCGCAGGATATTATTACCGACTTAAGTGCATTTGCTACATTGATTGCAACTGACGTTTTCCCCACCCCTGTCGGGCCGCATATAACAATTAAGTGTTTTTGCATTTGTCCAACAGAATTTATTACTTATTATTCATTATAAAACATCATTTTGTTTACGTATCAGGTTTAAAGCAGACCCGGCTTTAAACCATTCAATCTGGTTCTCATTATATGAATGCGAAACCTCAATTTCATCATCTGAACCATCGGAATGACGTAAGGTTACTATCAGGTTTTTACCCGCTGTAAATTCCTTTAGTCCTTTTATATCTATGATGTCGTCTTCCCTGATCTTATTGTAATCTTCTTTATCTGCGAAAGTCAAAGCAAGCATACCCTGTTTTTTTAAGTTTGTTTCGTGTATTCTGGCAAATGATTTAACAATAACCGCTTTCACTCCCAAATGTCTTGGTTCCATAGCAGCATGCTCCCGGGAAGAACCTTCTCCGTAATTTTCATCACCTGCCACTATAGTACCAATACCCTGTTTCTTATAATTACGCGCTGCAGCCGGCACTTCACCATAGATGCCAGTAGTAAGGTCCTTAACTGAATTTGTTTTATCATTAAAAAAATTTACTGCTCCTATTAACAGGTTATTCGAAATATTGTCCAGATGTCCTCTGTATCTCAGCCAAGGTCCAGCCATGGAAATATGATCGGTCGTGCACTTACCCTTTGCTTTTATTAAAAGTCTTAAGCCATTAAAATCTTTTCCATCCCAGGATTCAAAAGGAGTGAGAATTTGTAAACGTTCAGAGTTAGGATTTACCACTACCTCTATTTTCTTACCATCACTTGCCGGTTCCTGAAATCCTGCATCCCCTACCGAGAAACCTTTTACCGGCATTTCCATTCCTTTAGGTTCTTCAAGCTTAACCTGTTTACCATCTATATTAGTTAGTGTGTCTGTTACAGGATTAAAAGTGAGATCGCCTGCAATGGCAAATGCTGTTGTTAGCTCAGGAGATGCAACGAAAGCGTGAGTATTTGGATTTCCATCGTTACGCTTGGCAAAATTCCTGTTAAAGGATGTCATGATTGAATTCTTCTCATGTTTATCGGCACCATACCTTGCCCATTGTCCAATACAAGGGCCGCAAGCATTTGCCAGAACAACTCCTCCCATTTTTTCAAATTTTTCCAACAAGCCATCCCTTTCGGCGGTAAATCTTACCTGCTCCGAACCAGGAGTAACCGTATATTCCGATACAACTTTTAATTTTTTTGAAATGGCCTGATCGGCAATAGATGCTGCTCGTGTAAGGTCTTCATACGATGAATTAGTACAAGATCCGATTAATCCAACTTCAAGTTTTTCAGGCCATCCGTTCTTTTTTACTTCGCCGGCAAATTTAGATAACGGAGTAGCCCGATCCGGTGTAAACGGTCCATTGATGTGTGGTTCCAGTTCAGATAAATTGATTTCAATAATCTGATCGAAATATTTCTCCGGTGATTCATAAACTTCTTTATCACCTGTTAATTCTTCTGCAATCTCATTTGCCTTATCAGCGACTTCTTTTCTACCGGTACCTCTCAGGTATTCTTCCATTTTATTATCATAACCAAATAATGAAGTTGTAGCACCAATCTCGGCCCCCATATTACAAATTGTACCTTTCCCGGTGGCCGATATTGAATGAGCCCCATTACCAAAATATTCAACAATATAACCAGTACCACCTTTCACTGTAAGAATTCCGGCTACTTTTAGTATCACATCTTTTGCTGAAGTCCAACCACTTAATTTTCCTGTAAGTTTAACACCAATTAATTTTGGGAATTTCAATTCCCAGGGCATACCTGTCATCACATCAACAGCATCGGCGCCGCCAACACCAATCGCAACCATACCCAACCCTCCGGCATTTACAGTGTGTGAGTCAGTACCAATCATCATTCCTCCGGGAAAAGCATAATTTTCCAGAACAACCTGGTGAATAATACCTGCGCCTGGTTTCCAGAAACCAATACCATATTTGTTGGATACTGAACTAAGGAAATCGTATACTTCTTTATTGTTATTACCGGCAATTGAAAGATCCTGCTTAGCACCCAGTTTTGCCTGGATCAAATGATCACAGTGCACTGTAGATGGAACAGCTGTTCTTTTCTTTCCACCCTGCATAAATTGTAACAATGCCATCTGGGCTGTGGCATCCTGCATCGCGACTCTGTCCGGCTTAAAATTTACATAATCGACACCTCTTTTATAGGCTTCTTTGGCAGGTGTATCTAAATGCGAATACAATATCTTTTCTGTAAGTGTTAGTGGCTTTTTTGTAATCTCTCTGGCATAATTTACCTTCTGCAGGTATTCTGTGTATACTATTTTAATCATATCAATATCGAAAACCATAACACTACTTAATTTAATTGTTACTCATTTTTAAACGGCTGCGCAAGATACTAATTTATCCAAAAATGTTAGAACGAGAAAAGCAAGAATATTGCTTCACATAGATTAGTTTATCATTTGTATTTACTTAACAGTTGTTAATTATACCTGTTCATAACCTTCCTTATTTTTAATCAAAAAATCGTATCTTTAGCACGAAGAACCGGGCTATTTAGCTTTGATTAATTTACAGCCTTTCAATAAGATATGAAAAAGTTAGTAATAGAAAAAAAAGCAAACACCCCGTCAGTAAACTTTGATCAGCAGACTGGTTTGTTAAAAATAGAAGGACGATCTATTCCGGAGAATCCAGGTGAATTTTATGATGAACTTATTGACTGGGTAAAAGAATATTTTAATCACCCACAGGAAAAAACGATTTTTGAGCTCAACCTTGAATATGTAAACAGTGGTTCTTCAAAGCACCTGCTGGGTATTTTCAGGGTAATTAAAGATCAGATTCAAAAGGGAAGAGATATAACAGTAAACTGGTTTTATGAAGAAGATGATGAAGCAATTTTAAATCTAGGAGAACATTATAAATCGTCGTTAAAAATACCATTCAATCTTATTGAATTTATATAAACAACTATTAGGCATTATTCTCTTCCTAGTGTATTTTTCAAGAGAATAAAAGAAAAGCCATCCGTAAACGGATGGCTTTTTATTTATAATTGGTTGCTTCAGCTTATTTTACTGAATCCATATATTCTATAAAGTCAACCACTTTTGCAGAATATCCCATTTCGTTATCATACCAGGCTACAACTTTTACAAAAGTTGGTGATAACATTATCCCTGCACCTGCATCAAAAATCGAAGTTCTGGTATCACCAAGAAAATCGTTTGATACTACAGCATCCTCTGTATAACCGAGAATTCCTTTTAATTCTCCTTCAGATGCTTTTTTCATTGCTGCACAAATTTCTTCGTAAGTAGTACCTTTTGCCAGGCGACAAGTAAGGTCTACAACAGAAACATCAGGGGTTGGAACTCTTAATGCCATACCTGTAAGTTTACCATTTAATGCAGGGATTACTTTACCAACGGCTTTTGCAGCACCAGTTGAAGATGGTATGATATTCTGTCCGGCACCACGTCCGCCGCGCCAATCTTTTAGTGAAGGTCCGTCAACTGTTTTTTGCGTTGCAGTAGTTGCGTGAATTGTTGTCATAAGACCTTCTTCAATTCCATAATTATCGTGAAGTACTTTAGCAATTGGTGCAAGACAATTTGTTGTACATGACGCATTCGAAACAAAGTTCATGTCATTTGTATATGATTTATTGTTTACGCCCATTACGAACATTGGCGTATCATCCTTTGAAGGTGCAGACATGATGACCTTTTTTGCTCCCGCATCGATATGTCCCTGAGCTTTTTCTTTAGTCAAAAACAGTCCTGTTGATTCAACTATGTATTCTGCACCCACTTCGCTCCATTTCAGATCAGCAGGATTTTTTTCTGATGTCACCCTTATCGATTGTCCATTAACAACCAGTTTACCATTTTTAACATCAACTGTTCCTTTAAACTGTCCGTGTGTAGAGTCATATTTTAGCATGTATGCCATGTAGTCAACATCAATAAGATCGTTTATCCCAACTACTTCAATATTGTTCTTTGTCATGGCAACGCGGAAAACGAATCTTCCAATTCTACCAAAGCCGTTAATCCCGATTTTTAATTTTCCCATAGTATTAATGTTTTATTGCTTATTATTAAATTTAATTCTTCCTGAAAAATGAAGTGCGAAGATATTAAAATATATCAAAATCAACAAGGTGTAATTAAGATGGAGGTTATTATTGTGAAAGGGATAACAGGATACTTACGATAATCTTCACTCTAAGCAATGTTTATTTTAAATAAATAAACATCTTCATTTAATCCGTAAGCATCTCATCAACTTTTGTTTTACGTCTTTTAAACTGTGAATCTATTATTTTCCCAAAACGATAGTTTAAAAAAAATCCGGGAAATAACCAGTGATTTTGGTCATTGGCCATTATTGGAATTTCCTTAACGAATGCATCGACAATTATACCCGTTTCAAGGGCCCTATAAGTCCCGCCTTTTTTGCTGTACTCAAATGAAAAACCAAATTTAAAATACCCCCCTGGGACAACTGATAACTCATTGAATCCAATGTAAAAGGGAGCTTTTCTGTCTATCAACAGATGATCTTCAAATTTCATCCTTTCGATCTGGAAAACCGGTTGATCTCCAATATACCCTTGTAAAACCCACACCTCATAATATACAGGTTTTTGTAAACCAATGACAGGCCCAAAATTATAGAAGTAACGAATTGATATACCACCTTGATCTTCTTTTCTGAAAATCTCACGTTGAAAGCCAATACCACCATATAATGTATAAAGGGAATTCAGCTTGCCATAAACATAACTACCACCAATCTGTTGCGTTTGGGAAGTTGTTATTTTAAATTCCTTCTCATGTTTCATGAAATTAAATCCGGCCTCGTATGTAGTTTTACGAAAAGCATCGAGACGCTTTGCATAACGAAAATTAAATCCAAAGCCTGTTGAAGCTATGGTTCCTGCAAAAGTACGTTCGTTACGATAAAAGATTTTTTCTTCATCATCAATTTCTCCCTGTGCTTTTAGTATTGCAAAAGTCACAGACATCAAACATAGTATAGCCCATATCTTTTTCATACGATACCGGCTAAATTAAAACAAACTGAGTATTATTCCAGAGGATATATCCGGAAAAATGACCGAACTTATTGCTTAACTTCTTAAATCTTCCTGCTGTTCATGTGAAGCATTACCATATGCAGGACAGTTTTTTGAAGCACTACAAGAGGTAACTATTAGTCCAAGTAATAAACAGACAGCAAGAATAATAGCCTTAATTTTCATAATATTATTTTGAATGAGACATGTAATTACAGAGAGCATGAATAATTAAAACCAAAACTCTTAGCTCCTCTCAACATCGCCAGCTTGTTCTGATGAGTTATCTTCTGAATATGCAGGACAAATGTAATTACTACATGCCATTGCAAACATGGCCAATAATAATATTGCAGAAATAAATTTTACAACTCTTTTCATCTTTATGGTTTTTTCTCTCTCTAATTTATAAATTATTCGTTAATTTCCGAAATTATACGACATAAATAAAGTGTTGTTGCGTTTTTTAAATTTATAATTTGCCGGACTGCATTTCAAACTCATCAAATACAACGGAAACTTTTATTCGTATATTATTATAACTATGTTAATAATTTAATTAATTCGTATAATACTTCGAAACATAATTAAATTAATAGTTTTGCTTCCACATAATAAACCAATGGTTCTATGATTGAAACAATATATCAGCATCGTTCAATTCGTAAATTTTCAAACCAGCCGGTCAGTTCGGATATATTGAAGAAAATCTTACATGCAGGTACACGTGCCTCTACCACAGGTAATATGCAGGTATATAGTTTGATTGTAACTATTCAGAATGAACTTAAAAGAAAACTTTGGGAAGCTCACTTCAGGCAGGATATGGTTTTAGAGGCTCCCATCATCATTACTTTCTGTGCCGATTATAATCGATTTGTTAAATGGTGCAAGCAGCGTAAAGCGAACCCCGGATACGATAATTTTCTTTCTTTCTTTACAGGTGCAATTGATGCATTATTGGCAGCTCAGAATGTCGCACTTGCTGCAGAATCATTCAGTCTTGGGATTTGCTATCTCGGTACAACAACTTATATGGCGGAAAAAATTATCGACATACTTGATTTACCAAAACTAGTTGTACCTGTTACCAGCCTTGTAATAGGTCATCCAAATGAGTCTCCTGGATTAACAGATCGACTTCCAACGGAAGGTATAATTCACTATGAAAAATATTCAGATTATAATGCTGAAGATATTGACAGGATATACGCCGACAAAGAACAATTGGAGCTAACAGCGGAATTATTAAAAGAAAATAACAAAGAAACTTTGGCGCAGGTATTTACTGATAATCGTTATACAAAAAAAGACAATATTTACTTCTCGAAGGAACTATTGAAAGTTCTTAACAAACAAGGATTTATGAATAATGAGTAGAAGACTTTATTGTATCATTTATTTTGGTTAGGTTCGAAATAAACTCTGGATAATATGTACACTTTTCAAAGGGCTTTCCTTATTTTATCTCGAAGTCAATCTGCAATTTATATGCTATCTCCTTAAGATCTCTTGCAATATTTGGAATTATGCTGATGCCTTCTTTCGATATTTGTTCTTCTTTTTCACGTTCGATATCACCCGGAATTTTAACGGCTGGGTTACCCGGGGCACTTTCAGCATTTCTGAATGTTGTAATCCACTCGTCCATTTTTCTCTTAAATTCAGCTGCCGGTTGAAATGCATCAATACGCATTGCTCCGAAGAAATGGCCGGTCCCCTCTCCGACCTTTTCCTCTAGAACGGGAAGATATGCTACCGACGGCGGCACAAAAGGACCGAAGTTAGCTCCGGAGAGCACTGCACTAAAAATATCAACAATGGTGCTTAAGCAATAACCCTTATGACTTCCATGCGCATAATCACCTCCAAGGGTAAGCATTGAACCTCCTTCTTTTAAAATTGAAGGCTCATCACTGGGATTACCATTCTTGTCCTGTACATATCCCAATAATGTTTTTTCACCATTTTTTTCTGCCACAGCCAGTTTACCTCTTGCAATCGGTGTAGTAGCAAAATCAGCAACAAAGGGTGGTTGTTTATCAGCGGGAATTGCAACAGCAATTGGATTTGTTCCCAGTAATCTGCTTACTGAAAAGGTCGGAGCCACAAGAGGATTTGCATTGGTCATTGACATACCAATCATATCATGTTCAAGAGCCATCATCGCATAATAACCGGCAATACCATAATGATTTGATCCACGAACCGACACCCATCCTGTTCCTGATTTTTCTGCCTTTTCAATAGCGATCTCCATAGCTCTTGTAGCTGCGATCATCCCAATAGCCCCGTCACCATCAACAACAGCGGTACTGGGCGATTCATGTACAATGCGAATATCCGGTGATGTATTAATTCTTCGGGCTTCCCAAAGCTGAAAATAATCTTTAATTCTGATCATCCCATGTGATGCAAGCCCTCTTAACTCTGCTGCAAGGAATACTTTCGATGCCATGGACGCATGTTCATCGCTGCATCCCATTTTGACAAATATCTTTTTTGTAAAATCAAACAGATAATTATATGAATACATAATATATTTATTAGCAGTTTATTTATCAGTGTTTAAATTTCGAACGCCAAAAGTAAAAAATTAAAGCTTCTGAAAAAGAAGTTTTAAAAGGCTTTTTCTTCTTTTTCCAAATTCCTCAATTTGGCTTTAACAAGAAAAATACTATTTTAGGCCCTGATTCGTTTCTTGTATAAATCTGCTGAATTTGAAAAAAAGACACATTTTATTACTCCCGCTTATTGTGGTACAGTTGTTCTGCTTTAGTCAGAAACCTAAAGTAATGAATGATCCCACCCATGATGACAGGCCAATACATTTTGGATTTTCGGTTGGTGTCAATTTTATGGATTACAGAATTGAACACTCTGAAGCCGCAGATAACGCAGGAGTTTTTATAGGTCTGGAAGAAGTTTTACCCGGATTCACTGTTAACGCAATAGTTAACCTCAGAATAACGGAAAATTTTGACTTTCGCACATTGCCGGGCATTTCATTTGGTGAAAGACATCTGTATTATATTGACAGCAGCGGATATGGAAATTCAATCTATCCCGAGCCCGGATCGGGCAGAACATCTTATTATAAATCCCCTTCATCATATATTGAAATTCCCGTTTGCTTAAAATATAAGGCAAAAAGATTAAATAATTTCAGACCCTATCTTATTGGTGGCGCTAATTTCAGATGGGATCTGACTATTAAAGATTCCTACGATGATGAGGATCAATTGATCATGACAGACGTGTTTAATGCTTTTGGCGAAGTTGGTACAGGAATGGATTTCTATATGACCTATTTCAAATTAGGGATTGAGATAAAATACTCTTTTGGCCTGTGGAATATTTTAAACAGAACGAACAGCAAAGGAGAGATCGACGAAGAACTTGCCCATTTTACCGATTACATAGATAAAATTACCGCACACATGGTAGTTGTTTCATTCCATTTTGAATAATCAACGTTGTTGCCTGCGAAATTCGGAACAAATAATCGAAGCAGCCATTGCAATGTTTAATGATTCTGATCTTTCGGATGAGTTGCTATTGCATGGTATTGTAATCTGTTCATCTAAATAAGGAATCAGATTTTTGCTTATACCATTTGCCTCATTTCCAAATACTATCAACAACGGGCCTTTCAGATTTGATTTATAAAGATCTTTACCACGAAGAGTAGTTCCGAAAATTTTATTACCACTCTTTTTATAATTAATAAAGAATTCCTGAAGGCTTGTATAAAAAACAGACGTGCGAAATATCGCCCCCATACTTGCCTGTACAACTTTGGGATTATAACAGTCAACCGAATCGTCCGAACAGATAATATTCCGGATTCCAAACCAGTCGGCCAGTCGAATAATAGTCCCCAAATTCCCGGGATCTCTTATCTGATCAAGCACCAATGAAATATTTGTATTTGAAATTTCTTCGATACTCAGTTTTTTGTCAGGCATCTTTAAAATTGCCAGAATTCCCTGTGGATTCTTTTGAGATGAAATTTTAATATACTCCTTTTCTGTTATATCATTCCATTTATCATCCTGTATGTAAAAATCAGAAATATTCAAGTTCTGTGTATAGTATAACTCCTTAATTAATTCACGATATGCATAAGTTATCTCTCGAACAATTTTTTCACCCTCAACAATAAACAGCTTCTCTCTAACACGATATTTATTCTGATGTAACTGGTTTATAAATTTTATCTTCTGTTTGCTTATCATATTATAATTTTCCTGTTCAAAATAGTACTAACAGCACAAACAAATAGAATTAATGTATACATTTTGCTGCTGTGTATTTTCAAAAATATATCTTTGAACGAATGTAAGAATTAAGTGCGAACAAATTGAAGAATATATCAATATCAATATTAAAAAAATTATCGCTTTACATCTTGTTACCAGCGCTTATAATGTCCTCTTCCTGTTCGCCGACCAGAAGAATTCCCGAAGGTGAATATCTTCTTGATAAAACCAGGGTTAATATCGATTCAAAAAAAATTGACAGGAAAAATATTAAACGTTTCGAAAGGCAAAGTCCAAACAAAACAGTTCTAACCTTTAAATTTCATTTATGGCTTTATAATCTGGCCTCTCCTAAAAGAGAAAAATTTCCCAGTTCGTGGTTTCGAAAAATTGGGGAGCAACCCGTTATATGGGATCCTGTTCTTACTGAACAAACTACACAACAATATATCAAATATTTAGAAACCAAAGGCTATTACCACTCGGTTGTTGAAGATACAGTGAAGCTAAAGCGAAAAAAAGCTGTTGTTGCCCATAATATAACACTTAATGATCCTTATATAATAAATGGATTAAAATATGATTTTGAAGACCAGAACCTTGTTGAACTGATTTATTCTGATACAGCAAACAGCTTAATCAGGATTGGTGACAACTTTGATAAAGATATATTGCAAAAAGAAAGGCAAAGAATTGAAGAACTATTAAAAAATAACGGATATCTAAAATTCAACAAGCAATTTATTTTTTACAATGCAGAGGAGAGTAAAAAACCGAACAGAGTTGATCTGACTATACTAATTAAAGAAAATGTAGAAGGATATCCCGATCCGGTTACTAAAATCAGAAGGCATTATAAATATAAAATTGACAATACTATAATTTATCCAAACTTCTCGAGAATTGGCACAAGTGATTTAAAATCTCGGATATCTGCAGATACAATAAGAAAAGATCAAAATTTAATTATTTATGCCAACGGAAAGAATATTAAACCCGATGCTGTGCTCATGCCAAATTTATGCACCCCGCAAAGTATCTATAGCCTTAAAAACACACAAAAAACATACAGTAACTATTCATCACTCGAAATAATAAGAATTGTAAATATTCAATATAAAGAGCAATACAAATCCATACCTGATTCAATGGGGTTCAAGAGTGTTGATTGTCAGATTGAATTAACACCTCGTAAAAAACAGGATTTACAATACGAGGTCTTTGGTACAAATTCATCGGGTGACTGGGGCGGTCAGATTAACCTGCTGTATAATAATTATAATTTATTGCATGGTGCAGAATATCTTCAAATAAAGCTGACAGCAGCAAGAGAAAGTATGAGAAAACGGTATAACGCTTCACCGATGTTTGAGGTGGGTGTTGAGACTACATTAACACTGCCAATGTTTCTGGTACCATTTAATGCAAGAAGTTTCACCAGAAAATTTAATCCAAGGACGTTAATTAATATTTCTTATAGTTATCAGGACAGACCAGACTACACCAGAACAATCGCAAAAACTTCCTTTGGATATAAATGGAAGGGAAACAGATTTAATTCACATTACTTTATACCTGTAGAGTTTAATTATGTCAGAGTTCCCGGAGGAATTAAAGACGATGAGTTACGTGAGGATATTGTAGGTTCACCTCTTGAGAATAGCTTTAATGATCATACCATTGTAGCTATGAGATATGTGTTTGAATACTCAAACCAGGTGGTTGAGAAGAATCGGGATTTTGTATTTATAAGAGTTATGCCCGAAATTGCCCTTACTTATGTAAAAGGCGATATTGACGTCAGATATAATAAACAAATAACCCCGGATAACAGGATAGTATACAGACTTTTTACCGGAGTCGGATACCCTATCAGAGACTCGGAAACACTCCCGTTTGAAAAAATGTATTTCAGCGGTGGTCCTTTTGGAATAAGAGCCTGGAGTACACGTGACCTGGGGCCTGGTTCGGATACATCCTCCACGTCCAGGTATGCCAATAGTCTGGGTGATATAAAAATTGAGGCAAACTTGGAATACAGATTTTCTTTATTTTGGAAAATGGAAGGAGCTCTGTTTATCGATGCTGGTAATATATGGCTGTTTAATGAATATCCGGAAAGACCAGGAGCAGAATTCAAATGGGACAGGTTTATTGATGAACTGGCAGTTGGGACGGGACTTGGTTTACGATTCGATTTCAACTTTTTATTGATACGTACCGATTTTGGTTTAAAACTTAGAGATCCGGCAATCCTGGAGGGAAGTAAATGGATCGACCGCAATGAAAATATTAAATATAACTTTAGAGAATTCATCAGAAACAGATGTACATTTCAGTTTGGTATAGGATACCCATTCTAATAATATAGAGTCTTTCTGTAACATTAATTTTGCCTGCAGTGAACATATTAATGCATAATTTTCTTTTGAATAAAATTATGCGTGGTTAATTTTTATAAATTTGCCACTCATTTTAACAGTGAATCATACAATAATCAATAAACTAATTAAAAATGAAGGTTTTAGATAAAATCAAACCAGGAGTTGTTACTGGTAAAGATTTACAGGAATTACTTAAGATTGCTAAAGATAATCAGTTTGCATTACCTGCTGTAAATGTGGTAAGCTCTGGTTCAGTCAACGCTGTATTGGAAGCTGCCAAAGTTGTAAACTCACCGGTAATGATCCAGTTCTCAAACGGTGGTGCTGCTTTCTATGCGGGTAAGGGGCTTTCTAACGAAAATGAAAAAGCTGCTATTGCCGGTGGAATAGCAGGTGCACAAAGCATTCACCTACTTGCTGAATTATATCAGGTGCCGGTTGTAGTTCATACCGATCATGCCGCTAAAAAACTTCTTCCCTGGATCGACGGTCTTTTAGACTCCGGTGAAAAATATTACAAAGAGAACGGTAAACCGCTTTTCAGTTCGCACATGTTAGATCTTTCCGAAGAACCGCTGGAAGAAAATATTGCAATCTGCAAGAAATACCTTGAGCGAATGAGTAAAATTGATATGACACTTGAGATTGAACTTGGTGTTACCGGTGGTGAAGAAGACGGCGTTGATAATACTGATGTAGACAATGCCCTATTATATACACAACCCGAAGAAGTAGCATATGCATACGAACAGTTAAGAAAAATAAGTCCGAACTTTACAATAGCCGCTTCATTTGGAAATGTCCATGGTGTTTACAAACCCGGTAATGTAAAACTTACTCCGAAAATCCTTGATAATTCACAAAAATACATACAGGAAAAATATGGAACAGCTGTAAAACCTGTGAATTTTGTTTTCCATGGTGGTTCAGGTTCATCACGTGAAGAGATTCGCGAAGCTATATCTTATGGTGTGATAAAGATGAATATCGATACCGATACACAGTGGGCTTTCTGGGATGGTATACGCAAATATGAAGCATCAAATCATGACTATCTGCAAGGTCAGATTGGAAATCCCGAAGGAGAAGACAGACCCAATAAGAAAAAATACGATCCGAGAGTTTGGTTACGTGAAGGAGAAAAATCAATGATTGAGCGTCTTAAGATCGCTTTTGAAGATCTTAATTGTCTGAATAGAAACTAAGTGATAACATTTATTCATAGAGGATACGGCTGATAGCATCAGAAAAAACTTGTTGTTCAAATCCTCTGCGTTACAATAATTAAAGGTGTCTGATAAATCGGACACCTTTTTTATTTGTTTTTTAATAATATTGTGATCTGAGGATTAAAATCAAATCATATAAATATGTCAGGTTCCAGAAAAAGCAGGGCACTCTTCACAAGCAGGTTCGGCGTTATTGCAGCAGCAGCCGGATCGGCTATCGGATTAGGAAATATCTGGAAATTTCCATACATCACAGGAGTTTATGGAGGAGCTGCATTTCTTTTTGTATATCTTGCCTTTATCCTGGCCATCGGACTCCCGATAATGCTTTCCGAATTAATAATCGGACGTAAATCACGTAAAAATGCATTTGGCGCCTTTAAAAAACTTGCCCCCGGAACACCATGGAGATTCATTGGTTCATTTGGTGTTGGTGCCGCTTTTATAATTCTTTCGTTTTATGGTGTTGTGGCAGGTTGGAGCATACGATATATTGTGTTTTCGTTAACCAATCATTTTCATAATTCCAGCCCCGAAGCAATTAGCAGTACGTTCAATGCTTTTATAACCTCACCAGGCGAACCATTGGTATATCAAATAATTTTTATGCTGATGACAGGAGCTATTATAATGATTGGTGTACAGAAAGGAATTGAAAGATATTCAAAAATATTAATGCCGCTATTACTCACTCTGATACTGATCCTGGATATAAGAGCTGTAACATTACACGGGGCTTATGATGGCCTGAGGTTTCTTTTTAAACCTGATTTCTCAAAACTTACTTACGAGGGAATTCTCAGTGCATTAGGTCATGCTTTTTTCTCATTAAGTTTAGGAATGGGAACACTCATCACGTATGGATCATACGTGAGAAAAGAAAACAACCTTGTACAGACTGCCATACAAGTAACCGCTGCAGATACAATCATTGCCATACTTGCCGGTATAGCAATTTTCCCTGCAGTTTTTGCATTTAATATAGAGCCCGGCGAAGGTGTAGGACTCATATTTATTACACTCCCAAATGTATTTATGCAAATGCCCGGTGGTTATATTTTCTCAATCATGTTCTTTGTGCTGTTAACTATTGCGGCATTAACATCAGCTATTTCAATACTTGAAGTTGTGGTCGCATATTTCTCTGAAGAGTTAAAAATGAAGAGAAATGTGGCAACTGTTTTTGCCACAATTCTTATTACTCTTTTAGGTATTATTTGTTCACTTTCCCTGGGCATTTTTTCTGATGTTATTGTTTTCAACAGAAACATCTTTGATCTGCTTGACCACATCTCGGCCAATATACTATTACCTCTTGGAGGAATGTTCATTGCATTATTCATCGGTTGGATCTACGGAAGATACAAGGTTCTAAGAGAGGTTGCCCATGGTGGAAAATTAAAAGGACAGTTCCTTAAAATATTTATGGTACTCGTGAAATTTATTGCCCCTATAGCAATTTTCATTGTTTTTCTTAAAGGAATAAAAGTATTGGATTTCTTAGTTACATTCATTAAAACAGTTATTTTCTAATAGATAGAACGACCTGATAAATTGCAATGAATCTTACTGACAGAATAAATGAAGTTTTTGCTCCGGCAGTAGAATTATTAGGAAAGATTGTTTTTCTCGATCTGGCAAAGGTTTTTGGATTGGAACTTCCATATCAGGTTCCGTTGGTGGTTGTCTGGCTGATTTTTGGAGGAATTTATTTCACCATCCGGATGCGTTTTATAAACATAAGAGGATTCAAACATGCTATTGAACTCGTTCTTGGGAAATATGATAAACCTGGTGAACCCGGTGAAGTTTCACATTTCAGGGCTCTTGCAACTGCTCTTTCAGCAACTGTAGGATTAGGCAATATTGCCGGTGTCGCCATAGCAATTTCTGTCGGAGGTCCCGGTGCTACTTTTTGGATGATAGTTGCCGGAATACTGGGAATGTCATTAAAATTCTCTGAATGCACACTTGGTTTAAAATACAGGAAAATATCCGATAAAGGAATCGTTTCGGGCGGGCCAATGTATTATCTCGAAGAAGGACTGCGTAAAAGAAAAATGAAATACTTCGGAATATTTCTGGCCGTATTATACGCAATACTGATAATACTTGCATCCTTCGGTGGAGGTAACATGCTGCAATCAAACCAGGCTTTCGCTCAGCTGGCAGCAGCTATACCTTTTTTCAAAGGGAAAGGTATATGGATCGGAATTATTTTAGCCTTCCTTGTTGGCCTTGTAATCATTGGTGGATTAAAAAGTATTGCACGTGTCACAGCCAGAATTGTACCTTTCATGGCTATAATATATATTCTTGCAGCTCTTGTTATAATAAGTATAAATTATCGGGATATAGATAATGTTTTTATCCTTATCATCAGAGAAGCTTTCACTTTACATTCTGTACAAGGAGGCATAATAGGAGTTATGATAATGGGATTCAGACGCGGAGCCTTTTCAAATGAAGCAGGTATTGGATCGGCTTCTATTGCACACTCGGCAGCCAGAACGAATACACCTGTTCGGGAAGGACTGGTGGCTTTACTCGAACCATTTATCGATACCGTCGTAATTTGTACAATGACTGCCCTGGTCATAGTCTTTTCAGGAGTATATCAAACCAGTACTCAGGTTGAAGGAGCACCGCTAACCTCCGAAGCTTTTACAACTGCCTTTAGCTGGTTTCCGTATCTTCTGGTTCTTTCAATATTCCTTTTTGCATTTTCGACAATGATTTCCTGGTCGTATTACGGACTTAACGGATTTTTGTATCTTTCAGGTAAATTATTTAACAGTAACAGGGTTCCGGCTTTAGTTTACAGGTTATTATTTTTATTTTTTGTTATTTTAGGCTCTGCTACTCAGTTGAAAGACGTTATCGAATTTTCAGATATGATGATTCTGGGACTTGCATTCCCAAATATTCTGGGATTGCTTATTATGGCAAAAGAAATTAAAACTGACCTTGATGTATACCTATTAAAAAGAAAAAGCTGACTGAAAATTATCAAAGATGTAATAAAGTTACGATCATCATAATTTTCAATTAAAAAAATACAGCGTTATTGGAAATAAAATTAACATGAGATTAAGAAACAATTTAAATGCTTTATTCGCGTATTCCAGATCTGAAATAAGAGGTATAATTATTTTGATATTAATAATATGTGTATTGCTTTTTGTAAGATATGAAATTCGATCCAGGGCAGAACCGTTAATCTTAGATGAACAGGAATATACTCATCAAATAAATAATACTTATAATACCAACAGACCGGAATCCGACTCAATAATATCAATGTATAACTCAAACTCTTTAACTACCGACCCCAATACTGCCACATATCATGAACTTGTAACAGTAGGATTTTCAAGTGAAATTTCAAATCGGATTATTAAATACCGAGAAACAGGAGGATGTTTTAATTCAACCGATGATCTGCTGAAAGTATATGGCTTCGACAGACAAAAACTTGAAGTGTTAAGAAAACATATAATTATTAAATCAGCTAGAAAATCCATATACCCTGGAAATGAAAGTATAACAAAATGCGAGCTAATAGAAATAAACAGTGCCGATACAGCTGAGTTTATGCAGTTGGCAGGAATAGGAAAAGTACTTTCTGCAAGGATTATAAAATACCGCTCCGTTCTTGGTGGATTTTATAATACAAAACAACTTATCGAAGTATTTGGGATTGATGATAGTCTGTATACCACAATATCAAACAGGCTTATTGCAGATACACTGGCAATACAAAAAATTAATATTAATCTGGCAGATTTTAATGATCTAAAAGCACATCCATATATAACATACAACCAGGCTAAAGCTATCCTAAGTTATCGTCGTATTATGGGTCAGTTTAACCAAGTAAATGAGCTGCTGAAATTTAATCTGTTATCTGAAGAAAACTACCTGAAAGTACTGCCATACCTGTCTTTTTAAGTAACTGTAATTTTTATTAAGAATTCCATTTAAAAGCATTCTATTCTTAAAAATAATACTTAAATTTAAAGGTGAATTTTTATAAAAATCATTTATTAATAAGGAGTGCCGGTATCAAAATAAAACTCCCGGATTATATTAAATATTTTTATTTTTTATTTGGTAAATCCAAAACGCTGTAATAAATTTGCGGCTCGTTTTACAAAAACATCTGAATACTATGATTATAGTTCCAGTAAAAGAAGGAGAAAACATTGAAAGAGCTCTAAAGAAATTCAAGAGAAAATTCGAGAAGACAGGTGTTATTAAAGAGCTTAGAATTCGTCAGGCTTTCAAAAAACCTTCAGAAGAAAGAAGGGAAGTAGTTAAACGCGCTATATACGTACAACAGATGCAGCAAAGCGAAGAGTAATATCCATTTTCAGGGGATAATCCGGGGAGACAAGATACCGGCCTGTTACCACTAAATTATCCCTAAGCATGGAAGGACTCAGAACATTTGTTGAATATATTAAGACAGAGAAACGTTATTCCGAACACACCGTCCGCGCGTATTCCGACGATCTGAATCAATTCTTATTTTTTATCAACAGGGAAGATCCTAACGGGTCATTGTTAAATGTATCTCGTTCCGACATCAGAAACTGGATCATGTATCTGGTTAAAAAAGGTTGTTCATCCCGCACATTGAGGCGTAAACTGGCTTCATTAAAATCTTTCTATCATTTCCTTTTGCAACGTAAGTTAATCGAAATAGATCCATCAGAAGGAATATTGTTACCGAAGCTTGACAAGAAAATACCCGATTTTATAAAAGAATCTTCTATCGATCAGCTATTTAATCAAAACCTGTTTGCACAGAATTTTTCCGGTTTAAGAGATAAGGTTGTATTAGAACTTTTTTATGCAACAGGTATGAGACTTTCTGAACTTACAAATCTTAAAAAACTGGATATTGACCTGAATAAAGGTGAGGTGAAAATTCATGGAAAACGAAGTAAAGAAAGAATTGTTCCTCTTACAAAAACAGTAAAAACATTACTGTATAAATATTTATCACATGTTCAAAAACAGTTTAATAATTTAGAAACAGATAATCTTATTTTAACAAATAAAGGAGAACCGGCTTATCCGAAAATGATCCAGCGTTTGGTTCACAAATACTTACTGCAGGCAACAACTCTTGAGAAAAAGAGTCCGCATATGTTACGACATACATTTGCTACACATATGCTGAATAAAGGTGCTGATCTGAATGCTGTTAAAGAATTGCTTGGACATGCAAACCTAGCAGCAACTGAAATATATACACATAATACATACGAGAAACTTAAATTAATATATAAACAAGCTCATCCCAGAGCATAAAATTATGGAGGGTTTTATTATGAACATTCAAATTAATTCGGTAAAATTTTCACCCACCAAGCAATTAGAAAGCTTTGTAGAAGGAAAAGTAAGAAAGTTAGGACAATTTTATGAAGATATCATTGGTGCCGAAGTATTTCTTAAATTGGAAAATAATCAAAACCTCAAGAACAAAGTTGCAGAAATAAAGATTGAAATACCTGGAAACGACTTGTTTGCGAAGAAACAAAGTAGGTCATTCGAAGAATCAACAGATAATGCAATAGATGCTCTCAAAAAACAAATCACAAAACACAAAAAAAAGCGTAAGATCGCGTGATTCAGCCATCTTAAAAAATAAAAATTATTTTGTGATATAAATAAAATATTTTATACATTTGCGAACCGATTTCGGAGGGTAACTTTCGAAATCGGTGTTCTTTTAAGGGTTTATCTGCCGGTGTAGCTCAGTTGGCCAGAGCAGCTGATTTGTAATCAGCTGGTCGGGGGTTCGAATCCCTCCATCGGCTCAGAAGGGGAGATACCAAAGTGGCCAACTGGGGCAGACTGTAAATCTGCTGTCGTATGACTTCGGAGGTTCGAATCCTCCTCTCCCCACATCGACCGCCATTGCCTTAGCAAAGGTGGTTATCGACCGACGAAGCTTTCTCCGACGACAAAAGACTTGCTCTTAAGTCGTAGCCGACTGCAGCGCAGGTGCATGTGAAGGATGTAACAAAGTCGGTCAATGATGTATAAGCTAAAGCTTTGGTGATTATGCATGCCTTCGCTAAAGCTGCGGCATACGATGCGGGAGTAGCTCAGTTGGTAGAGCATAACCCTTCCAAGGTTAGGGCCGCGGGTTCGAATCCCGTCTCCCGCTCCAGAATGAGTTGGTGCTTTGGTTTGGATGCTGTTTATTTGGATGAGGTTGATACACTTTTAATTTTAAAGTTTATAAATTAAAAGCACATCTGAAAAAGGATTTGAAAGGCGCCTCTGCTCATACTCTGATAAGCCGATGTAGCTCAGGGGTAGAGCGTTTCCTTGGTAAGGAAGAGGTCATGGGTTCAAATCCCATCATTGGCTCAAACATTAAATAAATAATAATACAATAAAAACCGTAATATTTTAATATCCTACTAATTATGGCTAAAGAAAAATTTGAAAGGTCGAAGCCTCATGTTAACATAGGTACTATTGGTCACGTTGACCATGGTAAGACAACTCTTACCGCAGCAATTACAATGGTATTAGCAAAACAAGGGCTTTCGGAAATCAGAGATTTTGATTCTATTGATAATGCTCCTGAAGAAAAAGAGCGTGGTATTACAATTAATACCGCTCACGTAGAATATCAAACCGCGAATCGTCACTATGCACACGTTGACTGTCCTGGTCACGCCGACTATGTTAAGAACATGGTTACCGGTGCTGCCCAGATGGATGGTGCAATTCTTGTGGTAGCGGGTACCGACGGTCCTATGCCACAAACCCGTGAGCACATCCTCCTTGCTCGTCAGGTTAACGTTCCTAAAATTGTTGTTTTCCTTAACAAAGTTGATATGGTTGACGACGAAGAACTCCTTGAGCTGGTTGAAATGGAGGTTCGCGAATTACTCGATTTCTATGAATTCGACGGAGAAAACACACCTGTTATCCATGGTTCGGCACTGGGAGCTTTGAATGGTGAAGAAAAATGGGTTGAAAAAGTTGTCGAATTGATGACAGCTGTTGATGAGTGGATTCCAATTCCTCCACGTGATAAAGATAAACCATTCCTGATGCCTGTTGAAGATATTTTCTCAATTACAGGACGTGGTACTGTTGCCACTGGTAGAATAGAATTAGGTATTGTTAACACAGGTGACGAACTTGAAATTATTGGATTAGGAGCAAAAGGAAGAAAAACAGTTTGTACAGGTGTTGAAATGTTCCGTAAAATTCTTGATACAGGTGAAGCCGGCGATAACGTTGGTTTGCTTCTTCGTGGTGTTGACAAGAACGAAATTAAAAGAGGTATGGTACTTGCAAAGCCAGGTTCCATAACCCCTCATACAAAGTTCAAAGCTGAAGTTTATATATTGAAAAAAGAAGAAGGCGGACGCCATACTCCTTTCCATAACAAATATCGTCCACAGTTCTACTTAAGAACTCTTGACGTAACTGGTGAGATTCATCTGCCTGAAGGAACTGAAATGGTTATGCCAGGTGATAATGTTACAATCACTGTTGAGCTTATTACACCTGTTGCAATGGACTTAGGTCTGCGTTTTGCAATTCGTGAAGGTGGCAGGACTGTTGGTGCCGGTCAGGTAACCGAAATATTAGAGTAAAAATTAATTAATATATGTTTTATAGGTAAACCTGAGTTTTTCAGGTTTATCTTTGCATTATTAACGGGTGTAGCTCAGTCCCGAAAAACCAGAAATCTAAAGATTTCATTGTTTTTCGAGGATCCTCGAAAATCTAAAACAGCACAGCTGTTAAGATTTTCGGGATTGGTAGAGCGACCCTCACACAGAATCTGATAATGATGTTTAACTAAAATGCTATTATAAACATTGAAATACGGGTGTAGCTCAGTTGGTAGAGCACTGGTCTCCAAAACCAGGTGTCGGGCGTTCGAGTCGCTCCTCCCGTGCAAATACATAAACCGAAAATGAAATTAATTGTTTACTTCAAAGAAGCCTACAATGAATTAATTCATAAAGTAACCTGGCCATCGTGGGAAGAATTGCAAGGTAGTGCAATTGTGGTAATGATTGCATCTTTAATAATTGCACTGATAATTGCGGGAATGGACATTACTTTTAAAAATATAATGGAAGGTATATACGGCTTATTTTATTAATTGATCTGTTGCAAAAGAGTCTATGGAAGAGATTGAAAAAAAATGGTATGTGTTAAGGGCTATTGGTGGTAAAGAAAAAAAAGCCAAAGAATATATTGAAAGTGAAATAGCCCGTTTAAATCTGCAGGAATATGTTTCGCAGGTTTTAATACCTACCGAAAAAGTATATCAGATCCGGAATGGTAAAAAAATTAGTAAAGAAAGAAATTTCTTTCCCGGATATGTATTGATTGAGGCGGCCCTGGTTGGTGAAATACCTCATATTCTTTCTAATGTGCCGCACATAATAGGATTTCTTGGTCAGAAAGGTACCGAAGATCCGATACCGTTGAGAATGTCTGAAGTAAACAGAATATTGGGTAAAGTAGATGAACTGGCTGCTGGTGACGAAGAATTAAATACACCTTATTATGTAGGCGAATCGGTTAAAGTGATCGATGGACCTTTTAATAGTTTTACTGGTATAATTGAAGAAGTAAATGAAGAAAAAAAGAAGCTTAAAGTAATGGTGAAAATTTTCGGAAGAAAAACACCTTTGGAATTAAGCTTCATGCAAGTAGAAAAAGAATAATGGAAAATACAAATTAGATCGTTGCGAAACCCTAATGCTTCCTGAGTGACAGTCTGATTATGTATCTCAATAATTAATCGGAAATATATAAAAAATGGCAAAAGAAGTTGCTGGACTGATTAAGTTGCAGATTCGTGGTAGTGCCGCAAATCCGTCACCTCCCGTAGGGCCTGCACTTGGTGCAAAAGGCGTGAATATTATGGAATTCTGTAAGCAATTCAACGCTCGCACCCAGGACAAAGCAGGTAAATTGTTGCCGGTTGTAATTACTGTTTATTCCGATAAGTCTTTCGACTTTATCGTAAAAACACCTCCGGTAGCTGTCCAGATACTCGAAGCCACTAAAACAAAGAAGGGCTCATCCGAACCCAACCGCGATAAAGTGGCATCGATAACATGGGATCAGATTAAAACAATTGCCGAGGATAAAATGCCAGACTTAAATGCATTTACTATTTCATCGGCAATGAAGATGGTTGCAGGAACTGCCCGAAGTATGGGAATTACAGTAAAAGGTCAATTCCCTGCAGTGTAGTTAATTTTTTAACACTACAAGAACAAAATGGCTAGACTTACAAAAAATCAAAAAGTAGCAATAGAAAAACTTGAGCCTGGTAAACAATACAACGTTTCTGAAGCAGCTGGTTTAGTAAAAGATATAAGCTTTACCAAATTCGATGCTTCAGTTGATGTTGATATCCGTTTAGGTATCGATCCCCGAAAAGCAAACCAAATGGTACGCGGTGTGGTTACTTTGCCACATGGTACCGGAAAGCAGATCAGGGTATTGGTATTGTGTACACCGGACAAAGAAGAAGAAGCCAAGCAAGCTGGAGCCGATTATGTTGGTTTAGATGAATATATCGATAAAATCAATGGAGGATGGACCGATATAGATGTTATAATCACAATGCCATCAGTAATGGGTAAGATCGGTAAACTGGGGCGAATTCTTGGACCCCGTGGTTTAATGCCTAATCCGAAAAGTGGTACTGTTACAATGGATATCGGAAAGGCTGTTACTGACGTTAAAGCCGGAAAAATCGATTTCAAAGTCGACCGTTTCGGAATAGTGCATGCATCAGTAGGAAAAATCTCTTTTTCTGCAGATAAAATTGCCGATAACGTTCGAGAATTCGTACAGACAATTGTCAAACTTAAACCAGCTGCTGCTAAAGGAACGTACATAAAGAGTATATACCTCTCAAGTACTATGAGTCCCGGTGTTCGGATCGATTCAAAAGCTATTGATGAATAATTAAAGTAAAGACTTAAGAATTATGACTCGAGACGAAAAGCAAAAGGTTGTAGAAAGCCTGGCTCAAACAATAAGCGAATCAAAACATTTCTATCTTACAGATATCTCTGAACTAAATGCTGAAGATACCAGTTTCTTAAGAAGAAAATGTTTTGAGAAAGATATCAAGTTGGTTGTTGTTAAAAATACACTTCTGAAAAAAGCTCTTGAAAAATGCGAAGGTCAATATGATGAGCTATATGATGTAATTAAAAATTCCACATCGGTAATGTTTACCGAAACAGGAAATGCACCGGCAAAACTCATCAAGGAGTTCAGAAAAAAACTCGACAAGCCTTTGTTAAAAGCAGCGTATGTTGAAGAAAGTATTTATATCGGTGATGATCAGCTTGAAATGCTTTCAAGTATCAAATCGAAAGAAGAACTTATCGGAGATATAATAACTCTGTTACAATCTCCTGCTAAGAACGTTCTTTCTGCTCTACAGTCAGGAGGTGTTACTCTTGCTGGTATTATTAAAACTCTTTCAGAAAAAGAATAAATAATAAGTAAATCATAAATTAAATAATTCATAAAAATGGCAGATTTAAAAGCGTTTGCTGAACAGCTCGTAAATCTTACAGTCAAAGAAGTAAATGAACTGGCTGACATATTAAAAGAAGAATATGGAATTGAACCTGCAGCAGCAGCTGTTGCTGTTGCTCCGGGAGTAAGTAGTGGTGCCGAAAGTGGTGAATCACAGGAAAAATCAGCATTTGATGTTATCCTGAAAGCACCAGGTGGCGCTAAACTTCAGATTGTAAAACTTGTAAAAGAGCTAACAGGCTTGGGTCTTAAAGAAGCAAAAGCAGTGGTTGACTCTGCTCCTGCACCTTTAAAAGAAGGTGTTACTAAAGACGAAGCTGAATCACTTAAAAAGCAACTGGAAGAAGCAGGAGCCGAAGTTGAGCTTAAATAGAACTCCACTTCGCCATAAAGGCTTTATAGGTTTAATCCCATCCAGTCCCGATAGCTATCGGAACCGGGATTCGGGGTTAAGCCTTTTTGTCGTTAATTATAACTAAAGTTCAATACTTTATTTTTTATATAATGTCGAACAATAATATTTCACCGCGGATATCTTTCGCATCAACAAAAAATCAACTGGAATATCCTGATTTTCTTGAAGTTCAATTGAAATCGTTTCAGGATTTTTTCCAGTTAGACACAACCCCTGAGCATAGAAAAGAAGAAGGATTATTTAAAGTATTTAACGAGAACTTCCCGATATCCGACACAAGAAATAATTTTGTGCTCGAATTCATCGACTATTTTATCGACCCACCTCGATATTCAATTGATGAATGTATCGAAAGAGGCCTAACATACAGCGTTCCGCTTAAAGCTAAGCTTAAGCTTTATTGTACCGATCCGGAACACGAAGATTTTGATACCGTAATTCAGGATGTATACCTGGGTACAATTCCATATATGACTGAACGTGGACTTTTTGTAATCAATGGCGCCGAGCGTGTTGTTGTATCTCAACTCCACAGGTCACCCGGCGTTTTCTTTGGCCAGAGTCTGCATGCTAATGGTACAAAATTATATTCTGCACGCATTATTCCTTTCAAAGGATCTTGGATCGAATTTGCTACCGACATCAACAATGTGATGTATGCTTATATCGATCGTAAAAAGAAATTACCTGTAACCACGCTTTTACGTGCTATTGGCTACGAAAGCGATAAAGATATTCTTGAAATATTCAACCTGGCCGATGAAATAAAAGTTTCAAAATCGGCTTTGAAAAAACTTGTTGGAAGAAAATTAGCAGCTCGTGTTTTAAAATCATGGGTTGAAGATTTCGTTGATGAAGATACCGGAGAAGTTGTATCTATTGAGCGTAACGAAGTAATTATCGACAGGGAAACAGTCCTCGAAGATGAGCATGTCGATGAGATTATGGATTCCGGAGCCAAAACAATTTTATTGCATAAAGAAAACCAAAATCAGTCCGATTTTGAAATTATATACAATACACTCCAGAAAGATCCGTGTAACTCGGAGAAAGAAGCTGTATTGCACATCTATCGCCAGCTACGTAACTCAGAACCACCAGATGAAGCAACTGCGCGTGATGTAATCGACAAGCTTTTCTTCTCCGATAAACGTTATGATTTAGGTGAAGTAGGTCGATACAGAATTAACCGTAAACTCGGCCTTGAAACCGATATGGATGTTAAAGTATTAACCAAACAAGATATCATTGAAATCATAAAATACCTCATTGAGCTTATTAATTCTAAAACCGATGTTGATGATATCGACCACCTGAGTAACAGAAGGGTACGTACCGTTGGTGAGCAGCTTTACAACCAGTTTGGTGTTGGGCTGGCTCGGATGGCACGTACCATAAGGGAAAGAATGAATGTCAGAGACAACGAGGTGTTTACTCCGATCGATCTGATAAATTCAAAAACTTTATCATCTGTTATCAATTCTTTCTTTGGTACAAACCAGCTTTCGCAGTTTATGGATCAAACCAATCCGCTTGCCGAAATGACTCATAAAAGAAGAATGTCGGCTTTAGGCCCCGGAGGTTTATCGCGTGAAAGAGCAGGTTTCGAAGTACGTGACGTGCATTATACCCACTATGGAAGGTTATGCCCGATTGAAACACCAGAAGGTCCGAATATCGGTCTTATATCATCACTTTGTGTATATGCGAAGATCAATAGCCTGGGTTTCATTGAAACTCCATACCGAAAAGTAAAAGAAGGTCAGGTTGATCTTACGAACAAAGGTGTTGTATATCTGAGTGCTGAAGAAGAAGAAGGCGATATCATAGCACAGGCAAATGCACCTATCGATGATGAAGGCAAGTTTATCAATCCAAGAATTAAATCACGACTTGAAGCCGACTATCCGTTAGCATCACCCGATGAAGTTGAACTAATGGACGTTGCTCCAAACCAGATTGCATCTATTGCAGCCTCTTTGATTCCTTTCCTGGAACATGACGACGCAAACCGTGCTCTTATGGGATCCAATATGATGCGACAAGCGGTTCCTCTTATTTCACCGGAATCACCTATAGTGGGTACAGGTATAGAAGGTAATGTCGTACGTGATTCCAGACTGCTGGTTGTTGCAGAAGGTGATGGCGAGATAGAATATGTTGACGCAAATGAAATTGTTGTAAGGTACGATCTTACTGATGAGGATAAATTCGTTAGTTTCGAAGGAGAACTAAAAAGATATAAACTTCCAAAATACAGAAAAACTAACCAGAATACATGCATTAACCTTAAACCTATTGTTCATAAGGGAGATAAAGTTTCAAAAGGACAGATACTTACAGAAGGATATGGAACCGAAAATGGTGAGCTTGCACTCGGAAGAAATCTGATGGTTGCTTTTATGCCCTGGAAAGGATACAATTTTGAGGATGCTATAGTAATTTCTGAAAGAGTTGTTCGTGAAGATGTTTTCACGTCTATCCATATTGATGAATACCTGCTTGAAGTTCGCGACACAAAACGCGGACTCGAAGAACTAACATCCGATATACCGAATGTTAGCGAAGAAGCTACAAAAGATTTGGATGAAAACGGCCTCATCCGAATTGGTGCAAATGTTACTCCCGGTGATATTCTAATTGGTAAAATAACTCCTAAAGGAGAATCAGATCCCTCACCGGAAGAAAAACTTCTTAGAGCAATCTTTGGTGATAAAGCCGGTGATGTTAAAGATGCTTCCTTAAAAGCATCTCCTTCACTTTACGGAGTCGTTATCGATAAAAAATTATTCTCACGATCTGTAAAAGACAGGAAACTAAAAGCGGCAACAAAACCAATTCTTGATAAGATAGAAGAAGAATTCAGCCGACAGTCAAATGAATTAAAAGGCAGACTGGTTGATAAACTATTTGCACTAACTAACGGGAAGACATCACAGGGAGTAAGAGATTATCTGAATGTTGATTTTATACCAAAGGGGACCAAGTTCTCACAAAAAATTCTTCAGGATATAGAATATCTGGAAATCAATCCTAATAAATGGACTACGGATAAATCAAAGAACGAACTTATTTATAAACTTATACACAATTATATAATAAAGTTCAAAGAGATTGACGCAATTTACAAGCGCAAAAAATACAATGTGACAATCGGCGATGAACTACCGGCAGGTATTGTTCAGCTTGCTAAAGTCTATATTGCGCAGAAACGTAAGTTAAAAGTTGGTGATAAAATGGCCGGACGTCACGGTAACAAAGGTATTGTTGCCAAAATTGTCCGCCAGGAAGATATGCCGTTTCTTGAAGACGGAACACCTGTAGATATAGTTCTTAACCCGCTTGGTGTGCCATCGAGGATGAACCTGGGACAGATCTATGAAACTGTTCTTGGCTGGGCAGGAAAAGAGTTGGGATTAAAATTCTCATCACCTATCTTCGACGGTGCAAAAATCAGCGACATCAACGAATACACTACAAAATCCGGAATACCTGATTATGGTAAAACTTATCTGTATGACGGAGGAACAGGAGACCGTTTCGATCAGCCTGCAACAGTTGGTGTAATTTATATGCTGAAACTCGGGCATATGGTCGATGATAAGATGCATGCCCGTTCTATCGGACCATACTCCCTAATTACACAACAACCACTTGGTGGGAAAGCACAATTTGGCGGACAGCGATTTGGTGAAATGGAAGTTTGGGCACTTGAGGCATTTGGTGCTGCCCATATTCTGCAGGAAATACTTACAGTAAAATCAGATGATGTCATTGGACGTGCTAAAACATACGAATCAATTGTAAAAGGTGAACCACTGCCTACTCCCGGAATACCGGAATCATTGAACGTGCTCCTGCACGAATTGAGAGGTTTGGGTTTAAGTATCAACCTGGTATAATTCAGGGAATTTTAAAAGGTTCATTAGTTTATCAGAATTTTAATTAACTGTATATGTCATTCAGAAAAGACACAAAAGTAAAAAGCAATTTCTCTAAAATTGCCATTGGATTAGCTTCTCCTGAAGAAGTGCTTGAACGATCAAGCGGTGAAGTGTTAAAGCCGGAAACTATTAATTACAGAACATATAAGCCCGAGAGAGACGGCCTGTTCTGTGAAAGGATTTTCGGCCCGGTCAAGGATTACGAATGTCATTGTGGCAAATATAAGAGGATAAGATATAAAGGAATTGTATGCGACAGGTGTGGTGTTGAAGTAACAGAGAAGAAAGTACGTCGTGAAAGAATGGGACATATCTCCCTTGTTGTTCCTGTGGCTCACATCTGGTATTTCAAGTCACTGCCAAATAAAATTGGCTATTTGCTTGGGTTGCCTACTAAAAAGCTCGACTCAATTATATATTACGAAAGGTATGTGGTAATTAATCCCGGTATTAAAGCTGCCGATGGAGTTAATTACCTCGATTTTCTGACTGAAGAGGAGTACCTCGATATTCTGGATACACTTCCAAAAGAAAATCAGTACCTCGATGATGATGATCCTGATAAATTCATCGCTGATATGGGAGCCGATGCTTTGTATAAATTGCTTTCACGTCTTGATCTTGACGATATGTCGTATTCACTTCGTCATAAAGCAAATACCGAAACTTCTCAACAAAGAAAAAACGAAGCATTAAAAAGATTACAGGTTGTTGAAGCATTTCGTGCCTCAAAAGGTGTTAACCGGCCTGAATGGATGATTGTTAAGGTTGTTCCGGTAATTCCTCCTGAACTAAGACCTCTGGTACCTCTTGATGGTGGCCGATTTGCAACATCCGACCTCAACGATCTGTATCGTCGAGTAATTATCAGGAATAATCGTCTGAAAAGACTTATCGAAATAAAAGCTCCCGAAGTGATTCTTCGAAATGAAAAAAGAATGCTTCAGGAAGCTGTTGATTCATTATTCGATAACTCGAGAAAAGCCAATGCAGTTAAAACTGATGCAAACCGTCCCTTAAAATCACTTAGTGATAGTCTGAAAGGAAAGCAAGGTCGCTTCCGTCAAAATCTGCTTGGTAAAAGGGTTGACTATTCAGCACGTTCGGTAATCGTTGTTGGTCCCGAACTTGATTTACACGAGTGTGGATTACCAAAAGATATGGCAGCGGAATTATACAAACCATTTATCATCAGGAAGCTGATTGAAAGAGGTATTGTTAAAACAGTAAAATCTGCAAAGAAAATAGTCGACAGGAAAGATCCTGTTGTTTGGGATATTCTCGAAAATGTTCTGAAAGGTCACCCGGTTCTGTTAAACCGTGCCCCAACTTTACACCGCTTAGGTATACAGGCATTTCAGCCTAAACTTATTGAGGGTAAGGCTATTCAATTACATCCACTGGTTTGTACAGCGTTTAATGCCGACTTCGATGGTGACCAAATGGCTGTTCACCTGCCTCTTGGTAATGAAGCCGTGCTGGAAGCACAACTGTTAATGCTTGCTTCACATAATATACTGAACCCGGCAAACGGTGCACCTATCAGCGTACCATCACAGGATATGGTACTTGGTCTATATTATATTACCAAAGCCAAAATAAATACCACAACAGAAAAAGTTAAAGGTGAAGGTATGACATTCTATTCACCTGAAGAGGTTAACATTGCATATAATGAAGGGCGTGTTGATCTTCATGCAATGGTTAAAGTAAAAGTAAACGACATTGAAAATGATGTTGTTGTACAAAAAATAATTGAAACTACTGTTGGCAGGGTTATCTTTAATGAAGTCGTTCCGGAAGAGGTCGGATACATTAACGAACTTCTTACCAAAAAGTCACTCCGTGAGATTATCAGCAAAGTTCTTAAAAAGTCAGGCGTTGCCCGTACTTCGAAATTCCTAGACGATATTAAGAACATCGGATATCACATGGCATTCAGAGGTGGTTTATCATTCAACCTTGATGACGTAATTATACCAGATGAAAAGAATGACCTTGTAAAAGAAGGTTATGAGCAGGTTGATGAAGTAATGAATAACTACAATCTTGGTTTTATTACAAATAATGAACGTTATAACCAGATTATTGACATTTGGACACATACAAATGCAAAGCTTACACAGACACTGATGAAGCAATTATCTTCTGACAGACAAGGCTTCAATGCAGTATATATGATGCTCGATTCTGGTGCGAGGGGTTCTAAAGAACAGATTCGTCAGCTGTCAGGTATGCGCGGTTTAATGGCTAAACCACAGAAATCGGGTTCAACTGGGTCTGAAATTATTGAAAACCCGATACTTTCGAACTTTAAAGAAGGCCTTTCCGTGCTAGAATATTTTATTTCAACGCACGGTGCCAGAAAAGGTCTCGCAGATACAGCACTTAAAACTGCCGACGCCGGTTATCTGACCCGCCGTTTGGTTGATGTATCGCAGGATGTAATTGTTACTGAAGAAGATTGTGGTACACTGCGTGGTTTGGTGGCAACAGCCATTAAAAACAACGAAGAAGTTGTTGAAAGCTTATCAGAAAGAGTACTTGGCCGAACTGCAGTACATGATATCTACCATCCAATGACAGGTGAAATGATACTGGCATCGGGTGAGGAAATTACCGAAGAAATAGCCAATAAAATTGAAGATTCACCTATTGAACAGGTTGAAATTCGTTCGGTATTAACCTGCGAGTCTAAACGTGGAGTATGTGCAAAATGTTATGGTCGTAACCTGGCAACGGGACATATGGTTCAGATCGGTGAAGCTGTTGGTGTAATTGCAGCCCAGTCAATTGGTGAACCCGGTACACAGCTAACACTGCGTACTTTCCACGTGGGTGGTACTGCATCCAATATTGCTGCAGAATCAAAAGTGATCGCAAAATACAACGGGATAATAGAAATTGAAGAATTGCGGACTGTTGAAAGAAAGACTGAAACAGGAGAAAAGGTGGATATAGTTATTGGTCGTCTCGCCGAGTTGCGGATAATTGACAAGAACACTGGTATTGCGCTTACAACCCACAATATTCCTTATGGAGCAAAATTGTATGTGAAGAATGGCAGTGAAGTTAAAAAGAACGATCCAATATGCGATTGGGACCCGTACAATGCAGTTATCATTTCAGAATCAGCCGGCAGTATCTCATTTGAAAATGTTCTGGATGGAATAACATATAAAGAAGAAAGTGACGAACAAACCGGATTCCGCGAAAAAGTGATTATCGAAACACGTGATAAAACAAAGAACCCGGTAATTAAAATACTTTCAAAAGAAGGTGAAGTTCTTAAGTCATACAACCTGCCGGTTGGTGCTCACCTTGCAGTTAATGAAGGTGATAAAGTTGATGCCGGCCAGATACTGGTAAAAATCCCGAGGGCAGTTGGTAAGTCGGGTGATATTACCGGTGGTCTTCCAAGAGTTACAGAGCTGTTCGAAGCAAGAAATCCTTCAAATCCTGCAGTTGTCTCTGAAATTGACGGTGAAGTCTCATTCGGAAAAATTAAGAGAGGTAACCGCGAGATCATCATCACATCGAAATCAGGACAGGTTAAAAAATACCTTGTTCCGCTTTCAAAACAAATACTTATTCAGGAGAACGACTATGTAAAAGCAGGTATCTCTCTCTCTGACGGCGCCATTACTCCTGCAGATATTCTTTCTATTAAAGGACCTACCAAGGTTCAGGAATATATTGTTAATGAAGTACAGGAAGTATATCGTTTGCAGGGTGTAAAAATCAACGATAAGCACTTCGAGATCATAGTTCGTCAAATGATGCGTAAGGTTGAAATTGTTGATCCGGGTGATACCAAATTCCTGGAAAAACAATTAGTTGACAAATGGGAATTCATGGATGAGAACGACTGGATATTTGATAAGAAAGTGATTCTTGACGCAGGCGACTCTCAGACATTAAAACCCGGTCAGATAGTTACAGCACGTAAACTCCGTGATGAGAACTCAATGCTGAAACGTAAGGATATGAAACTTATAGAAGCACGTGATGCTGTTCCGGCAACATCAAGTCAGATACTTCAGGGAATTACAAAAGCTGCACTGCAAACGCAAAGCTTCATGTCAGCAGCTTCATTCCAGGAAACTACAAAAGTGCTTAACGAGGCAGCAATCCATGGTAAGGTTGATGAACTCGAAGGACTAAAAGAAAATGTTATCGTAGGACACCTGATACCAGCAGGAACAGGAGTTAGGGATTACGATAAGATCATTGTAGGTTCTAAAGAAGAATATGAAGAAATGACAAAATCGGCAGAAGAAATAGAAATTCACTAACCATAAAGAATTAGTGTTATGGAAGATAATAAAGAAAAAAGTAAAAATCAGATCAATATTGAACTGAAAGAAGATGTAGCTCAGGGTATATATTCTAACCTGGCAATTATAACACACTCTTCTTCAGAGTTCGTTTTAGATTTTGTGCGAATTATGCCGGGAATGCCAAAAGCAATTGTACAATCAAGAATTATTCTGACTCCTGAGCATGCAAAACGTCTTCTTATGGCATTAAAAGATAATATCTCGAAATTTGAATCGATTCACGGCCCGATAAAAGAAGTTGAAGGCGGAGGTGGCCCGAACATACCACTAAATTTTGGAGGGCCAACTGCCCAGGCATAATTTACGAATAAAGGAATCTGTTTTCACTTCATAGAGGAATCAAGTAATGTGAAATGTTAATAAAACAGAATAATAAACGGGGTAACTCAGTTGTTGTAGATTACCCCTTTTTTATTGATCTTATTAAGAATAACTCTAAATTTCCGAATTATTAACTGAGTGAATATCAAACAAATTATGCGATTGTATAAAATATTTTATATTTGTCACTTTGTTTTTTCAAACCCTTATTATTGTTCAATTTCAATTCAAATAAAAATATAGTCAATTCATGAAGATTATTATTTGTATTAGTAATGTCCCTGATACCACAACCAAGGTTAAGTTTGTGGATAACAACAGTGCATTTGATACAACAGGTGTACAATGGATCATTAATCCATGGGATGAATTAGCACTGACACGTGCTTTGGAACTTAAAGAAGATGCAAACAATCCTGTTAGCAGTGTGACTGTTGTAACTGTTGGATTAAAAACCTCTGAACCGACATTAAGAAAAGCCTTAGCAATTGGCGCAGACGATGCTATCAGGGTAGACTTTCAACCTGGCGATGCATATTCTGTAGCAACCCAGTTGGCTGAAGTTTTAAAGAATAACCCTTACGATATCATATTAAACGGCATTGAATCCAGCGATTATAACGGATCGTCTGTTGGTGGTATGCTTGCTGAATTACTGGACATGTCTTCAATCTCTGCAGTTTCAGGTATTAAACTTCAGGGTGAAGAAATAAAGGTAACCCGCGATATTGATGGAGGTAAGGAAGAAATCTCAATAACTGCTCCTTTTGTGGGAATTGTACAGAAAGGTATAGCTAAAGAACCAAGAATTGCAGCCATGCGTGGTATCATGATGGCAAAGAAGAAGCCGATCACGGTTGTTGAACCGGTTGCAGTTGATAGTTTAACAGAGATTGCCGGATTTGAACTTCCTCAATCTAAAGCTGCCTGCAAAATCATTGATGCAGACAATGTAAAAGAACTCGTTGAACTTCTCAGAGATGAAGCAAAAGCTATTTAATTTAATCTTCAGAACATCTGAAATAATTTAAAAAAAATAACATGTCAGTATTAGTTTATACAGAAAATTGGGATGGCAGATTCAAAAAACTATCAAATGAATTGGTTTCTTACGGTAGTAAATTAGCTGAAATGCTGAACACTTCAACTACTGTTCTTTCAATCGGAAAAGTAGATGAAGCAGAATTAAAAAGTCTCGGAAAATATGGTGCTGATAAAATCATAACTGTCACCGATGAAAAATTAGCTACCCTCGACAACAGGGCATATACCGCTGTTATTGCACAGGTAGTGGAAAAAGAAAAATCAGGCATCGTTCTGTTGTCTAACAACAATACAGGTAAAGCAATTGCACCGAGATTATCGGTGAAATTAAAAGCAGGTATTGCCTCCGGCATAACCGCCGTTCCTGAAAAAACCAGTCCTTTTACAGCTGCAAAAAAAGTATTCTCCGGTAAAGCTTTTGCAAAATTTGTCATTAAGACAGATATCAAAATACTCACATTAGCACAGAATTCTTATGAGATTGTAGAAAAAACCGGGCAGGCAGCAATTGAATCATTCTCACCTTCTGTTTCCAATGATCTTATCCGGACAAAAGTTATTAACGTTGAAAAACAGACAGGCAAAGTATTGCTTACCGATGCAGAAATTGTTGTTTCCGGTGGCCGTGGAATGAAGTCGCCCGATAACTGGGGAAAGATTGAAGAACTTGCAGATCTGCTGGGAGGTGCTACAGCATGCTCAAGACCTGTATCCGACGAAGGATGGAGACCTCATGAAGAACATACAGGGCAAACAGGTAAGATCATTGCACCAAACCTTTATATTGCCTTTGGTATTTCCGGAGCAATTCAGCACCTGGCCGGTGTAAGCTCATCCAAGTTTATTGTAGCCGTTAATACCGATAAAGACGCTCCTATTTTTGAAGCAGCCGACTACGGAATTGTTGGCGATGCCCTTCAGGTGTTACCGAAGTTTGTAGATGCTGTTAAAGAACTGAAATCATTGTGAAACGCATAAACATGTTGGTTGTGCGTAATTATCAATTTATAGAAATTAAATTTTTCAGCTGATGTCAGAGCAATTAATTTTTATTGCGGCCTTAATTATAACTCTTGGCGTATTTACCTATACTGTTATCAGGCTTGCATCCTTTTTCAGACTTACCAGGCCTTTGCCAGTAAAAAATATAGACAAACGTATTGGTGTAATGATGAAAGTTGCCATTGGTCAAACCAAGATATTCAGATTCCCCGTTATCGGTCTCCTGCATGCATTGGTTTTCTGGGGTTTTTGCGTAATTCTTATCGGAAGTATTGAAATGGTTATCGATGGTATAACCGGGACTGAACATGCATTAAAATTCCTTGGATCGGTCTATGATATTATTATGGCCTCCGGTGATATTTTCGCTGTAATTATTGCCGCAGCAATCATAGTATTCCTGGTAAGAAGATTCTTTTTACATGTCAGAAGATTCAGCGGCATTGAAATGACACACAAATCACATCGCGATGCCAATTTCGCATTAACTCTGATCCTGTTGTTAATGCTTACCCTGCTGGGAATGAATATCGGATATGTTGCCGGTCATCCTGGCGGTTATGAAGGAGTGTACCCTGCCAGTAAAGCAATCGTCACATTATTTAGTCTCAGCACATCTGATTTTACACATTCCCTGTATAAAATAAATTGGTGGGCACATATACTGACAATCTTCTTCTTTGCTAATTATCTGCCATATTCCAAGCATTTCCATGTTTTCATGTCTGTACCGAACGTATTCCTCAGCAGACTTGAACCTCTGGGTAAATTACCCAATATGGATAGTATTACGGAAGAGGTCAGATCAATGTTGGATCCTGAAACAGCATATGCAGAATCTCCTGCAGGTGAAGAAGAACAGATAGAACGATTTGGTGTGCTGGATATTGAAGATATTAACTGGAAAAATTATCTCGATTCACTTGCATGCACGCAGTGCGGAAGATGTACTTCTGTTTGCCCGGCAAATATTACAGGCAAAAAGCTGTCACCGAGGAAGATCATTATGAATGTTCGTGAAAGGATGAATGAGAAAGGACCCGGACTGGTGAAGAACGGTAAAGAATATACCGATAATAAATCGCTCATACGCGATTACATTACAGAAGAAGAACTTTGGGCTTGTACTACCTGTAATGCCTGTGCCCAGGAATGTCCGATAAATATTAACCATCCGACATTAATAGTTGAAATGAGAAGGTACCTGGTTATGGAAGAAGCAGCAGCTCCCGGAGAGCTTAACGCTATTTTCACAAACATTGAAAATAATGGGGCTCCATGGCAGTTCTCACCTGAAGACAGATTGCTGTGGACTGAAAAATAATCTTCTGACTTAAGAAAATCGCAATCAAAATTTTCATATTATAATAACCGTATGTCTACAAAAGAAAAAATAAATGTTCCTGTGATGGCAGACCTCTTTGCCAGGGGTGAAAAACCTGAATATTTGTTTTGGGTTGGTTGTGCTGGAGCATTCGACGACAGGTATAAAAAGGTAACAAGGGCATTTGCAAAAATTCTCAATCATATGAACGTAAGCTACGCGGTTCTTGGAACCGAAGAATCATGTACCGGTGATCCTGCAAGACGTGCCGGAAATGAAATGTTATTTCAGATGCAGGCACTTGCTAACATTGAGGTTTTAAATTGCTACGAGGTACAAATGATACTTACAATATGTCCTCACTGTTATAACATTTTTAAAAACGAGTACCCCGATCTGGGAGGACAATATGAAACAATCAACTACCTCGAATTTCTAAAAGAAGAAATCGACAAAGGGACCCTGAAAATTGACTCTGATATTTTTAAAAATAATACAATTACCTATCACGATCCCTGTTATCTGGGAAGAGCTAATGGGATTTATGCTGCACCCAGAAAAGTGCTTGACAGTATTCCTTCCAAAAAGGTTGAAATGGCGAGGAACAAGAGCTTTGCACTATGCTGTGGTGCCGGCGGCGCACAAATGTTCAAGGAGGCAGAAAAAGGCGATAAAGAAGTGTTTATTGAAAGAACAGAAGATGTCCTTAAAACCAATGCGGATATTATTGCAACCGCTTGCCCGTTTTGTATGACAATGATGTCTGACGGATTGAAATACAAAAACAAAGAGGAAGAAATTAAAAACCTTGATATCGCTGAACTTATTGCCGAATCACTGAATCTTTGAAAACCATTCAGAAAAAATAAAAAATAATATAATAATCACAATAAAATGGAAAATAAGTCTAATCTAAAAAGTGGCGAATTTTTGGTTAAAGAAATCGATAAGGATGATGTTTTTATTCCGGAAGAATTCGATGAAGAACAGCTGATGATCAAACAAACATGTATTGATTTTCTTGAAACCGAAGTTTTCCCGAATATTGAAAGAATTGAAAAAGCGGAAGAAGGGTTAATGCCTGAACTTCTAAAAAAGGCTGCTGAGCTTGGTTTATTGGGTATTGCCATTCCCGAAGAATATGAAGGTTTTGGACAATCATTTGTTACCCAGATGTTGTCAAGTGAAGTAATCGGTGCCGGTTATTCGTTTGCAGTTGCATACTCCGCACACTGTGGTATTGGCACACTGCCAATTATGTATTATGGAAACCCTGAACAAAGACAAAAGTATGTTACACAACTGGCAACCGGTGAGAAACTAGGTGCATACTGTTTAACAGAACCAGGTGCTGGTTCTGATGCAAATTCAGGTACTACCAGAGCGGTTTTATCTGAAGATGGTAAACATTATATCCTTAACGGACAGAAAATGTGGATTACAAATGCCGGGTTTGCTGATATCCAGATTGTTTTTGCCAAAATTGAAAACGACAGAGTATACAGTGCATTCATAGTAGAAAGAGATTTTCCGGGAGTAACCCTTAATCCTGATGAACGCAAAATGGGGATCAAAGGATCATCGACCCGGCAGATCTTTTATAATGATGTTAAAGTTCCTGTTGAAAACCTCCTCGGTGAAAGAGGTAAAGGATACAGGATTGCTTTAAGCATCCTGCATATGGGTAGAATTAAACTTGGTGCTAATGTTCTTGGTGCCGCAAAAAAAGCAATCCACGAATCGGTTGTTTATGCCAATGAAAGGAAACAATTTGGAAGGTTAATATCGCAGTTTGGAGCCATCAAATATAAACTTGCCGAGCAGGTCGTAAAAACCTTTACAACAGAATCAGCAGTTTACAGGGTAAGTAAAGATATCGACGATGCAATTACAGCAAATATGGCTGATGGCTGTGATAAGGGAGAAGCGTCAATTGCCGGAATAAGTCACTATGCAGTTGAAGCCGCAATCCTTAAAGTATACGGTTCAGAAGCACTTGACTATGTTGTCGATGAGTCTGTTCAGATATTCGGAGGTATGGGATACTCTGCTGAGACCTTGGTAGAAAAAGGATATCGCGATTCAAGGATCAACAGAATCTTCGAAGGAACAAACGAAATTAATCGTATGCTGGTGGTAGATACTGCACTTAAAAGAGCAGCTAAGGGAGATTATGATCTTTTTGGTGAAGCAAAGTCTTTACTTGATAAAATTGACAGCCTGAGAGTTAGCGATGTATCAGGCCTTGACTACTATGGAGAAAAGAAAGTATATGTTAAGAATTTCAAAAAAGCAATTTTGATCTCTGTTGCACTGGCTTCTGATTTCTTCCAGAGAAAACTTGCAGAAGAACAGGAAATTCTTTTCAATCTTTCTGATATGATGATGGAACTTTACGTTGCAGAATCAACACTGCTGAGAGTTGAAAAGCTGGAATCCATGAAAGGTTCCGCTGCAGTTGGTATTTATAAGGATATTCTGGATATTAACATTTATGATGCTGCCAGCAGAATATTGAAATCCGGAATGGATGCATTGAATTCATTCCTTGAAAATGGCAATAGAGAAAAAATGACTAATGCAATTGATATTCTCACGAAAGTGCAGGGAGTAAATGTAAAAGATGCGCGCAGAAGAATTGCAGATAAACTTATCGAGGATAATGCATACAATTTTTAATCCCTGACCAGGAGATCTTATATATAAAAACCGCTTTGTTTTACCTGAAGCGGTTTTTTTCTTCAGAACTTTGTTCTTAGTAAATATGTTTAATATATGCAGGATCGTGAAAGAAAACACTGCATTTGTCAAAAATGAAATGTCTCTGAAGTATTAATTATTAATTTTGAAACGGATATCAAACGATAATTGCACTAAGAATGAGGGATTTAATACAAAAGACAATTGATGTTCTTAAATCCAGGGTTAAGAGAAACCTTAAGGTTATTAATTATAATCAGAAGATGATCAAAGAGCTTTTAAAAGAGCACGGATCAACACAGGCAAGTGAATTTGAACAGTTTTACACTGCAAACAAAACTCTTTTACAGGAAAATAACGATTATATCAATATCCAGTTAACACTGATTAATTTTCTTGAAAAATACAGGGGAACAGCAGTACTGGATGAGTCTATACCGGTTGTTGATCTTTTCACTATTACCGATGAGTCGGAACTGATGGATATTACCCTGAAAGGTATTGTAGCCTTCGATGAGAACCACCCTAAATTTAACGATTCTGCATTTATCGATAAAATGATCTCTCATTACGAATCGATAGAGGAGTATGAGAAATGCCAGGAACTCTCCGAGCTAAAAAGCAAGCTCGTATAGATAATAGGTTGACGTGCCCGGTTCCCGCCGGGCCTTTTTTTTCTATAATTATTATAACTCACCTTAATTTCGATATTTTAGCATTAAATAAGCAGTATTATATCTGTTAACAGGATAATTATTAATAATACACCGGATGCCTGAAAATAATATCAGAAATTACAAAATCACCCTTGTCGGTACAGGTAATATAGCCTGGCATCTTGGGCATGCATTTGTTAAAAACGGTATAAAAATTAACAGTGTAATTGGCAGATCCAAATCTTCTGCAAGGGAACTGGGCAGGCAAATAAACTCAACCTACTCAACAGAATTCGGCCCTGTTGATGATAATACAGAAATAATCATACTATGTATCAGCGATTCGGCAGTTGGACAGGTTACAGGTTTGTTTAGAGAAAGTACAGGTTATCTTTTTCATACTGCAGGAAGTGTCGGGACAGAAGTCTTTATACCCCGGAAAGAACGATGCGGTGTAATATATCCATTTCAAACCCTTACAAAAAATATCCCGACCGATTTAAGAAATGTACCATTTTGTATTGAAGCATCAGATTCAGATACAAAGAATATCCTTAATGCACTGGCTGGTATAATATCGGATAATATTCACTTTCTTAGCTCAGAAGAAAGAAAAAAACTACATCTGGCCGGAGTTATTGCTAATAATTTCTCCAATCATCTCTTTGCATTGGCATTTGATTATCTGAATAAAAATAAAATTGATACCAGGTTAATACTACCATTAATAACTGAAACCGTACGTAAAATAGAGAACAATACGCCAAAAGATTCACAGACAGGGCCTTCCAGAAGAAATAACAAGGATATTATAAAAGAGCATCTGGCAATGCTGGAATCGGAACCTTCATTAAAAAAGTTGTATAGTATCATTTCTGAAAGTATTATTGCATATTATTCAGATTAAGTATGTCGAATTTTAAAAAATTATTGAACCAGGTCAGAGCATTTGCATTCGATGTTGACGGGGTATTTACAGATGGGCAGGTCTATCTGCAAGCCGGACAGGAATTTGTAAGGGCCGTAAATATTAAAGACGGGTATGCAGTGCAGCATTGTATAAAAATGGGGTTTCCTATTGCTGTTATTTCAGGTGGCAGGTCGGATGAAGTTGTAAAACGATTTCAGAAACTCGGAGTTACCGATATCTATATGGGATCTTCAAATAAGTGGGATAGCTATGAGAATTTCAGGTACAAATACCGATTGGAACACAAGGAAATATTATATATGGGCGACGACATCCCCGACTATCATATCATGAAACAGACGGGTGTACCAACTTGTCCTGCCGATGCAGTAATAGAGATTAAAGAAGTTGCCGTGTACATTTCAGATAAAAATGGCGGGCAAGGTTGTGTGAGAGATGTTATTGAACAGGTTTTGCGATTAAAAGACAAATGGATGGTTAATGAATCATTTCAATGGTAAGATCATTTAAAATATTATTCGCTTTTCTGCGTCTGATCAGAACACCCAATTTAATAATCATTGCTTTAACGCAGTATTTTATAAGGTGGTTCATACTCAAGCCACTGCTTTTAGTATCTGATTTCAGGGTACAGCTTTCAGGAATGCAATTTTTTCTGCTGGTACTTTCAACTATGCTTATTGCAGCTGCAGGTTATATCATAAATGATTATTTTGACAGAAAAACAGATCTCATAAACCGGCCCGGAAAAGTAATCGTTGGCCGGTTAATCAGCAGGCGATATGCTATTATTTTTCACATATTATTTTCAGCTGTTGGTATCCTGCTGGGAATGTATCTCGCAAAAAGTATCAACAAGCTTAGTCTGAGTGTTGTATTCATTTTTGCAACAGGCGTGCTGTGGTTCTATTCAACAACATATAAACGACAATTGCTGGTAGGTAACCTGGTAATATCATTCCTTGTCGGGGTTGTACCCTTGCTTGTACTCATTTTTGAATTTCCGCTGCTTGTTAACCGATACAAACTTTACATTCTGGCTACAGGTGTAAATCTCCATTACCTGGTATTCTGGATAGTAAGTTATGCTGTCTTTGCATTCGTTATCAACCTCATTCGTGAGATAATCAAAGACATGGAAGATTTCGAAGGTGACTATATATTCGGGAGACAGACAGTACCAATTGTCTGGGGTATAAATGCTAGCAAGGGTATTGTCATATCTCTTATTTTCCTTACCATTATTCCGATCTTTTATCTACTTGTATTTCATTTATCCGATAAGATCAGCTTCACTTATATCATTCTTTTTATAGTTGTTCCATTGATAATAATTGCTTTTGGTGTTTTTTGGGCAAGCAGTAAAAAACAATATTACATACTTAGTCAGCTTACCAAACTGGTTATGTTAACAGGTTTGTTATATTGTCCTTTGGTCAATTATATTGTTTCGTCATACAAATAGCATTGCATGATACTTAATGAAATTGCAGGTGATTACAGGATAATTTTAGCTTCACAATCGCCGAGGCGTAAAATGCTGATGGAAGGTCTGGATATTCAGTTTGAAGTTATTGTCCGCAATAACATTGATGAGAATTATCCTGATACGCTTACCATGGAAGAGATTCCTGTATTTCTGGCTGACAGAAAATCGGAAGGTTATCTTGATCTTTTAAACAGTAATACAATTATAATTACTGCGGATACTATTGTGTGGCACAATGATAAAGTGGTCGGCAAACCTGAAAATACAGAGGAAGCAAAGAAGATACTTATGAGCCTGTCGGGAAGTTCGCATATTGTTATAACAGGCGTTTGTATAAGGTCTGAAAAAAACAAGAAAGTATTCAGCAGTATTTCTGAAGTATTATTTCGTAAACTTACCAGCGAAGAAATCAGCTATTATGCTGAAACATACAAACCCCTCGATAAAGCCGGTGCTTATGGAATACAGGAATGGATAGGTTATATCGGTATCGAAAGTATAAAAGGATCTTTTTACAACGTCATGGGATTACCCGTTCAGACGCTTTATACCGAACTCCAACAATTTCTCATTCATGAAAAACATTGATACCCTGTCAGGGTGTAGATACCCTGTCAGGGTTCACAAAAAAAGACCTCTCTTTTTCTGAAATACTATATATTTGAATTGTAATAAGAATCTAAATCAGTATAAAAGCAACATTCCGGCCGACTTTGCCTTCGCGAAGCCGCTCTTCACTGTCGCGTAGCTTTAGCGAAGCACAGTCGACGAAGCAAGGAATGAAATGAATAGCCGGAATCTATATCTTTTCTATAGATTATGTATAACATGGATTCCTGATCTTTGCTTTGCTTCGTCAGGAATGATTTTTAAATATAAATAATAAGAAATGCCAGTTCGCAGATTTGGAGTTTCACTTGATGAGGAAGTTCTGGAAATGTTAGATTCATACGTTGATACCAATGAATTTCCTAATCGATCACAAGCCATACGCCACCTTATTGAACAACATACAGTAGAGAAAAAATGGATGTGCAATAATGAGGTAGCAGGAGCCATTGTACTTGTTTACGATCACCATAAGTTCGATATTACTAAAAATGCTAATGAAATACAGCACAATTACCATCATCTGATACTGTCGTCTCAGCATATCCACCTTAATCACGACCTGTGTCTCGAAACCATTGCAGTAAAAGGACCAGCGCATGACATTACCATCCTGGCAGATAAACTCATTGCACTGAAAGGAGTGAAACACGGAAAACTTGTTATGAGCAGGGCATAATAGCTTTCCATACCATAATTAAGAATAAATCTAAATACCGGCATTCTGCAAACATTTGAAGGAAATCGCCGTAAATAATACATTGTTTATAACAAACAAATAATTAAATAATCTTTAAATATCAATTAAATACTTAACTATCATGATAAGGATTAAAAGTACAATTGGAATTATTTTAATAGCATTATTAACGCTTACATTTAATTCATGCCAGAAAGATGAAGAAGAAAACCCTGATTATGTAGGAACCTGGGTTAATGAAGAAGTAGACAGCTCCTGGGGGGATCCTGTGACAGTAATTACTACATTAGTTCTTACAAAATCAACCTTTGAAATGACAATGACCGTTGATTTTGGTTATGCAATAATGACTATGGCAGGAATGAGAGGAAGTCTTAGTGTTTCGGAAAATCAGTTCACTATTACGCCTAATTCTATAGGCTTTGCAGATTATGAAACCGGAACATTGGTATGGGTTAATCAGGGTGAAGAAGGCTGGGACGAAGCGCTTGCAGAAGTTGAAATGGATGAAAGTGAAACTGCTACTTACAGTGTAGAAGGCAATGAGCTTACAATCACTATGGAGGGTGATGACCAGGTATTTACCAGACAATAAAATAAATCCAGATATAATAACGAAAGCCCCGGAAATCCGGGGCTTTTTTTATAGCCGGTAAATTATGTTATTCCAAATTCTTTATGCTTACTCCTTAAGCCCTTACCAACATCTTCATGGTCCAGGTCTTTTATGAATTCAACCATTAGGTCCCCTCCTACCAATACCTTTGGATTTATTGATAATCTGAATATCTCTCCGTAGACTTCCTTCTTCGTTTTATGATCGTAGTCTTTGTTTTTCCTCATATTTTTCCTGTATGCGATCCAGTTTGAGCAAAGAATGAAAGGATAAAAAAGAGGCATTAACAACAAAGAAGTAGACTTAAGGCGCGTGAAATGATACTTTTTTATGCTGAAACCGGAAAGCTTTGCCAAAACCCTTAGTTTCTGGATCCCTATAAGGAAAATATGTCCAAAATATATTTCATTCGTTATTTCCTGTTTTGACATCCAGATACTGTCTAATTCATTAGGAGGCATTTTTGAATTAAATCTTTCACTTTCGGCCAGTAAGTAGCTTAAACGTGAACGAAGATTTGAGTAATTGGGAGTTGTTAGCAATAGGATACCATTCTTTTTTAAAACCCTGTTAAATTCTTTTAATGCTGCAAACTGATCACTGAAATGTTCTATCCCCTCCTGGCAAATCAAGGCATCGGCTGCTTTAGTGTCAACCGGAAGTCCATCCCTGATATTCGCCCTTTCGCATTTGATACCGTTGACATCAAAATATTCAGGGAACAGGTCCATTGGTATCGGTATTGCACCTGTCTCACGTAAGATTCTTGATGTTATTCCGTTTCCTGCGGGGAAATCAATTACTTTTTTTCCGGTATAGAAATCGCGGTTTGCCAGCAGATATCTTTTTACATAATACTTAATGCTCTTTGGATTGTCTTCGTAATTCATTTTTATTCTAAGTTATTTTTCGCTGAGGCAAACATCCAAAATCCAACGTTATCATTTAATTATTGTTTAAAGATAACCGTTTTATGGTTGGTAATAAAAATGATTACCAAATAAGACTGAAACAGTAATGTTCAATAAGATTTCTGCCAGGTCCTTTTTATAAAACTATTAAAGACAGTATCGAGAATATATAGACTGTTCAAAAAAGTGTGTCAAGTATAAAAGATAAATGATTTACTTGACTCATTATGAAAACAGAAGAAAATACAAAATTTGACC
>JAFGIP010000071.1 GCA_016929525.1 Bacteroidales bacterium
AGGAATGGCAGAGTGGTCGAATGCGGCGGTCTTGAAAACCGTTGTACCGCAAGGTACCGGGGGTTCGAATCCCTCTTCCTCCGCCTTCGCTCGCCTTCATTCCGATGATAATCGGAATGAAGGCGAGCTTCTGTTTTATCCCTTTCGTTTGTTAGATTGTCAATAGTTGATTCGGCGAGCTCTGCGTGTTTGTTATTAAACTATACTATCAAGATTTAAGAAAAGGAATTTAAAAGATTGAAAACATATCTTTTGACCTCAACTTCGAGCTTTAAACTTTAAACTTTGGACTAATTAAATTGATTATCATGTAACTTCTTAAACTCACCGTTAAGTGCAAGCAACTCTTCGTAGGTTCCTTTCTCGATAATTTTCCCTTTGTGAAGGACGAATATTCTGTCGACATTCCGAATGGTTGAAAGCCGGTGGGCGATAACAATACTGGTACGGTCTTTCATTAAGTTGTAGATAGCTTCCTGAACTAAGCGTTCCGATTCGGTATCGAGTGCCGAAGTGGCTTCATCTAAAATAAGTACTGGTGGGTTTTTAAGTATAGCCCTGGCTATACTTAAACGTTGGCGCTGGCCTCCCGATAATTTACTGCCACGGTCACCGATATTTGTCTGGTAACCGTTATCGGTCTGGATGATAAACTCATGTGCATTTGCAATTTTAGCTGCTCTGACCACATCTTCCTCTTTTACATCTTCCATACCAAAGGCAATATTGTTGTGGATAGTATCATTAAAAAGAATAGCTTCCTGGTTCACAATTCCCAATAATCCCCTTAGATCCTTTAATTTAAGCTTTTTAACATTTATTCCGTCAAACAGTATCTCTCCTTTTTCGATATCATAAAAACGCGGTAACAGATCAACCAGCGTTGATTTTCCTGATCCGGATTGTCCTACAAGTGCTATGGTCTGCCCACGTATTATTTTCAGGTTGACATCATTAAGGACATACTCTTCGTTGTATTTGAACCATACATTTTTATATTCAACCAAATTGTTAAACTTACTAACAGCAACAGGATTTTCGTTATCGCGGATTGTAACTTCGGTATCAAGCACTTTATCTATACGTTCCATTGATGCAAGTCCCTTTTGTATGTTATAAAATGCTGAGCTGAATGCTTTTGCAGGATTAATAATATTATAAAACAGTACGAGATATATCATGAACTGCTCAAAATCTAAAAGACTTTTTTGGTTGAGAATCAGCATCCCTCCATACCACATTACCATAACAATGACCATAGTGCCCATGAGCTCACTTGTTGGATGTGCCAGTGCATGCCTGCTCATTAATGAATTCATTATTCTCCTGTACTGATTGTTTTGCTTGCTTTGCTTAACCTGCATTACATTTTCGGCATTGAATGCTTTTATAACCCTTAATCCGCTTATAGTTTCTTCAATAGTGGACAGTATTTCACCCATCTTATTCTGACCTTTAAGTGAACGTTTTTTAAGTGTTCTGCCGATAAGTCCGATTACGATACCGGCAACGGGGAATAATATAAATACAAACAGTGTAAGTTGCCAGCTCATAAAAATCATGGCTGAAATTGTAAGAAGAATTATAACAGGATTCTTGAAGAACATGTCAAGCGATGTCATTACAGAATGTTCAACTTCTGTAACATCTCCGGTTACCCTGGCGATGATATCTCCTTTGCGTTCTTCCGAAAAAAAACCTATCGGAAGCGCGATCATGCGCTTGTACATCTTATTACGTATATCCCTAACAACGCTGTTGCGAATTAATACCATTGAATAACTTGCTGCGAAGGTAAATCCCGTTTTAAGAAGAACCATAAAAAGAAGGAATATACCTATAAATATTAGGGCTTTAAATTCTCCGTGCTCCAAAGATAAATTTCCTATGAATGCATATAAGTTATTCATTATATCCTCCCGCGGAATATGAAAAGGAATAATAGAAATATCGATATCACGATATTCGGGGATTACAGTACCCTTGTTCAGCAGGATCCTGAGCAGCGGTATCATAGAGATAAATGAAAAGATACCGAATATGGCCCCCAGGATATTAAAAACAATGTTTATAGCGATGGTCCCTTTATAAGGAGGAAGAAATCTGCGAAATAATCGTATTGCGTCTCTCATGATCTATATTCCTGTGTAATTCGAAGGTGAGATCTTTTTTAACTCCTTCTTCACACTATAGTCAATATCTAACGAGTCGATAAATGATAATATTTTTTCCTTAGTAATTTTATCATTGGTGCGTGTCAGTTTAAGCAGAGTTTCGTATGGATTTGGATATCCCTCTCTTCTCAGAATTGTCTGAATAGCCTCTGCAACAACACTCCAGTTATCTTCCAGGTCGGTATTAATTTTATCTTTGTTCAGTATGAGTTTATCAAGTCCTTTCAGCATTGAATAATATGCTATAAGACAGTGGGCGAGGGGTACTCCGATATTTCTAAGTACAGTCGAATCGGTGAGGTCGCGCTGCAGTCTGGATATCGGTAATTTACCAGCCAGATGACCGAAAATTGAATTAGCTACCCCAAGATTACCTTCTGCATTTTCAAAATCAATAGGATTAACTTTATGCGGCATGGCAGATGAACCTATTTCCCCTTCCTTAATTTTTTGTTTGAAATAATCCATGGAAATGTATGTCCATATATCACGACAAAGGTCTGTCAGAATTGTATTAATGCGACTTATTGTTTGGAACGATGCAGCAAGATTATCATAATGCTCTATTTGTGTGGTCGTTTGTTGCCGTTCTAATTGAAGCACATGATTAACAAATGCGTTACCGAATTCATTCCAGTCCATATCGGGATATGTGACTACATGGGCATTGAAATTTCCGGTAGCTCCTCCAAATTTAGCAGAAACAGGAAGCTGTTTCAGTTGACCCAGTTGTGTCTGAATTCTTTCAAGGAATACTCTTAATTCTTTACCTACCCTGGTTGGAGAAGCCGGCTGGCCATGAGTTCGGGCGAGCATAGGCACATTTTCCCATTCCTCGCTTAACTCCAATAATTTTGAAGTGACTTTTTCGAGAAGCGGATAATAAACTTCTTCCAGACTCTCTTTGTAAGACAGTGGTACAGCTGTATTATTGATATCCTGTGATGTTAATCCGAAATGGATATATTCTTTATATGCTGACAGATTCAATGCATCGAACCTTTTTTTAATATAATATTCAACAGCTTTTACATCGTGATTGGTAGTCTTTTCAATTTCTTTTATCTCCTGTGCATTTTCAGGAGTAAAATCAAGATAAATGTGCCTTAAATTTTCAATTCCTTCTTTTTCAATACTTTGAAGTTGTGGAATATTGAAACGATACAGTGCGATAAAATATTCAATTTCAACTCTCAGACGATATTTCATTAATCCGAATTCTGAGAAATAGGGTGACAGCTTTTCAATTTTAGTTCTGTATCTGCCATCGACAGGCGATACTGCGGTAAGCTTATTCAAATCCATAATCAATCATTAAAGCCCAAAGTTAGAAAAAATCATTTTGTATTTATCTCTATAATACACAATAAGCAGAATATCCGGTTATTTCGCAGATATAAAGACATTATATCTGATTTGTATCGTTGTTATAATATTTGATGCAAACTTTTTATTTGCGAATTATTGAGCAATCCTTAATTTCGTTGTACACGAAATATAGCATATATGAAAATAAAACAATTACAATTTATGTCAAAGGTATTGGGTCTGATCCTTTGCGTACAAGTCTTTACAGCTGCCTCAGTTAAAAATGATTCCCTTGATAGTATACAAGTTGATAAAATTCAGTATCCGGAGGTTGTATCTAAAGATGGTAAGCTTGTTTATATATTCGAAATACGAAAAGAAATAGCAAAACCGGTCTGGAGAATTACGCAGGAAGCTTTTGCAGAAGCATATCAGCTTAAAGCCGATTATATTTTAATTCATCTGAACACTTATGGAGGCAGGGTAGATATTGCCGATTCAATAAGAACAAAAATTCTTAACTCTGCAATTCCGGTTATGGTATTTATCGACAATCAGGCCATATCAGCCGGGGCATTAATTTCAATAGCAGCCGATAGTATCTATATGCGCACCGGTGGCAGTATTGGTGCTGCAACTGTTGTAAGTCAGTCGGGGGAAGTAGTTCCGGATAAATATCAGTCGTTCATGCGATCAACTATGCGTGCTACTGCTGAGGCACACGGGAAAGATACTATAATCCAGGGTAACGATACTATTTATAAATGGCATCGCGATCCGCATATTGCAGAAGCAATGGTCGATCCGAGGATCGTTGTTGAAGGGATAGTCGATTCCGGAAAAGTTCTTACACTTACTGCCGAAGAGGCAATCCAGGTTGGATATTGCGAAGGAAAAGTACAGAATATCAAAGAGTTGCTGAATAAAGCCGGGTTAAGTGAATACGAAACAAAACGATATAACCTCAGAGGGGTCGATAAGTTAATTGTTATATTACTAAACCCCGTTTTACAGAGTATCCTTATACTGCTAATTATAGGGGGTATTTATTTCGAACTGCAAACACCCGGTGTTGGATTTCCGCTTGGAATTGCAGTTCTCGGGGCATTACTTTATTTTGCACCACTTTATATTGAAGGACTTGCCCAGAACTGGGAGATAATTGCATTCATTGTCGGATTAATATTGCTTGCGGTTGAGATATTCGTTATCCCCGGATTTGGCGTTGCCGGGATATCGGGTATTATTCTGATTCTGATTAGTCTTACACTCAGTGTTATCGATAACGTTGTTTTTGAGTACGAAGGTCTGGCAGCTTTTACTATTGTTGCAAAGGTTTTTATCAGGATTATTCTGACGGTTTTCATTTCACTCTTTCTTGCCATCTGGATAAGCAGAAAGATTGGTACTTCTGCACTTTTTAAGGGAATTTCCCTTGCGGCCTCTCAGGAAAAGTCTGAAGGTTATGTAAGTATTGATGTTCATCAGAAAGATATGATTGGTAAATCAGGTACTGCGTATACTGTGCTTAGGCCATCAGGGAAAGTTAAGGTTGAAGGAGAATTGTTTGATGCCATATCGGAAATTGGTTTTATTGATAAAGGTTCCGACATTAAAGTTATCCGGGATGAAGCAGGTCAGTTGTATGTAATAAAAGTATAGTTTAGGGTGTTATTAAACATAAACCGTTTATGCCATGAAAGCACAGATATGGATTAAAAGGGTATTGTATGTTTTACTTGTGGTAATTGTTTTGGCTGGGATTAAAGCTTACAGCCTTTATAGCAGGGCATTTTCAGCCAATATAATTCTAAAGGACAAACACGATCCGTATTTGTATATTCCTACAGGCACCTCGTATGAAGAAGTTCTTGAAATTTTATCAAAGAGCGGTAAGATAAGAAATATAGATGCCCTGAAGTGGGTTGCTCAAAAAAAGAATTATCCGAATCATGTAAAACCTGGCAGATATAAGCTTAAGAACCGTATGAGCAATAATGAACTCATTAATATGCTGCGCTCAGGAAGCCAGGAACCGGTGATGCTTACCTTTAATAATATAAGGACTCCCGATCAGTTGTCAGAAAGAATTGCAGAACAGTTGGAATTTAGTTCAGATTCACTGCTCAAAGTTTTAATATCTGAGGCAGTACATAAAAAATATAATTTCAGTCAGCATACGTTCAGATGCATGTTTATTCCAAATACATATGAATTCTACTGGAATACTTCCCCTGAGAACTTTGTTGAAAGAATGTATAATGAATACAATGAATTCTGGACTAAAAAAAGAGTAAGGAAGTCGGAGCAAATAGGATTATCAAAAGAGGAGGTTATAATACTTGCATCGATTGTGGATCAGGAAACAATAAAAGATGATGAAAAAGAAATTATTGCAGGAGTCTATATGAACAGGTTACAAAAGAATATTCGTCTTCATGCCGATCCGACTGTAATATATGCCGTTGGCGATTTTTCAATTAAGAGGGTACTCAGAAAGCATTATAATATTGACTCTCCTTATAATACCTATAAACATGGAGGGCTGCCTCCGGGCCCGATATGTCTTCCGGAGATATCTTCTATTGATGCTGTTTTAAATTACAGGGAGCATTCATATTTATATTTCTGCGCCAAACCCGATTTTTCAGGCTATCATAATTTTGCAAAAACACTGGAAGAACACAACCGGAATGCAAAACTATACAGGAGAGAACTAAACAGACGACGTATTTATAATTAAATTGTCGATAACATTTTATATTTAATAATGAATAAGTCTTATTCGCGCTTTATTTTTATTTCAAATCTGAAACAGGATGGATAAAATAAAGTTTGGGACAGATGGATGGAGGGGTATAATTGCTAAAGATTTCACCCTTTCAAATGTGGCAATGGTAGCGTATGCACTTGCACGATGGCTTACAGGTAAATTTAAAGATCCGTGTGCTGTTATTGGTTATGATACCAGGTTTGGAGGGGAAATGTTTACCGAAGCAGTAGCAAAAATTCTGGCCTCGAAAAATATCAGGGTATATATTTCTGAGAGTTACGTTTCAACACCAATGGTTTCATTAGGAGTTGTTAAACTGAAGGCTAAATGCGGTGTGATGATTACAGCAAGTCATAATCCTGCCGAGTTTAACGGAATTAAATTAAAAGGTGAACATGGTGGTCCTATGTTTATTAATGACCTTAGGGATATTGAAAACCTTATCACTACCGATTATGAGTTTGACCTTGAAATGCTGAACTGGAATTATTTGGTTGAACAGGGTTTAATTCAGTATATAAATCTTGAGTCGATCTATTTGAAAAATATTCATGATCATTTTGATATTGATCAGATTAACAATTCAGGACTTCGCCTGGCTTTTGATGCAATGTATGGGAGTTCTCAGAATATTTTTAAAAAGTTACTACCTGATGTGGTGCTGTTTCATTGTGATGTCAACCCGACATTTCATGGCATACCGCCGGAACCTCTTCCTAAGAATCTGCATGAAATTGAGGAATATATTTTTCAGAAAAAAAACATTGATTGCACACTCGCAGTCGACGGAGATGGCGACAGGCTGGTATTATTCGATGAAAAAGGTAACTATCTGGACAGCCATCAGGTTTTCCTTCTGGTTATTTATTACCTGGCACATTATGAAAATATTAACGGTGTTGTAGTTGCAGGAGTTTCTTCAACGGGGAAAATAGAAACACTTTGTTCAAAATATAATCTTAAGGTAACCCGTACACCAATTGGTTTCAAAGAGATTTCACGTATTATGATAACTGAGAATGTACTGGCAGGAGGTGAAGAGTCTGGAGGTATAACAATTGGCAATTATATTCCCGAGAGAGATGGTATCTGGGTTGGGCTCTCTATATGGCAATGGCTTGCAAAGTCAGGGAAAAAATTGAGCGAACTTTTACAGGAGGTACGGGAAATTACCGGTGAGTTTGCTTATGAAAGAATTGATCTGGAGATAAATAAGAATCTTAGAAATAAAATCCTGGAGCATTGTAAAAACAATGTATTCGATCATTTTGGGACTTTTCAGGTGAAAAACATACAGACTATCGATGGTTACAAATTTTTCTTCGACAATGAAAGGTGGGTTCTTATCAGGGCTTCAGGCACAGAGCCGTTACTCAGAATATATATTGAAGCGGAAAATCAGTCGGTTGTTACAGATATAGCCAGTTCTGTAATTGGAACTCTTAAACTGTAACAGATCAGAAGTTAAATTCTTTCTCTCAGACAATATTTACTTCAGGCTCAAGCGTTATTTTAAATTTGTCTGATACCCGTTTTTTTATGTAATGTGCCAGTTCAATTACTTCTTTACCAGTCGCATTTCCAAGATTTATTAACACCAGGGGTTGTTTTTCATGTGTTCCGACATTTCCTTTCTTAATTCCTTTGCATCCGCATTTATCAATTAACCATGCAGCTGATAACTTGGCAGTGTTTTTATCTATCGGGTAGACAGGGATATCAACATATTCCTTTTTTAATATATCAGCTGTTTTGTTAGTTACTATCGGATTTTTAAAGAAGCTACCTGCATTACCCGTGATATTAACATCCGGAAGCTTTTCATATCTTATCTTATTTATTACTTCTCCCAGGGTCTTGATATTTATATCCTGATATTTTTTTAATTCCAGTTCAACGCTACCATAGTCAAATATCAGTTTATGAGGGGGTTTCGATAACCGGAAGGTAACATATGTGATAAAGAAATCATTTTTAAGTTTTTGTTTGAATATACTGGTTCTGTATCCGAATTCACATTCATTTACAGAAAATATGTATTTTTTCCCATCGGACAGATTAACACCTTCTACTGTCTCTATCAGATTTTTAACTTCTGCACCATAAGCGCCGATATTCTGAACCGGGGCTGCACCAACATTACCTGGTATTTTAGTTAGATTCTCGAGTCCTCCCCAATTATTATTCAGACAATACCCAACAAACTCATCCCAGTTTTCACCGCTACCCGCTTTGATCAACACTGAAATTTCATCTTCTCCCAGCAATTCAACGCTACTGACTGAGGAATGCAAAATAATTCCATTGAAGTCTTTTGTAAAAAGAATATTACTTCCACCTCCAAGAATCAGATGAGACTTTTCTTTGAATATATCGGAACTGACTATCTCAACAATCTGCTCAGGTTTGCTAACATCAGCAAAAAGATCTGTTTTTACATCAATGCCAAATGTATTATGAAGTTTAAGACTATAATTATGTTTAATTTCTAACATGCTTTATCAAATGTCGCAAATATACAATAGTTTTGTGGCTTGAATTTAATTGACTTTTTTTGCAAAAAATCTTTCGCATTGATTAAAATAATCTCCTTCGTTTCGAATGATATTGTAACCGATAACAGGGTGCATAAAATAAGTAGCACACTTGTCTATAATGGTTATGATGTAACTGTGGTTGGAAGAAAGTTCAGTGATAAACAGGACGATATTATTAACAGGAATTATAAAACACATCGTTTTAGATTAATGTTTAATAAAGGTCCTCTTTTCTATTTAAATTTAAACCTTAGGATTATTCAATATTTGATTCGCAATAAAACAAATATTGTTGTATCAAATGATCTCGATACACTGCCTGGTTGTTTTATAGGTTCATCTATAAGGAGAAGGACTTTGGTATTCGATAGTCATGAACTTTTCCCGGAGGTACCTGAGCTGGTCCACCGGCCAAAGATCAGGGGCATCTGGAAATTTCTTGAAAGATATTTTGTGCCGAAAGTAAAGCATGGTCTCACTGTTTGTCAATCTATTGCAGATTATTATCAAGATAAATACAACAGTGAGTTTGAAGTTGTAAGGAATGTGGGCAATTTTAAATTTGATGATGAATTTGAAGGTATTCATAAAAGTGAAGAGATTACCGTATTATACCAGGGAGCACTGAATTATGGAAGAGGTATTGAACTAGCAATAGAAAGCATTCGGTTTTCAGACAATGTGAAGCTCTGGATATTAGGAAGCGGAGATATAGAAAACCGATTAAAGTCAATGGTAAAAAAACATGATCTGGAAGACAGGGTTGAATTCTTTGGACGTATACCACTTGAAGATTTATGGAATTATACGCCCCGGGCACATATTGGAATTTCTATTGAAGAAAACCTCGGATTAAATTACCGTTACGCTTTACCAAACAAATTATTTGATTATATACAGGCCAGGATACCGGTTATAGTTTCCGATCTTCCCGAGATGGAGTCGATAATTAAAAAGTATAAAATTGGTAAAGTTCTGAAAGAAAGAACTCCTGAGGCTCTTAACTCCTTAATAATGGAATTAATTGAAAATGAATTAAAAAACGAAAGTTATTTTACAAACCTTGAATTTGCAGCACGGGAACTTTGCTGGGAAAGAGAGGAACACAAAGTAATTAAGTTGTTTAACGACGTAAACCGGAAAGTCTTGGTATAAATCTTTTTATTACCCTGAAGAGGCAGTAGTATACTAATATTGATAATGGTATTGACAGTATCAGCCACACACCTATTGCCGAAAGATTTATCAACCACAAGTCATGCATAGCCCCCCAGAAATCAGCTTTAAAGAGACCGATGTATTGTTTAACTGTAAAAGAACTGTCCGACTTTAGTAAAAGAGAATCGCCTATTTTTAGAAACGGAACAAGTAAGGCAATCTGAACAGGGTGTACAATATAATGAGCTATCTGCACTGCAATGAAATTAAGTCTTAGTGCAATAGCAATTCCTCCCACAAGTAATGTAGTAATACCATATATTGGAATCAGACCTACAATTAAACCAATGGTTAACGATACTGCTAACTTTTCAATTGATATTCCTGCTAAAATTATTTTTTTCAAAGGGAAGAGAAACTTACGTTCTGCCCAGCCCATAATCATCATTTTCATCTTATGCTTAATTGCCTTTGCTATACCAATACGTCAATTTCTCAAAGGAGTTACTGTTTATAATGGTTTTTTTGCAAAAAAATTTTTTTACTGATTATTTTTTTGTTAACTGGTTCCATACATCGCTGGAACGGTCGCTAAAGATAATATTATTTCTTGAGTTGACTCATGAATTATCAACATAAATAAAAATCATCAAAGAAAAGTATAAAATGCGATCCTGAATTTCTAATATAATTGTACGAATGCTATGAATGATTTGTCTCATGTTTAAAAATCTGATAAATATCATTCTGATATAAATCAGGATTATCTGCACATTCTTTATACAATTCGTTTATCGCTTGTTCCAGAGATAACGCACCAAGGTTCAGTCTTTTTTTAATCGCATTTAACTTCATTTTAAGCAAATGGCTTGAAATGTTATATTTACCTGTTTCCAATAGTAATTCACGCCATCCTTTATTTTTTATTGACGGGATCATGGCGATAAGGTTTGGTTATACATAAGTTACAAAAAAATTCAATTCAGTGGAACTCCTTTCTTAACTAATTGTTATTTATATAAAATTGGTGTTATGAATCCGGAAATCATTTCTCAGCTGATCAGAAACAGAAAGTCAACATTTATTAACGGTCTGAAAGAAAGGGGAAAAATTAATAATTCGGTTATTGAAAACATTTTAGAAAATGCTGTCTGGGCACCATCGCATGGATTAACTCAGTCCTGGTTTTTTAAGGTATTTGCTGATGATGGTATAGCAACTTTTTTTTCTGTACAATAAAAAATTTATAAGCAAACTACAAATCCTGATAAGTTCAGTCAAATAAAATATGATAAGTATACAGATAAAATTAAAAGGGTGTCACACATAATAGCCGTAATTGCCAGGCGTGATCCAAAGAAAAAGTTTCCAATGCAGGAAGATATCGTATCGGTATCCTGTACGCTGCAGAATATTTATCTTTCATTACAGGAGTTTCAAATAGCAGGGTATTTGAGTACAGGAGACATTTGTTATACAAATCAGATGAGAAAATTCTTATTACTGGAAGAAGAAGAGTAATGTATCGGATTTTTTATTCTGGGAATTGCGGATTAAAATTACTCAAGAGAGGAACGGAAAAGAATTCCAGCCAAAGAAAAAAACGAGTGGGTCTGAAAATAAAAAAGGAGTCATACAACTCCTTTTTTAGATATTGATTTACTGGAATTTACTATTCAGATATCATTGTAATAATAGAATGAGCAAAGCTTTTAGTTGTTACCAGCTTGTTATCGATCCAAAGATCGAAGTTGGTTTCCCTGTCTGTCAGGTTAAGGACAACTGTTGCCAGAGAACCATCAGGATTTATAAAGGAAGTTGCCAGCAGATCATCTGAGTTTGAAGATGCGATAACCCTTTTGGCTCCCGGTCTGATGTATTTGGAAAAATGTCCCATATAATAATATGAGTTCATATAATGGAGTTCGCCGCTTCTTGTATCGCCAATAATTGGTGCAAAACAGAAGTTGCTTACATGATTTGGGCCTCCTGTTTCATCAAGCAGTATATTCCAGTCTACCCAACCAACAGTTCCATTATTCAGATCGCGAAGTATCGATTCGCCATACCGTTCACCCCAGTTCCACTGGTAAATATTTTCCATATTAAAAGGAAAAACACAACCTTCGGTAAAGAGGAGGCTTTTATCAGGGAAGGCTTCTTTTACTCGTTTCACATTTTCAAAATGATCGCCGGAGTACCAGTGAAAACCTGTTCCCCAGACATACTTTGAAGCTTCCGGATCATCATATACTGTTTGTGCACGCTGGAACATTACACCACGGTTGTGATCCCAGATAATAATTTTTGTATCCGGGTATTTTGAGTTTTTAACTGCGGGTCCGAGAAAGTCACGAACAAAATCTCTTTCTTCTGCTGCTGTGAAAATACAAGATTCCCAGGTTTGAACTGCCATTGGTTCATTTTGAACTGTAAGTCCCCAGATGGGTATTCCTGTTTTGGTGTATTCATCGATAAAGCGTAGGTAGTAATTTGCCCATGCTTTATTATATTCAGGTTTTAGTTTACCTCCCTGAAGCATATGATTATTTGTTTTCATCCAGGCAGGCGGACTCCAGGGTGAAGCAAATAATATCAGCTTTCCTTTGGTAATTTTCATTGCAGCCTTAATTAAAGGTATTCTGTATTGTTTGTCTGTTTCAATGCTGAAATGTTCAAGTAGCGTGTCATTTTCAACTTCTGTATAGGCATAACTTGAGCTTGAAAAGTCACAACTATTGATGTGTGTTCGGCAAAAAGAGTAACCAATACCAATCTCTTCTGAAAAGTAAGCTGCCAATATTTCCTGCTGCTTATTCTCAGGTAGTCTATAGAACGTTTCAGCTGCAGCATCAGTAAAAGCTCCGCCAAATCCCAGAATGGTCTGGAAAGTCTTGTCGGGATCAACGATAATTGTTGGTCGGTGTTCATCAGGTTCGGCTGCATCCGGTTTAAACCGTAATTTTTCTACTGATGCTAACTTTAGAGATGTGTCTTTGGCAGTGACAATTACTTCCGTCATACTAAATTCGGGATTAATGACGGATCTTTTATTTCCTGAATATTCAGTTTGTCTTTGACAGGCGGTGATTAATGCTGTGACGAGAATGATAATAAAAATAAAATTCTCTTTTAGGTTAACTTTCATACTAATTGTTTTATAGGGGTTATATTAATTCTATTTAAACGGTCAGTAAACCTATTTAAAATAAGCATAATTTCAAAAATCAGTATGCAGATTTTTTTACGCAGAATTTCCAAATTCATACGCAAATTCAGTTATGGAGCATTTCTATAGCAATACTTTTAACTCAAATTTCTTTTTAAGAAAAGGGTCTTATCCTTTTTTTGGGTTTCTGTCAATAAAAATACGGTTTAAATATCTTTGAGTCTGATTTTAACAAGTCTTTAAGAATTTGGTTGTTTATAATAAAAGGAATGAATTAATGGAATATAGAAGATTTGGAAAGACAGGGGAAATTATAAGTACAATTACATTAGGAGGCATGCGATTTATTCATGGCTGGGATGATCCGCGTGAAGAAATTCCCCGGGATACACTCGATCAGTGTACCGAGTTAGTAAAACTTGCATTTGAATCAGGGATTAATCACATTGAAACAGCATATGGTTATAAGAAAAGTGAACATTCTTATGGAATAGTTCTGAATGATATTCTGAATATTCCTCGTGAATCTTATTATCTGATGACTAAAGGAGATCCGGCAACGGCGGGCGATACCCGCAAATTGGTAGAATCTCAGTTAAAAGCATTGAAAACTGATTATTTTGATTTTTACGGATGGCATGGGATGAATAATTTAAACAGATACATGGAAGCATGTAAAAGTAATGGTCCTGTTGTAGAGTTGCTGAAGCTGAAGGAGGAAGGTGTGATCAAACACGTTGGTTTTAGTACACATGCTCCGTTGCATGTTATTATAAAAGCTATTGAAACTGATCTGTTTGAATTTGTCAATCTTCATTATTATTATTTCTTTCAAAGAAATTTCGCTGCTATTGCTTTGGCTGAAACAAAGGATATGGGGGTTTTTATTATCTCTCCCAATGACAAGGGTGGACAACTTTTTAATGCACCTCCTAAAATAAAGGATGCTGTTACACCTTCAACACCAATACAATGGAATGCGCGATTCTGTCTAAGATTACCCTCTGTACATACTTTATCATTTGGAATGACCGAAGCTGCCCATTTTAAAGAAATGAAAGGGATTTTTCCAACATCAATTCCTCTTTCACAAAGCGACAGGCAAATAAAACATAAACTGGATGGTTTTGAACTAGAAGATCCTTTTACCTGTTACGATGGCTATGATCTGCAGTTTGATCCGTCGGGGATTAATATTCCGGAAGTTCTTCGCTTCAGAAAGCTTCTGAAATGTTATGATATGAAAACCTATGGACAATATCGTTATAACATGTTTGAAGAAGATGATCATTGGTTTCCTGGTAAATATCCCACCCCGGAGAGAATTGAAATGATCGATACCAGTAAGGTGCCTGATAATATACCGATTAAGCAACTTATTTCTGAAACACATAAAGAGCTATATAAACCAAAAAAGAATATAAAGATTAATACCAGGGCAAAAAAGTAGGTGACAATAATAATAATTTTCTGATATTGTAATTTTATTCAAGAACACAAAACTGAACTTATGAGAACCTTGTTATTTACTATATTGATTTCACATTTTTTATTACTGGATGCTCAGAATAAATTATTGGATACCAGGGACAGCAATGAATATAATACTGTACAGATAGGTAATATGATATGGATGGCAGAGAACCTGAATTACAATGCAGGTGAGGGAGCGGTTTGTTATAATAATACAGATTCAAATTGTGTGAAGTATGGCAGACTGTATGTTTGGGAAGTCGCGTTGAAATCATGTCCGTCTGGTTGGCATTTACCGACAGACGAGGAATGGAAGAAACTGGAGGTTATAATTGGGATGGATTCATCATTGACAGACATTGTTGGTACCAGAGGTAATAATGAAGGTATTTCTTTAAATGAAGGAGGAAATTCCGGATTTGAAGCTCTTTTTGGGGGATACAGGTTATGGTGGGACAAGTCATATCATTATTTGGATCATTATGGTGATTATTGGGCTGCTACCGAAGATAGTAAAGAGGAGGCCTGGTATAGGAATTTTAGTAAATATGACCCTGCTGTTTATCGCAACAGGATAAATAAGAAATATGCCTACTCAGTAAGGTGTGTGAAAGATTAATATTAAACCTGGAAAGTATGAGCAACTCAAGAAAAATCGATTTAATGCCTGATTGGTTAAAAAAAATGAACCGCTTTTTAAAACAAGGAAGATTTCCGGTTAAACTGATATTTATTGTTATATCAGTGCTCTCAACTATTTGGTTTTTAATTCGGGTAATTCCAAAGCCAAGCCGGGCAACATATCCCTGTATGCAGGTTGCTTTCCCGTTCATGTCAGGTTTTATTATCTGGATTATTTCATTATCGGGTTCTTTTATAGCATTTAGAAAAGCTCGCTTACATTTCTTACAGGCCCGTTACATGGCAGCATTTATTCTACTGCTTACCGGAACTCTTTCTTTATATATATTCCTGACTAAAAATGCAACACCTGTAATAGCCAATGTTGAACCCTGGTATCAACCAAATGATCCCGTTGGTGTAGCAAGAGGAATTTTTCCGGGAAGGGTAGCCTGGGCTCATGCCCCCGGAGCAGCAAATTGGGATGGCAAAACAGGTTACTGGTGGGAAGACCATTATAACAACCAGGTAAAAATCGATATGCTTTTTGATGAAGCACTGCTTTCACTAACTGATGAAAAAACAGTGACAGATGCATGGAATGCTTTATTTGTCAGTTTTAATCAAAAAATTAAAGAAAAGCAAACCGGTTATACTGTTAATGAAACAATAGCCATTAAAATAAATCAGAACAATACTTATAGTCACGAAAACACAAATGAAATCAATACGACTCCTCAGCTGGTTCTTTCCGTTCTGAAAAGCCTGATTAATGATGCGAATATAAATCAGCAACATATAATTGTTTTTGACAACAGCCGGTTTATTACAGATAATATTTTCAGCAAGTGTCATGGTTCATTCCCTGATGTACTATATATCGATAATTCTGGAGGCAATGGAAGAATAAAAGCACAGTATGCTCAGGAGGCTTTACCATATTCAAAGGACAATGGCCGTCTGGCACGCGGACTGGCTAAATGTATGATAGATGCTGATTATATAATTAACATGGCAGTTCTGAAAGGACATGTTGGACAGGGGGTAACACTATGTGCAAAGAATTATTATGGTGCAACCAATATACATGCCGACTGGAGGAAAAATGTACACAATAACTTCGATCAGGAACGCGATGGTAGTCCGCGGTATATGACATTTGTTGATTTCATGGGCCATAAAAATATGGGAGAAAAGACCATGTTATTCCTTATTGATGCCATTTATGCCAGTAAATTTGTTGATGGTGTACCTTCGTTTAAAATGCAGATGAGTCCTTTTAATAATAGCTGGCCGTCAAGTCTGTTTTTATCTCAGGATGGTGTTGCAATAGACGCTGTAGGCATGGATTTTATAATAAATGAATGGCCTGATGCTCCGGACCTGAAATATTGTGATCATTATTTACGCGAGGCTGCAATGCTGCCTGATCCGCCCTCAGGAACATTTTATGACCCGGAAAAAGATGGAACAGGCTTACAAAGTCTGGGTGTACTGGAACATTGGAATAATCCTAATGACAAACAGTATAGTCGAAACCTGGGTAAGGAGAAAGGAATTGAATTAATCTATAAAATTCTTGATTAACCTATAAATTGATGTTATAGATAATTCCCTCCAGTTTATTACTAAGGTTGATGTTATCTACTATTATTTCATCCGGGACTTTCAAAATGATAGGTGCAAAATTCAATATTCCCTTGATACCTGCAGAAATAAGTATATTGCATAATTCCTGTGCAACCTGGAATGGTACAGCAATAATAGCAGTAGAAACATTATTATTTTTAATAACCTCACTTATTTTCTCAACAGGATAGATTGGTACGCCATAACTCTTATTTTGCTTTGAAGGATCAATATCAAAACCCGCAACTATATGCAGGTTCTTTTTAACAAAACGCTCGTTATATTGTATAATAGCCTTTCCAATATTACCTATACCAACAACTACAATATTTTTTCTTGAGTTACCAAATATATTGTTCAACTCAATCAACAGGGTATCGATATTATAACCGCCTCTCTTTCTTCCTTTGATTCCATAAACCGAGAAATCTTTTCTCACCTGAACGGCTGTTACTCCTGCAGCTTCTCCAAGATTGTATGAAAAAATAGTATTTACTCCTAATTCTTTGAATCGTAGCAAACAAAGTTTATACTGTAACAGTCGTCCAATATCGCTTCGCACCAGTGACATTAATGTTCCGTTTGTAACTTAATAGTGGTTATTAATTTCAAGTATTTACATAAAATACCTATAAATGCTGCAATTTACGGTAATTGTCCATATAACACATTATTTTTATTGTATTTATTTTCACAAAAAATTGATTTCATTCCGATAATATCTTATTTTTATTTCGTTAATGTGATTTTTAGAATATTAATATTAAATACAAAATCCTCTGAGCCATGAGAAAAGCAGTTAAAACTGGCATCTATTTTTCTCACCCTGTTGGTAGTCAAGCTCATACAATCAATTATAGGGAACTTTATAAATATATTAAAAATGTTCCGGTTGTAACAAAAATCTGGGATTCTACCGTAAATCCCATATCTGATGAAGAATACTTTACAGGTGAGATAACAAGTAAGTCCATAAACAGAATTATTATTGCCGGGTATTTGCCGGGTTACCTAAAATCGATTTTTTCTAGATTTTTAAAAAAGGCCGGAGAAGAAGCAGAAAACATTTCATTGGTTGAACTGTACGAACATCCTTTACCAGATGTGCCAAGCACGGAAATTGCAAAATCAAAACTGATCTGTGCAATATATGATGTGCCCTATGAAGCGGCTATATTGGCCGAGATGAACCCATCGCAATCGGAAACCCTTGTAATTGGAGGTGGGATAGCTGGTATACAGGCAGCACTGGATATCGCCAATAGTCATAACAAAGTATATCTGGTAGAAAAAACCGGAACAATTGGCGGACACATGGCTATGTTCGATAAAACGTTTCCAACACTCGATTGCGCCGCATGTATTCTCACACCTAAAATGGTAGAGGTGAGTAACCACCCTTTCATCGAATTAATGACATATAGTGAAATTAAAAAGATATCCGGTATTCCTGGTAATTATTCAGTAAACATATTACAGAAAGCAAGAAGGGTTAATGTAAACACATGTACAGGATGTGGCACTTGTGCCGAAAAATGCCCGGGTACTTCAAAAAGTGAATTCGATGCAGGAACAACGATGCGTAAGGCAATTTATATGCCTTTCCCACAGGCAGTTCCTAATAAATATCTTATAGATGCTGATTCATGCCGATATGTGCAGAATGGGAAATGCGGAGTCTGTGTAAAAAACTGCCCGGTTGAGAACTGTATCAATCTGGATGAAAAAGATAAGGAGGTTGAAGTACAGGTTGGAAATATTGTTGTAGCAACAGGTTTTAAAACCTTTAATGCTTCAAGAATGGAACAGTATGGTTATGGGAAATATCCTAATGTACTTACATCTCTGGAGTTGGAACGACTTGTTAATGCAGCAGGTCCTACCGGGGGGAAAATTAGCTTCCGAACACAGGATAAAAAAGGGAATTGGGTTTTTACTGCAGAAGGCCCTGAACCAAAGAGTGTAGCAATTATTCATTGTGTCGGGAGCAGGGATGAAAATTATAATAAATATTGTTCCCGGGTATGTTGTATGTATTCTCTGAAACTTGCTCACCTTATTAAAGAAAAATTACCCGATGCTGAAATTTTTGAACATTATATTGATATGAGAGCATTTGGCAAGGGTTATGAGGAATTCTACGACCGTATTCTTCATGAAGGTATACATATTATTCGTGGCAAAACTGCTAAAATAGAAGAACACCAGGATAAATTACTTCTTCGCACGGAAGATATCGAGCATAACAGGATACTTGAGCAGGAGGTCGAGATGGTTATATTATCTGTCGGGCTTGAACCCAATAATGAAACAGGTGATCTTGCCTCGATACTTGGGATTGGTTTATCTGCAAATGGATGGTTACAAGAGGCCAATAGTCTAAGCAACACTACTGAAACGAGTAGCGGAGGTATTTTTATAGCCGGAACATGCCAGGGACCAAAGGATATCCCCGATTCTGTTGTTCAGGCTTCGGCAGCAGCTTCAGGAGTAATTCAAAGTATCATGCTGAAAAAAACAGAACAAAGCATGAAAAATATATCATTATCAACCATCGAATCAAAAGCCAGGGAACTTTCCCTGATAAATGGAGAATAAATCATGAACAGGGTCGATCCAAAATTTAAAGACAAACTTAAACCTTATGGTATATCAGACTGGAATGAATGTTTTCATTGTGGGAATTGTACCGCTATTTGTTCTCATTCTGAAGATAGTTTATTGATGCCAAGGAATGGAATAAGGGCCATTCAGTTGGGTCTTAAAGATAAAATTCATAATAATGTTGATCCCTGGTTGTGCTATTATTGCGGAGATTGTAGTGAAGAATGTCCGCGAAATGCCAATCCGGGTGAATTGATGATGGCTTTAAGAAGATACCTGACTACAGTCTATGACTGGACAGGTGTTTCCCGCATTTTCTATACTTCGCGTACAGTAATGATAGCCGCCTTTTTGATTGTTGCTGCTGCAGTTGTGGGAATCGGAGCAATGTATTCCTTTCAGCTTGAACCAATAATGGAGTTTGGACACTTATTTGAAAAAATTGCGATTATTTCTGTTGCAGCATTTATCCTTTTACCGAATATTATTAGAATGTTCCGATTGACATTAATAAAACAAAAAATAAAAGTGCCACTTTCAACATTATTATCCGGAATCGCTGACCTTGTGATCAATATGTTTACACAGAAAAAAACATTAGACTGTAAAGAAAACAGAGTAAGATGGTTTGAGCACTTTATTCTGGTACTGGGTTATTTATTGCTGCTTGCTACAACAGTTTTTCTAAACTGGTTTGGTACTGATAACATTTATATAATCATATTTGGATATGTTGTTGGAGCTATAACTTTTATTGTGACTTTCGATTTTATAATAAGACGAATAAGAAAGAAAGCAGAGATAAGCAAATTCTCCCATCTTTCAGACTGGATGTTTGTTGTTTGGCTTTTTCTTATGGGTCTTTCAACTTTTTTAATCAGGGTATTTATTGATATAGGTATAATTCAGGATCATCTCTGGTTATACCTTGTCCATTTAATTATACTTGCTCAGTGGGCAGTTATTATTGTGCCATTTGGAAAATGGATGCACTTTCTTTATCGTTCATTTGCCATATATATTGCTGAAATGAAGAAAAAAGCGCTGTCGCTGAAACAACAAAATCAAGTAACAACAATTACTGCGTAAATTATTTTGTATGGAAGAAATAAGAATTGGTGTATATATATGTTGGTGCGGATCTAACATAGCTCAGCTGATCGATGTGAAATTCATCGCAGGCGAAATTAAAAAGCTCGAGAACGTTATAATTTCTAGAGATTATAAGTATATGTGTTCTGATCCGGGGCAGGAAACGTTGATTGCTGACATCAAACAAAATAAACTGAACCGGATTGTGGTAGCAGCGTGCTCACCCCGGATACATGAACCAACTTTTCGCAAAGCTCTTGAAAAGGCGGGATTGAATCCATATATGTTCCAGATGGCAAACATTCGTGAGCAGGATTCATGGGTTCATATCGATAAGGAATATGCTACATTAAAAGCTGTTGCCCTGGTAAAGGCAGCTGTAAGCAGAGTAAAGCACCATGAACCTTTAAATAAAAAGTCTGTTGAAGTTAATTCTGCAACTATGGTGATTGGTGGTGGCATTACCGGTTTAACCTCCGCATTGGAAATTGCACAGGCGGGCAAACAGGTATATTTGATTGAGAAATCTGATTCTCTGGGGGGAATAACGGCCAAAATCGATCTTACTTACCCGGATTTGAAAAGTGCAGGTCAGATGATTCGTCCTAAAATTTCACAAGTACAAAATCATAATTTGATAGAGGTCTTCCTGAACACGATCCTTGAAGATATTAGCGGATACGTAGGTAATTTCAGTACCAAAGTAAGAAGAAACGGTACATCGGAAGAAATAACCTTTGGAAATATAATAGTTGCTACCGGGTTAAAACCGTTCAGTCCTGTGACAATTCCTGAATATAAATATAAAGTACTGCCAGATGTGATAACCTCCATTGAACTGGAGAAGATGCTTCAGGATGGAACAGTTAAAACTAGTGATGGTTCAAAACCGGATAATATTGCAATTATACACTGTGTTGGCAGTCGCAATGAACAATATCATCCTTATTGCTCTCGCACCTGTTGTTCAACAGCCTTAAAATATGCAAATCAGCTCAGAAGCTTGCTGCCAGATGCTCACCTGTTTGATATATATGCAGATATGAGGGCTTATGGTAAAGGTTGTGAAGAATTTTATACCAATACTTCAAACAAGAATATCATGTTTTTGATGTATGATCAGAAAAACGGATTACCTGAAATCAGAAAAGCAAACAGCTCAGATAATGCAGGTATGATCATAACATTTAGTGAAAAATTGTCTGGTGAAAATATCGAAGTACCGGTCGATCTGGTAATATTGATGACTGCTGTTGAAGCCCATGAAGATGCAAAAGAGGTTGCACGATTAACAGGTATAAGTCTGTGTGGTAACGATTTTTATATCGAAAAACACCCAAAACTCGATCCTGTTGCTACCACAACAGATGGTGTATACATAGCAGGTACATGCCAGGGTCCGAAAGGTATTGACGAAAGCATAGTACAGGCAAAAGCTGCTGCAGCAAAGGTATTATCAATGATAGCTATGGGCAGCATTGAGATTGAAGTAGCTGTTTCACACGTTAACGAAGAAGTATGTTGCGGATGTCAGACCTGTATAATGGTGTGTCCATATAAGGCAATAAGTTTCGACGAAGAAAAAAATGTTTCTGTTGTTAATGAGGCTTTATGTAAAGGTTGCGGTACTTGTGGATCAACTTGTCCTACCGGTGCAATAAAAAGCCTGCATTTTACCGATATACAAATTCTCTCTCAAATTGAGGGCCTCTTAAAAACTGAATCTGAAACTATCTAACATTTGAAATATGACTTTTGAACCAACAATAGTATCATTCCTATGTAACTGGTGTTCGTATACCGGTGCTGATCTGGCAGGAACGTCACGTATTCCTTATTCGCCCAATCTAAGAACTATACGAATTATGTGCTCCGGTCGCATTGAACCGACTTTCGTCATGAAAGCATTTCGTGAGGGAGCTGACGGGGTATTAATGTGCGGATGTCATCCGGGAGACTGCCATTACCACGAGGGTAACTACAAATGTTTAAGAAGGTATCATCTTCTTCAGAAATATATAGTGCAGATGGGCATTGAAAAAGAAAGAATGCGCCTTGAATGGATTAGTGCCAGTGAAGGGAAACAGTTTGCGGCCCTGGCTGATGAATTTACAGAAACAATTAAAAAACTTGGCCCAAGCAAGATTAAAAAAGTGATGGAAACACTGACGTGAAATATATAAAAAATATTAAGTGAATGTATTAAGAAAAGATTATACCAAGTAACTATATCAAAACTATTAATTAGGAATATGGAAAAGGAAAAACCAAAACTTAACCTGGCAGTATACTGGGGAGCAGCATGTGGTGGTTGCTGTGTATCTGTGCTCGATGTACACGAAAAATTATTTGACGTTGTTGCCAACGCAAACCTTGTATTTTGGCCAATCGCACTTGATACTAAATACAGCGACGTTGAAGCAATGCCTGACGGGTTTATTGATGTGACTCTTTATAACGGTGCTATAAGAAACAGTGAGAATGAACATATTGCTAAATTATTACGACAAAAAACAAAAGTTATGGTCGCTTATGGCTCCTGTGCTCACCTGGGTGGTATTCCCGGACTGGCAAATTTTCATACCGGAAAGGAAATATTTGAAAGAGTATATGTAAGCTCGGAATCAACTGTAAATAAAGAAAAAATATATCCACAGACCAGTTATAAAATTCCTGAGGGAGAACTGACTTTACCTGAATTTTATAATGATGTAAGGACTCTCGGACAGGTTGTGGACGTTGATTACTATCTTCCCGGATGTCCGCCTCAGACAGAGAGGTTACTTGAGGTATTCATGGCTATTGTTAAAAAGGAAGAGCTTCCACCCAATGGATCAGTTATAGGAGCTACAGATAAAGGTCAGTGTGATGAATGTCCCAGAAAACGTTCCGATAATAAAAAGATAAAACAGTTTAAAAGACCTGTAGAAGTAATTGACGACGGAGAAACATGCTTTCTCGAGCAGGGACTTATATGTATGGGCCCGGCTACACGATGTGGCTGTGGATACAGGTGTATAGAGGGGAACAGCCCTTGTCGTGGATGCTATGGTCCTCCTCCTGGTTCACCTGATCCGGGTTCTAAAATGATGTCGGCAATCGGTACCATGGTAGGCTCTGACGATCCGGAAGAGATCGCGAAAATTGTTGAACAGATCGAAGATCCGGCAGGAACTTTTTATCGCTTTAGTCTGCCGGCAGCTATTCTAAGACGAAAATTAATTGAAACTACCGTATCATGAAACAATATACCATTGATCCAATAACAAGGCTAGAAGGCCACGGTAAGATAGAAATATTCTGTTCCGATGAAGGAGAAGTTGAAAATGTATATTTCCAGGTACCGGAACTTAGAGGGTTTGAAAAGTTTTGTGAAGGCAGGCTGGTTGAAGAACTCTCACAAATAGTGACTAAAATCTGCGGAGTATGTCCCGGTTGCCACCATATGGCTTCAGGCAAAGCTGCGGATGCGGTATATAGTTTGGAGATTCCACCAACTGCAAAAAAACTTCGTGAACTTTTTTACATGGCTCATTTCATTCATAGTCATATTGCTCATTTTTATGCCCTTGCAGCACCCGACTTTATTGTAGGACCGGGAGCTCCTGCAGCAGAAAGAAATATTCTTGGTGTAATCTCGAAAGTAGGGACCGAAATTGGAACAGAAGTAATAAAACAAAGAAGAAGGGCACAGGAAATACAGGCACTCCTTGGAGGACACCAGACTCATGTGGTAATGAATATACCCGGGGGGGTTCGGAAAGGACTAACTGAAGAAGAAAGAGATGAAATTATTATTAAGGCTAAAGATTTTATTGAATTCTCAAAATTTACTATACAAATTTTTAATGATGTTGTTCTGGGTAATAAAGATTATGTAAATTTGATTTTAAATGGTCCTTATTCTCTGAAAATACATTCGATGGGTCTGGTCGATGAGAATAACAATGTTAATTTCTACGATGGCAAAGTACGTGTAGTAAATACGACAGGAAAAGAACTGTGCAGGTATAAAGGGGTTGAATACTTAAATCATATTGAAGAAAGAGTGGAACCCTGGAGTTATTTGAAATTCCCGTACTTAAAGAAGAAGGGGTGGAAAGGATTCGTTGATGGCGAAGATTCGGGAGTATATCAGGCAACTCCTTTATCACGATTAAATGCTGCCGATGGGATGGCTACACCGCTTGCTGACACTGAATATAAAAGAATGTTTGAAACACTTGGAGGTAAACCTGTTCATTCAACTTTGGCAATGCATTGGGCCAGGTTGATTGAACTTCTGTATGCATCTGAGAATCTATTACGTCTTGCTACAGATAAGGAAATAACAGGTAAGGAATTACGAAACATTCCAAGTAAAGTGATTGGCGAAGGTGTTGGAATAGTTGAAGCTCAGCGGGGTACTCTCACACATCATTATTGGACAGATAAAAAAGGAATAGTCACAAAAGTGAATATAATAGTAGGGACAACTAATAATAATGCTGCCATATGCATGTCGCTTAAAAAAGCAGCACAGGGCCTTATTAAAAAGGGCAAAGAAGTGACCGATGAAATATTAAATATGGTCGAAATGGCTTTCAGAGCTTACGACCCATGTTTTTCGTGTGCCACGCATAGCTTGCCTGGCGAGATGCCTCTGATTGTAAATATACATAAACACAATGGAGAGATTATAAAAACATTTAAAAGATAACCCAAAATCATTTCCTATGAACGCACCTAAAACTACACTAATCCTGGGTATCGGAAACGATATTCTGTCTGATGACGGTATTGGAATCAGATTAGTAAATGACCTTAAAGTCCAGCTGGATGAAGATACACTCCAGTTCGATACTCTTAATGTTGGCGGACTGGAAATTGTTGAACAGATACAACCATACAATAAAGTAATTATTATCGATGCGATAAAAACAAAACAAGGTGTTCCCGGAGAAGTAATGCACCTGACACCTGAAATCTTCAAACAAACTTCACACATCTCAAGTTTTCATGATATATCTTTTCTTACTGCCATTAAATTCGGACATAAAATTGGGATGAATATTCCAGAACAGATTGACATTATTGCTATAGAGATTGTCGAAGACATGGTTTTCAGCAGTCAGCTTTCTCCGATAATACAAAAGAGATACAAAAGGATATTAAAAGAAGTGGTTAAAATAACAAAAACAGTACTGGCAAAAACAGATAATAATACTCGATTACAATATTCCAATTATAAGGTAGTTTCCTGATATAATTATTCTTGGCCGGTGAAACAGAAAATATCGTAAAATAAGTGTTTTGCAGGAATATTCTTTTTTACTATATTACACAATGATATCATGTGTAAAAATTCAGAATTAATTTTAAAATATATACCATGTATTCAGTAAAAGATATTTTAGATGAGAAAGGGTACGATGTTTTCACGATCGATCCGGATGCCAGCGTTTACGAAGCTTTGAAGAAAATGGCAGGACAAAATGTTGGAGCTCTTTTGGTCGTAAAAGGTGATCAGGTTATTGGGGTATTCTCCGAACGTGATTATGCCCGTAAGATTATCTTAATGGGAAAATCTTCTAAAGATTCCAAAGTTGGTGACCTTCTTTCTGAAAGGATTTTTTATGTTAAACCCACAACCAAAACAATAGAGTGCATGCAGTTAATGACCGACCACAAGGTAAGGCATTTGCCCGTTCTTGATGAAGGAAAACTCGTGGGGATTGTCTCAATCGGTGATATAGTTAATAAAATCATACAGGATCAAACCAAAACAATACAGCAGCTGGGAGATTATATTCTGGGAAAGACATTACCGTAAAACTATAAAGCGCATTTTCAAGATTTAATTTCAATGGGATCATGAGCAGGGCTTTTTGCAGCCCTGTTTTAGTTATTATAATTAACCTATGCACAACAAACTTGTAAAAGACCGCTTTAATAAGCAAGCTGAACAATTTGCGAATTGGAGAATCGGGAAAAATATAGAATATTTTCAGGGATATTATGATTTTTGCAATTTACAATCATCTAAATAACAAAATTGCAGTTTATTTCTGATTACAGTTCAATTATTTTCTCACTGGTTGTCTGGGCATCAACAACTGTTATAGAAGCCATATTGACAATTTCCCGCACAGAACTGCTTATCTGGAGTATATGTACTGGCTTTTTAAGCCCCAGTAAAACAGGTCCGATAATTTCCGCATCACCAAGTTCATGCATCATTTTATAGGCTATGTTACCTGCACTCAGGTTAGGGAATATAATGGTGTTCACATCATGATAGGCAAGTTTTGAAAATGGGAAATGTGACATGCGTAATTCTTTGTTAAGAGCATAATCGGCCATCATTTCTCCGTCTACTATCAGGTCGGGATAATTCCTGTGCAATAATTCAACAGCTGCATGTGCTTTTGCCGGGCTTCCATCTCTAATCTGACCAAAGTTGGAGTAAGAAACAAGTGCTATTTTAGGTTCAATGTTGAATTTTTTAACCTCATTTGCTGTAAGCAGGGTTGTATCTGCTAATGTCCTTTCGGAAGGTTCTGTATTTACCGTTGAATCTGCAAAGAAGAAAGGACCTCTTTTAGTCAGGATTATATACATACCGGCAATATGGTTCAGGCTGTTGTTGTAACCAAGAATTTGTACAGCCGGTCGAATCACATTTGAGTACTTAGCTGTTAATCCGGAAATAAAGCCATCAGCATCACCAGTTTCAACCATGGTTATACCAAAGTAATTTCTGTTAAGAATTTGCTCCTGTGCTTCAAGCTGAGTCATTCCTTTACGGTGTCTTTTTTGGTAAAGAATATCTGCATAGATCTTTCTGCGTTTTTCTTCTGACGGTGATTTAGGATCAATGATTACCAGATCTTTAATATTTAATTTATATTCAGAAGCTATTTTATTTATTTCCTCAGGATTGCCCAATAATATAGGTTTGGCAATTTTTTCGTTTCTTACCATTTCCACAGCTTTAAGAACCTTATAATTGTCGGCCTGGGCGAACACTATCTTTTTGGGTTCCTGCTTTGCTTTAATACGTATTTCATTGACCAACTGATTATATAATCCCATCCGTTTCATTAATTCAATTTTGTAAGTTTCCCAGTTTTTGATTTTTTTCCTGGCGACACCGGTTTCAATTGCTGCTTTTGCAACTGCTAATGCAACTGTTGTAATCAATCTGGGATCGAGTGGTTTCGGAATTATGTACTCTTTTCCAAACACAAGGTTTTTACTTTTATATGCAAGGTTCACGCTTTCCGGAACTTCCTGTTTGGCAAGATCAGCAAGGGCATATGCTGCTGCTTTCTTCATTTCTTCGTTAATAGCACGTGCTTTAACATCGAGTGCACCACGAAAAATGAATGGAAAACCAAGTACATTATTTATTTGGTTTGGATAATCTGACCTCCCTGTAGCAAATATCAGATCACCACGGGCATCCATGGCATCCTCATAAGAAATCTCCGGATTTGGGTTGGCCATGGCAAAAACAATTGGATCGTTTGCCATAGTTTTAAGCATCTCCTTACTCAATACCCCGGCTACTGATAAGCCCAGGAAAACATCTGCTCCTTTAATAGCTTCTTCCAGTGTCTTTTTATCTGTTTTCTGAATGAACAGCATCTTGTACTTGTTAAGATCGGTTCGTCCTTCTCTTATTACACCTTTGCTGTCAACCATAGTAACATTTTCCTGCTTTACGCCAAGGCTTATATATAATTTAGAGCAGGATATTGCCGAAGCTCCGGCACCATTTACTACTACTTTAATGTCTTCTATTTTTTTACCATTGATTTCTAATGCATTTAAAAGTCCGGCTGCTGAGATTATTGCTGTCCCATGCTGATCATCATGAAATACCGGAATATCAAGTTCTTTAATAAGCCGTTCTTCAATTTCAAAGCATTCAGGAGCTTTAATGTCTTCCAGATTAATTCCTCCAAAAGTCGGTGATATCGCTTTAACAGTTCTGACAAAGTCGTCAACATTCTTTTGATCTACTTCTATGTCAAAAACATCGACATCGGCAAAAACTTTAAAGAGTAACCCTTTGCCTTCCATGACAGGTTTTCCTGCCAGGGCTCCGATATCACCCAAACCAAGGACTGCAGTGCCATTTGATATTACGGCCACAAGATTATTTTTTGCTGTGTATATATATGAATCTTCAGGATTCTTTTCTATCTCGCGACATGGTTCAGCAACACCAGGTGAATATGCAAGCGAAAGATCGTACTGAGTATTATAAGGTTTTGTAGGAATTACTTCTATTTTACCCGGTCTGCCAGATGAGTGGTACCTGAGTGCATCTTCTTTAGTAAAACTTGCCATACCTGTTAAGATTTATAATCTTTATATTACCTCCTTTTTCATGAGTAAAAATAGAAATTATAAGTCTTATAAAACCGAAATGTGAGAAGTAATATCAAATCTATTCTAAAATAGATTTGTTTGTAACAGGGATCATAAATTATAAGGTATTTTACCTTTCAATGATTTAACTTTTGTATTGTTAAGTTAAATAGTGATTGGAATAAAGTGAATATACTTACCATCCTGAGAATATTATTGAACATATCACTGATTTATATAATGATAATTAACGCATTAATAGCGCTTACTCTTTTGAAGAAAGGAATTAATTTCCTGACTTAACTGTCTGAACAGTAAAATAATGCCTTGTTATTACAGATCCAATAAGATTTTAATCGGATCGTCACTTTCAGGAATCATTTTAACGGGGGACTCTAGAAGCTCTTTTACCTGAACCAGGAAACTTACTGAATCGCGTCCGTCTACAAGGCGATGATCGTATGAAAGTGCAAGGTACATGATTGGGCGTATTTCAACTTTTCCATCGATAGCAACAGGCCGGTCAACTATATTATGCATGCCCAGAATGGCTGTTTGCGGAGGATTGAGTATAGGTGTGGAAAGCATCGAACCGAAAATACCCCCGTTGGTTATGGTAAAAGTACCGCCTGTCATTTCTTCTATAGAAAGGCGAAACTTCCTTGCTTTTTCTGCAAGGACAACAATATTTTTCTCAATATCGGCAAGATTCATACTTTCGGTATTCCTGAGAACCGGTACCATAAGCCCTTTATCAGTCTGGACTGCAATTCCGATATCCACAAATTTTGGATAAACAATATTCTCACCCTCAATTTGTGTATTGACTTTTGGAAATATTTTCAATGCTTCAGTTACAGCCTTTGTGAAAAATGACATATAGCCCAGCTTCACTCCATGTTTTTCAGTGAAATCTTTCTGGTATATTTTCCTGAGAGCTATTACCTCTGTCATATCTACTTCATTGAATGTAGTAAGCATTGCTGTTTTATTTTTAACTGCAACCAGTCTCTCACTTAACTTTTGTCTTAAAGATGACATGGGTTCTTTTACTGATTCACGTGACCCTGACATCTGAATCACAGATTTTTGATCATCAATTTTATCATTTAATACTTTATTTACTTCTTTGGTGGTAATCTTTTTTAATCCACTAACAATATCTTCAACCGAAAGATTATTTTCATTCATCATCTTTTTAGCCAGTGGAGTGACTTTTATTCCTTTTTTTATTTCAGGTGTCTGCGCAGTTTTCTCTTTTAAATATTCTTCTTTTACAGGTTGAGCTGGTACTTTTTTTTCTTCAGTTTCAGGAGCTGAAACTGAGGTATCAATATTACATGCTACTGTTCCTACTTTTAGGGTATCCCCTTCCTGAACAAGAAATTTAATTTTACCGGCTTTTTCTGCAATCAAAGGAAGTGTTGCTTTATCCGATTCTACTTCGGCAATTTCCTGGTCTTTTTTCACAAAACTTCCATCTTCAACAAGCCAGTTGGCAAGTTCTACTTCAGTTATCGATTCACCCGGTGAAGGAATTACAATTTCTATTATCATTTCTGATGCTGTTTATTTTCCTTTTCCATGAAATACTTGTATTGTTTTAAGATCTCTTGTCTCGTGCTTCCATCTGTACAATTCAATGTACAATATTTTTGTTTTTTTTCGCATATACATTCACGAAATACCTTTGTGATAAGCTCTTCCTGCTGTAAATTATGAATTTTGTTAAGACCTGTTGCCGGGCTTCCGCTTGCCTGTCGGGCTATCGGGTAAATTTTATAATTACCAAACTCATCTGATACATGTCTCCATGCTCCCATGTTAATGGGTTCTTCCTGAATCCATAAATTAAGTAAAGAATTCTTATATTTTCTAAGAACGGCATGTACATTGGATTCTGGGAACGGGTGCAACTGTTCAAGCCTGATTATGGCAATATCTTTTGCATTATATTCTTTTTTTCTGGCGAGGAGATCATAATATACTTTACCTGAACAAAATACGATCCTGTTTACAGCTTCAATATCAACATCTTCATCATCTATAACAGGGTAAAACCTTCCATTTGCTAATTCTTCCAGAGTAGAAGTACATTCAGGATGCCGTAACAGACTTTTTGGTGTAAATACTATCAACGGAACTCTGAAATTCCTTAGCATTTGCTGTCTGAGCAAATGGTAGAAATTTGCTGGTGTGGTAGGTATCACTATTTGCATATTGTTTCTTGCAGCCAGCGATAAAAATCTTTCAATTCGGGCACTGGAGTGTTCAGGTCCCTGACCCTCGAAACCATGGGGAAGGTAAAGCACCAGTCCGTTCATAAGTCCCCATTTTTCTTCCGCCGAAGCAATATATTGATCAATAATAACCTGCGCTACATTATGAAAATCACCAAACTGCGCTTCCCATACTGTTAAACCTTTGGGAGTTGCAAGAGCATATCCGTATTCGAATCCTAAAACACCATATTCATTCAGAGGAGAATTGTATATGTTAAAACTCGCTTGTTTTTCACTTATATATTTAAGAGGCGTAAATGTTTTATCTGTACTTTCAATAATATGAGCAGCATGCCTGTGAGCAAAAGTTCCCCTGACACTATCCTGCCCGCTGATTCTCACAGGATATCCCTCGTAAACGAGCGTACCATAGGCTAATAATTCAGCCATCGCCCAATCTAGATTGTTGTCAGCAATCATTTTTCTTCTGTCGGCTACCAGTTTTTCTGTTTTTTTGATGAATTTTTCATCCTTCTTCAACTGACAAATTTTATCACCAATGTATTTTAAAAGATCGACGGTTACTTCATTTGGGAAGTGTTTATCAAAATCTGAACGTTCGGTATACTTAAAATCTTTCCAATCACCGTGAAGAAATTGCTGTATGTTTACTTTTCCCAGTGTTTTGGATATTTCAAATTTTTCCTCAAGGAATACATCGAAATCGGTTTTTATTTTATCTGTTTCATCTTGATTATAAACTCCTTCACTGATTAATTGTCTGGTATATATTTCAAGTGGGTTTGGATGTTTTGCTATGGCTTTATATAAAGTGGGCTGGGTATAACGGGGTTCATCACCTTCATTATGTCCATACTTCCTGTAGGAAAGAATGTCGATAAAAACATCGGTATAAAAATTCTGTCGATAATCCATCGCTAATTTAATGGTATGGATAAGAGCTTCCACATCATCACCATTAACGTGGAAAATTGGACATTTTGTAACTTTTGCCACATCGGTACTGTAAGTGCTGCTTCGGGCGTCGAGGTAGTTCGTGGTAAAACCGACCTGGTTATTGATAACGATGTGTATTGTACCACCAGTAATATAACCGTTAAGTTCCATCATTTGTATTACCTCGTAAACTACTCCTTGTCCTGCAATAGCTGCATCACCATGAATTAAAATGGGTGACAGCTTTGTAAAATCACGTTTGTGTACATGCTCTATTCTTGCCCGCGCTATTCCTTGTATAACCGGTGATACAGCTTCAAGGTGCGATGGATTGGGAGCCAGATTTAAGTCAATCGTTTCGCCATTCTCAAGTTTATACCTGTTACCATACCCAAGGTGATATTTTACATCACCCAGATCAACCGATTCATCGTACTCTTCGGCTATGAATTCCTGAAAAATGTTTTCGTATGGTTTTCTCATAATGTTACCCAGTACATTGAGTCTTCCCCTGTGAGCCATACCAACTGTGAATTCAGATATACCTTTTTCCGAACCATATTCAATAATATAGTGAAGAGCCGGTATAAGGGTTTCTGTACCTTCAAGAGAGAACCTTTTTTGTCCTGCAAATTTTTTATGGATAAAATGTTCGAAACCAACGGCCTGATTCAGAAGATTGAAAATCTTTCTTTTTTCTTTCTTGTTAAATGATGTCTCGTTTTGGCTGCCCTCTATTCTTTCCTGTAACCAGCTTATTCGTTCGGGTTTACGAATAAACATGTACTCGGAACCTATTGAGGAACAATATGTCTTTTCAAGAAATGCGACAATATCCTTTAATGTTGACGGACCCATTCCAATTTCTTTTCCAGCCCGGAATTCTGTCGACATATCATCTGCAGAAAGTCCGTAATTTTTTAAATTAAGTGTGGGGGTGTATTTTCTTCTTGTTCGGACCGGGTTTGTTTTAGTAAACAAATGTCCTCTCTTCCGATAAGCATTGATCAGATTTATTACACGAAATTCTTTATCAAGATTTTCATTTTCTGTTGTATCTGATTCCGGATATATTGTTCTGGCAAACTCGAATCCCTTAAAAAAGTCCTTCCATGATCTCTCAAGCAAATCTGGATTTTCCATATATTGCCTGTACATCCGCTCTATCGTCTCTATATCTGTGTTCCCGAGAAATGAATTTTCATCCATCTTTTCAATCCTTTTTCATACCTTAATCTAAGGGTAATTATCAAAGGTAGTTTATGTGTTTATTTAAATTTTAATCTCTTTGGTAAAATGTTAAACAAACTAATGATCTGTTGGTTTACTGTTTAACGATTTATATGTTGATACTAAACAATTCATAAACTTTGTCGGTTACATTCTTTAAAATATCTTTGAGTTAATAAGTAATAAATAATGAATATTGGGATATTACGCGAGTCGGGAACAGAAAAAAGAGTTATAATCACTCCGGAGGTTGTTAAATCTCTGATCGATATGAAGGCCGGTGTTTATATTGAAAAGGGTGCTGGCGAAAAAGCGACTATTTCAGACAAACAATACGTTAATGCCGGAGCATCAATTGGGACAAAAAGTGATGTTTTTGATATATGTAAAGTTATTCTCAAGATTAACAATTTAACAGAAGAGGAATTAAAAGCTCTTAAAAAAGATCAGGTTGTAGTAGCTTCGCTCAACCCATTTATTAATATACAAACTGTTAAAAAACTGGCTGATGAAAAAGTAACATCATTCAGCATGGAACTCGTGCCAAGGATAACACGAGCACAATCGATGGATATTCTTTCTTCAATGGCAACAGTGGCTGGCTATAAAGCTGTTCTGGATGCTGCTATGCATCTGCCGAAATTTTTTCCGATGTTTATGTCTGCTGCCGGTACCATTAAACCTGCAAAAATACTTATTTTGGGAGCCGGGGTGGCTGGCTTACAGGCTATTGCAATTGCACGTAAGTTGGGGGCCGTTGTTGAGGTATTTGATGTACGTTCGGCAGTAAAGGATGAGGTGAAAAGTCTAGGCGGTAAGTTTATTGAGGTCGAAGGTGCTGTTGAGGATAAGAATGCAGGGGGATATGCTGTCGAACAAACTGAAGAATTCAAGGAACGACAGGCAAAGCTTATTCATGATCATACTATAAAATCTGATGTTGTGATTTGTACAGCTCAAATTCCAGGTAAAAGAGCTCCTGTCCTGATTAAAAAAGAAACGGTTGAAGGGATGAGATCTGGATCGGTAATTGTTGATCTGGCCGCTTCTACAGGCGGAAACTGCGAGATAACAAAAGATGGGGAAACTATTTTATATCATGAAATAACTATCATTGGAAAGTCTGATTATCCTTCCGATATGCCTTACGATTCAAGTTTGATGTTTGCGCGCAACGTACTTAATTTCTTAAAACTGATAATAGATGAAGAAGGAAATCTAAATCTCGATTTTGAAGATGAGATTATAAGAAACACATGCCTTACTTACAACGGCGAAATTATCATCGATAAAGTAAAATCAACAATGTAATAAAGAAAGCATGGAGCAGATTCTGATATATTTTTCTGAAAACAAAGAGGCTATTTTTATTATTGTTTTATCGATATTCCTGGGCATTGAAGTTATTTCTCATGTACCCTCAGTGCTTCATACCCCGCTTATGTCAGGAGCAAATGCAATTAGCGGTGTAATTATTATTGGGGGTATTATTCTGCTGGGCCATGCTGACCTGACTGAATGGTCCCTGGAGTTTTTCCTGGGAATACTGGCTGTTCTTTTTGGTACTCTGAATGTTGCGGGAGGCTTTGTTGTTACCGATCGCATGCTGGAAATGTTCAGGAAAAAAAGAAAGTAATTAATTGAATTTTGATAAAGAATTATTGTCAGATGACTGATAATACGATAGATGTTGGACAGATAGTACTGGATTTCAGTTACCTGGTTTCCGCCATACTTTTTGTGATAGGATTAAAACTACTGAGCAAACCTGAATCGGCTAAACGAGGGAACTTGTATGCAGCCACAGGAATGGTGCTGGCAATGATAACAACCTTGTTTCTCCATAAAGATATTCAAGGAAATTCTATCCCTTTAACAAATGTACTTGTCATAGTACTTGTTATTTCTATAGGCACGGTATTAGGCGCAGTTATCGCACGAAAGATAAAAATGACCGCAATGCCTCAACTGGTATCATTTTACAATGCCACAGGCGGGGCTGCTTCGGCTCTTGTTGCACTAATGGAATTTTCAAATCCTGATAATTCTTCAATTCTTGTTACTTTGCTGGGTCTTGTAATAGGGAGTATTGCATTCAGCGGAAGTATGATAGCCTATGGCAAGCTTGATGGCTGGATTAAAGACTGGTTATCTCCCGCTATGAAATATGTCAACCTGTTTATGTTAGTGCTGGTAACTGCCGTTGTTGTATATCTTATGATTGCTGCTGATCCGTTAATCAGTAGTTCAGTTCTTATTTACATACTTTTTATTATTTCACTGCTTTATGGGATTTTCTTTGTTATGCCTATAGGTGGTGCCGATATGCCTGTCGTAATTTCGTTACTCAATTCATTTACCGGCATTGCTGCCGCTATGGCTGGCTTTATTTATAAGAACCAGGCAATGATCCTTGGAGGTATTCTTGTAGGAGCTGCAGGTACAATTCTTACTATTCTGATGTGCCGGGCCATGAACAGATCTCTGTTAAATGTTATTATTGGTGCATTTGGGGGAGGAGGAGCTGTTGCTGGTAACAGAGAAATAGGTATAATTAAAGAGATATCTTTGAGTGATGCTTCGATATTACTGAATTATGCGCAGAAAGTTGTAATAATTCCAGGTTACGGACTTGCTGCCGCTCAGGCACAGCATGTTTGCAGTGAACTGGATGCATTACTTACCGAAAGAGGGGTTGAAGTAAAATATGCAATTCATCCCGTAGCCGGTAGAATGCCCGGACATATGAATGTGTTGCTGGCAGAGGCTGATGTTCCTTATGAGAAATTAGTGGAAATGGATGATATCAATCCTCAAATGCCGGGAATTGATGTAGCTATTGTAATTGGAGCAAACGATGTTGTTAACCCTGCTGCAATTGATGATCCATCCGGCCCGATATATGGAATGCCTATTATTAATGCACATGAGGCCAAAAACATTATTGTAATGAAACGAGGGATGGGTAAGGGATATGCAGCTATTGAAAATTATCTTTTCTATGGCGATAAAACCCGCATGTTATTTGGCAATGCAAAGGATTCATTACAGAAACTTGTAGCTGAAATAAAGAATCTTTAGTTTGGATGTTGACTTAAATTGTTGAAAGTCTGATTTTATCAGACTTTTTTTGTTGATATGTTCGTCATCAATATCTGTAAGTCTATGGAAATTAAGCATATTATTGTAACCATTATTTTCCAGGTTTCGTTTCATTTTAGTGGTAAATCTGAAGAATTATGAAAAGTTTATTCCAATCCTTCACAAATTCCGTATATAGTTATTATAAACACGGTGTTATATCGATCGTTCTTACTATTTTATTTACTTTATTGTCAGCTGTAGCTGTTGGACAAACGACCATATTCCAGTTTGATTTTGAGGGAAGTACTGCTCCAACAATTGACAATGCAGTAGGAACACCTGCAGTTAATGCAAATGGTATAACTCCGGCTTATAGCGGATTTTTAACATGCTTAGGTTCTAATTCATATTATGCAGCGGGATGGAGTGCCGGTGAAAATTATGAATTTACTGTAAATACCACGGGTTATGTAAATCTTACATTTTCATACTGTGACGCAGTAGCCGGGGACAGATTTAACAGTATTTTGGTAAGGGTGAGCCCTGATGGTACAAACTGGACAACTGTTCTGAATTCTTATGATCCTGCGCAGTACACAACAGTTACTCGCACAACCAATATATTTCCAACTTCTTGTGAAAATGCTTCGACAGTTTACATTCAGATTTACAAAGATGACAATCCCTTCAGGAACAGAAATTATTACATTGATAATGCGACCTTGACAGGAGATGTTGCCAACCCAACTTCAACATTATCTTCTCTGGACCCTGCCGTAGGTGCCTCCAATATTTATCAGGGCGGAACCAACCAGGTTCTTTATTACTTTACTACAGATATTACCAATAGTGATGCTACTTTAAATTCTTTATCATTTACCACATCTGGCACATATACAAGTTCTGATATAACGTTATTCAGGTTATTATATAATACATCTTACGATTTTTATACAGCTTCACAAACAGGTTCAGATATAACCAATTCCCTGGGTATCGGGACCCATACATTTACAGGTCTTTCGCAGACAACAAGCGCAGGAACTAAAGGGCATTTCTGGATTGTTGCCAATCTTGATGCAGGTGCTGTTCCATCCAATACAATATCAGTAAACGCATTAACAGCTAGTGACCTAACATATGCAAGCGCAACAGTCAATGGCACAGCATATGCCGGCGGAGTTCAAACTATTGAGTTTGTAGTAGATTCCGACGGAGACGGAGTGGGAGACCTATTTGATTATGATGATGATAATGATGGTGTAACCGATGAAGATGAAAATCAACCGTGCAATACCTCACCGGCTGAATTATTCACAAACGGTGACTTTGAATCGGGCAATATCGGTTTTACATCTGATTATTTATATAATCCGGTCAGCGGATGGGATGAAGGTGTATACACAGTTACAGACGACCCAAGTGCCTGGCATCCTCATTTCTCAGCTTGTGGTGATGCAACAACAGGTTCTGGTAACATGATGGTTATAAATGCTAGTCCGGTTGAAGGCACAGTAATATGGAGCTCAGGATCTATAGCGATAACCCCCAATACTACATATACTTTTAGTTTAAACCTTGCTTCCGTTCACCCAAGCAACCCGGCTGATCTTATTTTCCGCATAAATGGCATAGAACTGGGAGCTATTTTCAGTGCATCATCAACAACCTGTATTTGGGAGAACGTAGGTATTAACTGGAATTCAGGAAGTCTGGCAAGCACTACCTTTGAGATAATCAATAAAAAAACCATTGCCGGAGGTAACGACTTTGCACTGGATAATATTTCCTGTACATATTTTGTCGATTGTGATTCAGATGGTGATGGTGTAGTCGACAGGCTTGACAGGGATTCAGATAATGACGGAATATATGATCTTATTGAAGCCGGAGGAACTGATTCAAATAATGACGGAATAATTGACAATACAATCGATGCTGATGGTGATGGCCTGGCAGATATAATAGACAATATTAATTCCGGACATGGAGCTATAGAGGTGCAAAGCGGAACACCACTGCCAAATCCTGATACGGATTCAGACGGTTCAGTTGATCGTATAGATACAGATAGTGATGGTGATCTTTGTAATGATCCATTGGAAGCGGGATTCACAGATCCTGATGATGACGGAATGTTAGGGAACTCACCGGTTACAATCGATAGCTGGGGTGTGGTGACAGGCTCCGGAGGATATACTACACCTGACAATAATGATAGCTCAGGAGGTTATGATTATTTACAGCAGGTACCATATATTTCAGCACAACCTGTTGATCAAAATATTTGCTTATTATCTGTTTCAGACGCTACCTTCTCAGTTCCAGATAATAACTCAGGTGGAACTTACCAGTGGGAAGTTAGCTCGAATGGGGGTTCATCTTGGTCGGATGTTGTTGATGGAGGAATTTATTCGGGAGCTACAACCAATACACTTAATCTCACTGGTCTGGCAGTTGCCTTGGATAATTATTTATTTAGATTAAAACTAACTCACCCCGCTTATGCTTGCTCACCGTTATACTCCGATGTTGTAACATTAAGGGTGCATTCAGATTTACCGGCAGCACCTGGGAGTATAAACGGTTGGAGCGAAACTTGTCCGGCGATAATCGCAACCTATAGTATTTTATCTGTACCCAACTCGGTCACTTATAACTGGAGTGTTCCGACCGGCTGGAGTATAAATTCAGGAACAGGAACCACCTCAATCGATGTTACAACAGGGGCAGTAGGTCAGAATGGTAATATTGCTGTATCTACTTCAAATAGCTGTGGTACATCATCAGAGAGTACACTTCCGGTAGCGGTTGCTTATCCGGCACCTGCTTTTACTGTTGCACCGGTGACTGACCCTTGCCAGAGTGAAGATGTTACCTACACTACACAGGTTGGTAAGAGTAATTATAACTGGAATGTTCCCGGTACTGACGGAACGGATTATTCAATAATTTCAGGAGGTATCGGTGCAACCGACAATACAGTAACTCTTCGCTGGTTGACAACGGGTAGCAAAACTGTCACTGTTACTTATACGGCAGGAGGCTGTGAAGGGCCAACACCGGCAGCTTCAACAATTAATGTAATACCCGGACCAATTGTTGATGCCGGCAGCAATGAATCAATATGCTCGGGATATTCAATTGATTTAAGTACAATTACTATTATACCTTCTGCTTCAAATTATAGCAGTTTACTCTGGACAACTTCCGGAGATGGTTCTTTTGATGACAATACATCATTAACACCTGTTTACACCCCTGGTTCTGACGACATATCTTTAGGAAGTGTAGTTTTAACATTAAATGTTACTGCTATTGCACCTTGCAGTAATGTAAGTGATTTTATGTCGGTTATTATTAATGCTGTGCCTGACATTGTAAATCCGGGTAATCAAACAGCTTGTGGAAATTATGCCTTACCTGTAATTGTAGGTACAAATTTGACAGGGAATCAGTCGTATTATACGGGTTCGGGAGGATCTGGTTCTCCTTTAACAGCAGGGACATCAATTACTAGCACTCAGACTATATATATTTATGATGAGACGGGCACTTCACCAAACTGTTTTAATGAAGAAAGCTTTGTAGTGACCGTGAACGCATTGCCAACAGTAGATCTTGGAGCCGATCAGACAATTTGTGCCGATGGCTCGGCAACCTTCGATGCAGGGGCAGGCTTCAGCGCATACTCATGGTCAACCGGAGATGCAACCCAGACAATAACAGTCAACACAACCGGTACGTACTCAGTAACAGTA
>JAFGIP010000072.1 GCA_016929525.1 Bacteroidales bacterium
CTGGTTTTTTTCCTGTATTCTTCGAATTCATCCTTAAGATCCGTCAGTTCCTTTTTAGTATTGGAAGTTATTGTAAGATTGCGCTTAAAAGCCAGAAATCCAGTAACCAGAAGGAATCCCAGTGCGCCGATAATTATTAACACGATCGTATTATAGGCATATTTGTTCAGGTTTATACCGAAAATACTTATGTTATTCTTGGTACGTGTCATTTCTCTCAATTCATCTTTAGTGGAACTAAGACTTTTATTAAGTGAATCGATTTGTGAATTTAGGTTTCCGGTCTCTGATATTAATCCACTTATCCTGATTTTGGCAGAGGAAAGTGAATCCCCTGAGTTTTTCTTTATCATCTGGAACATATCTTCCATTATGGCCCGGTAATCCTCATAGATCCTTGTCCTTTCCTCAAGGTAATCAAACTGTTCTGAAAGAGTTCCTGTTTCAAATATCTCAGGGATTGTTGTCTGGCACACAGAACTCACTGAAGCGATGACAACAATTCCGGTGATGAGGATGAACCTTGTAACTAACTTTATCATGTCTTAAAGCTTATAAAATTATGAATCAGAATCAACTTCTTTTATTTGTAACGAATTTAAGAATTAAATATTTCCTGATCACTTTTTTTACATGAATGAATAAACCAATAATGAAATTTTTTATTCAACCTTAAAATGGTTCATAACTTTCAGGTTATGAACAGCACTTAATGATTTTTACATGAAACTGAATTTAATATATGGTTAATTTTGTTTATTCATTAGTGTAACAAATTTTAGTATCAGACGTTGAAATCAATAAATTAAATTCTATTGTTATGAAATATGTTTTAAAAAAGACATTGGTCGTTTTCCTTTCAGTTGGTATGATTTCACTTTTTCATTCATGCAAAAAGCCAACGGCACCGACTGTAACAACAGCCAATGTTACAGAGATCACAGAAACAACTGCTAAATCGGGTGGCAATGTTACATCCGACGGAGGTGCGGATGTTACTGTTCGAGGAGTATGCTGGAGTACTGAAAATTATCCTACAACAGCAGATAATAAATCAGTTAATGGATCCGGGACCGGAAGCTTTGTAAGTGATTTGACAGGGTTAGATGAAAATACTGACTATTATGTCCGTGCATATGCTGTTAATAGTGAGGGAACTGCATACGGCGATCCTGTATCCTTTAAAACTGAGCAGATGCAAACGGTAACTGATGCTGACGGTAACATTTACGATCTTGTTTTTATAGATGCGCAGGTGTGGATGGCCGAAAACCTGAAAACAACAAAATTCAGGGATGGCACTGATATTCCTCTCGTTGAAGAAAGTGATCCCTGGATAGCTCTGTCAGCTCCCGGATACTGCTGGTATGGTAATGATGAGGCAACAAACGGAGATACGTATGGTGCTCTGTATAACTGGTATGCTGTTGCAGATCCTAAGGGTCTTTGTCCTGCCGGATTTCATGTACCCACAGATGATGACTGGACCACACTCATAACTTTTGCCGGAGGTGATGCCTTAGCCGGAGGGAAACTTAAGGAACAGGGCACCACACACTGGACTGATCCGAATACAGGGGCAACAGACGATTATGATTTCACAGCCCTGCCGGCCGGAAGAAGGAGTGATGAAGGATATTTCTGGTATATCGGTACAAACGCCCGATGGTGGTCATCTACACAATATGACGACACATATGCCTGGAGCAGGGGTGTCGCACATGATAATACAAGTGTAGACAGGGATTTCAAAACGAAAACTTATGGTATGTCAATCCGTTGTGTAAAAGACTGACCTGAACCAGAAAGCCGTTGCATTAAAGAAATCTATATTTTTTCCGGGATTGATTTATTCTTTCCCGGATTTTTCTTTAATTGAATGTACGAATATTACAATTGCTATCAGGAATAAACTATTTGCAGCGTGAAAATAGTTTATTATCTCTATGCTTGGCATAAATCTTCCAGAGAACAATTGAATAATTCCTGCCAGGATTAATAATATTCCTGCTCCTGCAGAAATTAATGCGATCAGGTTTAATGTTTTCATTTGGCTGAATTTAAATTATGAAATAAGGCTGTCAATCTGTCAAATTTCAGCAAAAAATATATATAAGTCAATTAAATATAAGATATTAACAGTTAAGAGAGGAATTATAATATCTTGGATTACCTCAGTTTGAGGATTTTCTGAGAATAGTATCTGTTGCCTATTTTCATATTACAGATATAAAATCCCGGAGCCAGGTTATTTGTGTTTATAATAACACGGTCATCTGTTACTTCTTGTGTCAGGACCAGCTGGCCTGATCCGTTGAAGATGTTAATTTTCTCAGGATAAGCATTTGTAAAAGAAATCTCAAAATTATCAGATAGAGGATTTGGAAAGATCTTAAAAGGATTATCATTAAAAACTGTATCATTAATATCAGTAAAAAATTTATTTGCATAATAATTCAGAGTATTTGAGAATCCTCTTATCAGTTGGGAGTGACCGGTAGCATTTGGGTGTATACCATTATCAGAAGGATAACCATTTTCACGATCAATGGCCAGCCCATCGCAGCTTACCTGGATATTTGTCTTATATTTTCCGAAACTGTACTTATTATATAATCTTTTCCATAGTTCTCTTACCCTGAGGATATAAGGTTCAAAATTCGAAAGATCACCATAGCTTGCAATCCATCCTGATCCAGTGCTTTCGCACAATGTCGGCAGTGCAATAATAATTAGAGAGTTCGGGTAATCGCGGGAAATTGTATCTATTAATTTTGTGGCATTTTCAGTAATGTTATCAATCGGGGTAGTTCCAAAACAATCGTTTATCCCAAGAGATATTCTTATTATATCCGGATTTTGAAGGTTATTGTTTTCTATATACTCTTTAAAATTTATCGTATTCAGGATATAGAAAGGAGAAGAAGTACCTAAAAAAGTCTGGAAAAACCATCCCGGGTATCCCTCATGCTTATACGTTGTTCCCTGGGTACCGATAGCATTGACCACGAAATTCAGATCAGTTAAAATTTGCGGGATCTGGTATTGATATCCGCCAGCTGTAAGAGAATTTCCTAATGAAAGAAGGTTTTTACTTACAATATCGGTTTTATTGACCACTTTCAATATCGTTGAAGCTGAATCGACACGCTCACCAAGATGAAAGCATGTAATTTTAAGTTTTACATTACCCGGCTGGTTGGCTGTCCAGTAAAATTTTTCACTGTCGGAATACCCTTTTTCGTGGGTCCATGTAAAACTTAACGATCCGTCATTCAGCCTTATGAATGCAACGTTATTGTTATATAGTTCGATCGTATTGCCTAAGGCTACAAAGACTGTATCCGGAAGCCACAGGTCCGGATCATATTCCATCGGTTGAGAAGAAACAGGATTCCCGAATAATAAGATTATTATAAATAATGACAAATATTTTTTTGTCATTTACCAGCAGTTTAATGTGACCTTGAAGCTGCAAATATAGTAATGTTCACTTATCTTTTACAAACTACATGCACAGCTTCAGGTGTTTTAATTTAGTTTCGTATCTGCCCGCAGGCAATATGTCCACATAAATCATCTGCTGATCTACACACTTTTTGTATTGATCAAAAAGACAAACAATTTGAATTATTTCTGATATGGATATTATATTATTGTATCATGAAACTTATTCAGAAAAGTGGAAATTTTATCATCTTATTCATAAGCAAATGGTCGGTTGACTGAGTGGCTAAGTTACGGCCGGCAAAGCCGTTTAGGGTGGTTCGAATCCATCACCGACCTCAGAATCAATAAATAAATCCCTGTATATCAGGGATTTGTGTTTTTTTAATGAAGGCTTATTGTCAAGTCCTGTTTTTTCCGGGGTCCTTTAGTGTGCGTCACGATTCTACTGATCTTTGAGGCACCGGACTGAATAGCCGGCCTGCATATTGGTGGTCTGCCTGTAGACATCACCTGAATTTGTGAACATATAACGGTACCAGACATTGGTTGAATCATATTCTGATGCGGTTCTCCAGTTAGCATTATCAGTGGCTCCTCCAAAGGAACCGGTATACTTCCGGTAGCCACCCGGAAGAGCTGTAAATCCGGATTCATCAGTGCCGGTAGACGGTGGATTCCAATGTGCAGTTCCTGTTTCTTTCAAAGCGCTGGCTGCAATTTTACTTTCTATCCACGTAACGACAGCATCCGTGTCGAGAAAAAATATCAATTGATGCCATTCGTCATCTGTAGATACATGCCAACCATCAGGACAGATATTGCCTGTTTTTACAGTATACCAGTTATATAATGCCCCATAAACATTTTTGTAACCGGAATCATTATCATACCAGCAGTAAGCAGGAGTAGTAAGACCTGCCCATTCAGGACCATCAGTTACATTGGGAATAGGATCACCATTACAATATTTGGTTGTTTTAAGATTTTCTCCCATCCAGATCTGATTACCTAAAATCACAACAGGATAATTGTTCTCATCTTCATCAGTACAAGGGATAAAGTTGAATGTGATATTTTTATTATTCGTCGGCACATCAACAATTACAGTTCTGTAAATTCCATTAATACCTGTAAATTTTAATCTGTCTCCATCATTATATTGCATTACTGATTCAGTATTTGTGCTTTTTGATTCTATTGTGCTTCCAATTGCAGCAATGGAGTTTTCATAGATTATTTTTGTACTGTTTTTCTGTGATCCGGAGCATATTAATCTTCCGCTAAGTGAGTATTTACCGGAACTTATCCTTACAAAATAGATCCCCTGCTCAGTATTTTGTATCTCATATGTATGCTTACCTTTGGAAAGTATATCCCGTTTCTGTGCCAATTTCCTGCCGGACATATCATACAAGGTAATGAATGTCTCACCTGATTCAGGTAAAACAAATTGCATTCTTGCATAATCTGTCATTGGATTAGGATATAAATAAATTTGTTTGTCCGAATTTTGATCTATGGTTTCATCCCCGGAGATAATATTTACAAGATGTAAAATATCACTACCACTAATAGTAATATTTGTTCCCTGAGTCAGGTTCTCAATTTTTACAGTGGTAACCGTTGTAGCTGCTCCTGTACCATTAAAACTTATCAGATAGTCCTGGGCATGAATAGAAGTTATATAAATGAAAAACAATACAGGAAGTGCGCAGAGTTTAAACTTCATCGACAAATGTTTTATATTCTATAAAATGATCCTGATATAAAAAGGATCGTTTAGAGTAACCAAAAGTAGTGAGGTTTTTTCTTTTTTCTGCATCTAAATTGATAAATTATACTGTAGTATCCGAATTTTACCTCATCTTTGAATTTTAAGAATTGCTATTTAATTTGATAACATATCTTTATCCTTGATTTAGTATTTAATTTAGATTTTAATGCTTACTTCTCAGAATTTAAACTCTTTCCTTACTCTCGGGTATTTTCTCGGTTATCCCGGGAAGAAGATAATAACATTGCCGGAAGTTGATACCAGGAAATATGAGGATTTTAACAGGGATGAACTAATTAAAATTGGCTCGGAGATTTTAATGGATGCCTTTGCTGAAAATTTTAAACCAAATGCCAGGCATCTGATACCCTTAAGCGGAGGGTTTGACAGCAGAGCTATCCTTGGAGCATTGTTAAAATTTACGGATAGCTCAAATATATCGACATTTACCTATGGAATCCCGGGGGCATTGGATTTTGAGATTGGAAACATGATAGCAAAGGAATATGGGACCAATCATCTCTGCATTGATTTTAATAATGTTCAGTTTTCAAGAGATATGCTTGGTTTTGCTTCCAAAAGGTTCGGAGGACAAACAATGCTTTTTTTCCATCCTGACCATAAAGAACTTGAAGCAAAATTTCATGATCACGTGTACTGGTCAGGTTTTTTCGGAGATTGCTCAGGCGGTTACTATATTACTCCAATGTATGATTCATTTCAGGATATTGAATCAGCCGGGATTGCTTTTCTGAAAAATGAAAGATATGTCAGATCAACTTATCTGGGTAGTGAACCCATTGAAAATTTATTTCAGTTACTCGATGGTTTAAATATCAATAACAGCATTCTTAATCATTATGAAAGGCTGAGTTTTTATAATAGGCAGACTAAATATATTGCTCCACATAAATGTCCGGATGGTTTTGAGGTTAAAACTCCTTTCCTGATTGATAAATGGTTAAAATTTTCCTTTAGTATACCCAATAAATTCAGGAAGAATTCATCACTCTATCAATCGATGTTGCTATATTCTTTTCCTGATCTGTTTATTCTGCCTAATTCTCACCGTTTCGGTTTATCAATGAATTCTTCTGAATTGAGATACTTCATGAGGCGTCTTAGATATAAATTATTCTCTAAAACAAAAGCCATACGGCTAAAGCGGACAAATTATTTTGATATTAACGATTTCATCAGAAACAATGAGTCACTCAGGCAGATTATTACAGAATCTCTGGCTCAATTAAGAGGAAGGGATATTTTACCATGGCTGAATCCTGAAGATATGCTTAAAAAACATATGTCCGGCAAAGCTGATTATGGAGATGCTTTACAGGTTCTTGCTTCACTGGAAATAATTTTATCTTCAGAAAATGAAATATCATAATCAGATTTTAAACAGGGAATTTGTTTTTTATCTTCTCAGGATATATGATAACGTCTTAAATTTCTGTCACTTTTAATATTTTCAACCCGCCTGTTCCGGTAGCAACGAATACATAATTATTTGATGCCTCAACGAAATTAACAGACGATCCGAGATCAATATTGCCACACCAGGTTAAATTACCATCCCTGTCTACTCTGGCAATGTCCAGGCCCGCAGCTCCATTGGCAATATATACCCAGCCTCCGTATGAGATAGATACTCCGTTTGTTACATATTCCGCTTCATTACCGTCTTCAGGAATTACTGGTCCTGGTAGTGCTGAACATGGAACTTCTGCCGAAAGATCCAGATTAAAGCATTTGAGACCTTCTTCTCCCAGAGCGGCAAAGGCAAAATTATAATGACACTTAGCTTCATCTGTAACAACAGTCCCACCGGAAATAACATAACATAACCTTACCATCGATTTGGCTTCAGGGTCGGTGGCTCCGCCAATAATTGCATCCCATAAACCGGGAGAATAAAGATGACCGGGGTTACCACCTAAGGATACTGTA
>JAFGIP010000073.1 GCA_016929525.1 Bacteroidales bacterium
CTTAAGACTTCTTCCAAATATGACTTCAGTGAATATTCTGAAAAATCACTCAAAAGGAGACTGACCAAGATTTTGGCTGATAATCGGTTAAATGTCAATTCTTTAATTAATAAAATAAAGAACGACCCGACTTTCGTTGAGAAAATAGTAAAAGAAGTTACTGTTAATACAACAGAGTTATTTCGCGATCCGCAGGTATGGCACGCAATACGGTATGCAATCCTACCTAAACTTAAAAATAATTCCGTCATAAATATATGGCATGCAGGATGTTCTACCGGTCAGGAGGTTTATTCAATGTTAATTGTACTGAATGAAATGGGCCTCCTGGAAAAAACAAAAGTTTATGCTACAGATCTAAATTCCGATGTAATTACCCAGGCACAAAATGGTGAATATAAATATCGCTTCAATATCGGATATCTCGATAACTTCGATAAAGTGGTAAAAGAAAACCCTTACAATTATGAGGAATATTATGATGTTCCTTATGAGAAATACTTTAAAATTGACAAAGCCTCGGATACTATTAAAATGCACGATTTTCTCAGAGAAAAACCGATATATAAGAAACACGATCTTGTGAAAGATTCAAATACCCTGTATGTAAAATTCGATCTGATCCTTTGCAGAAATGTTATCATTTATTTTAATTATAACTTACAAAGCAGAGTATTCGACCTCTTTCACAGAAGTTTATATGATAATGGTTGCCTTATTCTTGGCATGCACGAAACCATTCTTGGATCTTATTCGGTAAAATTTCAGAAAAAAGGACATGGCTATTATAAAAGCTAATAAACATATTGAACTATCATGAATTTCAGGTTCAAAAATATAACCCAACGTTTCTACCTCCAGGTACTACTTTTTATTGTGTATCTTGTTCTGGTATTTGTTACGTTAAGATTTTACTCTAAAAAATCAAGCCATTATTCTACAGTAAACAGTAATCTGGATGAGTGTGAAAATATTTTAAACCAAACGCAGATTGCATATTCAGATTATATGGTGAATATAGGCCATAACGAACGTTTTATACTTGGAACGAACATTACATCTACAGATTTATTCTTTGAAGAGATACAAAGCTTTATAGACAGTATTAACTCAATTAGTTCCTTTATTGCCGGTACGGATAATATGTACCAAAAAAATTTAGTGGATAGTCTGCTTGAAAATGTTGGTATATATAGTACCACCTTTGAGCATTTAATGCATGCATTCAGAGATCGTGGTTCTGAAAGCGGCGGCAACCTGGCAATTCTAAAGTCCGCTTCGGACAGAATATTAAATAATCTTATATTCTATACCGATTCTCTCCAGATAATTAAGGGTTTTCAATTAAAAGAACTTGAGGATAAATATCTGATTGATCCTAATAAAGCAAATTTAGAAAATATCAATTACATCGTTGACGATCTAATGATGATCAATCCTATCGAATATGAAGAATTGGCTTTTAATTTCGACATACATGACGCGCTAACGGAATATAAAGAGAAACTTCGTTACCTGAACACCGTTTTTGTCAGACTGGGAAAACCATCAGGAACAACGGGTCTGATTCCGGAAATGGAAAATCAGTACAAATTGATTGAAAACATTTTTGCTGCTTACAAAAAAGATGCTGCAGCCTTTAGTGTCCAAAAGTCACACACATTGATTATCCTGTGTTTTTCATTTATAGTTTTGCTTTCACTTGGATACATCGCCACGATTGTAATTCTGATGCAAAAGATTCGTATTCCTTTAATAAACATTGTAAAATTTACCTTTAATCTGGCTAAAGGAAGGTTACTTATTAATCCTTTAGATGCAGAAAGCTCATATGAATTTTCTGTAATCGCAAAGAATTTGAATCAGCTCTGGAATGCTCTTAAAGAGAAAAAGAAATTTGTTGATAACCTTCTCAAACAAAAATTCAAAACCGATCTTTCATTACAGGGTAAAAGCGATGCATTTGGAAAAACTTTATGGGCACTTAAAGAAAACATGAGAAAGGCCCGTGATGAGCAGATTAAAAATGAAGAAGAAAATAAACTTCGCCGCTTCCTGAATGAGGGCATTGCCAAGTTTGCAGAAGTTCTTCGAACAAATAGTGACGACTTCTCAAAACTTACAGATGAATTTATCAAAGAGCTCGTAAAATATCTTGGCGCCATACAAGGAGGATTATTCCTATACGAAGAAGATGATGATACCAGTTTATACCTTGTTTCTGCTTTTGCATATAACAGAAAGAAATATCTTTCAAAAACCGTTGTAAAAGGAGAAGGGCTTATCGGAGCATGTGCCCTTGAGAAGAAATATATTAACCTGAGTGATATCCCTGAAGAATATATTGAAATAACTTCAGGTCTGGGTGAAGCCTCTCCAACCAATTTATTACTTCTTCCCGTAATGAAAGAAGATAATCTGATAGGAGTAATAGAACTGGCTGCCCTGAAAAAATTTGATGAATATCAGGTAGAAGTCGGCCAAAATATAGCATCAAGTCTTGCATCGTCAATAATTGCTACAAAAGCTAATGAACGCACTGCAAAACTACTTGAAAAGTCGCAACAGCAAGCAGCTGAAATGGCCGAGCAGGAAGAAGAAATGAGACAAAATATGGAAGAACTTAAAGCTACTCAGGAAGAATCGGCCCGCAGAGAAGAAGATCTTGAAGGATTTCTTAAATCCATAAATGAAGCATTTTATCAGTTACAATACGATACCGAAGGAAAAATTATTAATGTGAACGAAAAACTACTGTTTTTATTAGATAAGAAAGCAGATCAGGTGATCGGAAAATCGCATTCTGAACTATTTGGTAAAGGAAGTAAAGCAGACTCGCTGTTATTTGCAAATATTTCTGAAGGCAATGTGGTTGAACTGGATGAGACTATTCAAATTAAGAAAAAAACCCTGAACATTAAAAACACTTTTTCTCCGATAAAAAACAAAGAAGGACTAACAAAAAAGATTTTAAATATTATTACAGTAAAAGTTTAAGTAATGAATTTTAGATGATAGAATTAGGTATTGTTGATATTAGAGAAATTATCAGGTTATTGCAAAATAACTTCAATTACGACTTTTCGAGTCTGGCCCTGACGTCGTTCAAATACCGTCTTGAGCATGTTATTGCCAAGAACAATTTAAATAGTGCTGAAAGTTTGTATCGTAAGCTGATTGATCAACCGGATTTCTTTAGCACATTCATACATCAGGTATGTGTCCCATCCACTGAAATGTTTCGTGATCCATCATTGTGGAGATGGATGCGTGAATCATATGTTCCTGAATTAGATGATAAACAGTTAATAAATTTTAAGATATGGCTTCCTTACTGTGTTTCAGGTGGCGAACTTTATTCCCTCGCAATATTTCTTAAAGAACTCGATCTGTTGGATAAGGTGAAAATCTATGCAACATCTTTTAGCCACAAAAGTATAGATTATATAAAATCCGGCCATTATCCCTTTAAGAAAATAGAAATATCACAGGAAAATTATAAACGCTATAAGGGGACCGATGAATTTGTTAATTATTACAAGGAAGACAAATACAATGCTATAAGAGATACATCATTGATAAAAAATGTTGAGTTTATTACTGATGACTTTAATTTCAATAATGCCCCGAAAAATGTAAAATTAATATTAATGAGGAATGTTTTAATTTATTTCAATCCTAATCATCAGGATAAGGTCACAAAAATAATACATGAAAATTTATCAGCCTCGGGCACTTTTATTATTGGATTAAAAGAACAAATCAGAACAAATACAAATGGCCAGACTCTTTTTGAACCAGTAAATATTAATGAAAGTGTATACAAAAGAAAGATTGTATAGATTGACAGATAAATGAATTATAAAGCAGTCATAATTGGAGGATCGGCAGGAAGTTTCCAGATAGTAACACGGATACTTAACTCATTGCCAAAGACATTTCCTTTACCGGTTTTGTTATGCTTGCACAGGTTAAAGCATGTCCGGTCAGGATTTGTAGAAGCACTTTCTTTAAAATCAAATATTCCTGTCGTTGAACCCTGTGACAAAGACCAGCTGAAATCCGGTATTGCTTACCTTGCACCGGCAAATTATCACATGTTTATTGAATTGGCTAACAGGGTTGCTTTAAGTGCCGACGAACCTGTAAATCATTCTCGACCTTCAATTGATTTGTCCTTTATTACAGCAGCAAATGCATATCGCGATAAATTAATCGGAATAATTCTATCCGGTGCTAACCGTGATGGAGCATTTGGGCTTAAAAAAGTAGCAGATAACGGAGGGGTTACTTTAGTGCAGGATCCAAATGAAAGTGAAGTAAAAACTATGCCCGAATCTGTTCTTAAACTTACAAAAGTTGATTACGTATATAGTGCAGACCAAATAATTCGGTTCCTGCTTAAATTATAAACATGATGTTTAAACAGCAAAAAATACAATTCACAGGAATATTTGCCACTTCAATAGTCCTTATAATACTAATGACCGGATCATTTTGGAACAGATGTCTGAAATCGGATAAGATCATTTCGTTCTGGCCGGTTATATTCTTTCTGCTTATTTTAATCTCGATGATATTACTGTACATGCTTTATCGCAGAATAACCGACGAAAAAGCAGTTCAACATTTAGTAGAAAAAGCAGTTTCAGAGGAAAGAACAAAAATTCTGACCGGATTGGAAAATAAAGATAAAGATAAGGAAACAATAGAAACCGAAGATTTAGAAGTCAAAGCGGGTAAATTGATTCCATCTGGTAATTTTAAGGAGCAACAAAGCTTTGCTAAAAAACTGTTATCTAACCTGGCTAAAGAACTGGAATTCTCACAGGGAATCTTTTATAGTTACAATAGCAGAAAAAAAGTACTTACCCCCCTGGAAAGCTATGCAATAACTTCTGAAAAATCATTGCCTGAAATAAGTGCGGGAGAAGGTTTAAACGGGCAGGCAATTCAATCGAAGGAAATCCTGGTCATTAAAGACATCCCGAAGAAATATTTTGAAATAGAATCAGGGTTAGGAAAAAGTATACCTAAATGTTTGATATTTATACCCATTGTGGATAATAAAAATGCTATTGCTTTACTCGAATTAGCTACCTTTAAGGATATTACTGAGGAAACAAAAGATATTTTTAATCGGATTTCGCCAATTATTGCAGAGAAATTTAAAAATATTAAAAAGGCATAATAGGAGATAATGACGAAAATATTTAAGACATATAAAAAATTAATCACAGAAGAAGCAAATCTGTTACCGGTTTCCATAATTATTGGATTTCTGCTGCCGGTAATATCATGGATCATTGAGATAATAATTCATAAAACACCCGTAACACCGACTGGTATCATTCAGTTACATAAAGAAAACCCATCTCTTATTTTCTTAGATCTTGTTCCTTTCATATTTATCAGTATTGTCTATTTCTTCCAGAATCGTCAGAATACAAGTATAACACGCTTCGATAATCAAATTAAAGAGAGAGATACCAGACAGCAGGAAATGGCTGAATTTGCTAACCAGATCGGTGAAGGTAATTTTAATATAAAGCTCGATACTGCTATACATAATGATACCTTGGCTCAGTCTTTACTGGTTATGCGCGAGAATCTGTTGTCAAATCATAAAAAGGAAACTGAACAGAGCTGGATAGCTGAAGGAAAAGAAGTAATCTCTGATATATTACGCACTCACAGTAAGATAATTGAATTATCAGATAAGGTGATACAGTCACTTGTTAAATATGTAAATGTCGTTCAGGGAGCTTTATACTTATATAACGAAGAAAAAGAGGTGTTGCAAAATGTAGCAACATATGCATACAACCGAAAAAAATACATCAACCAGGAATTTAAAATAGGTCATGGTCTAATAGGTGAATGCGCATATGAAATGGATTATATATACCGAACCGAAATACCCGATGATTACACTACTTTAACTTCCGGGATTCTTGGTGAACAGAAGCCTCAAAGTATATTATTGGTCCCGCTGATAGCAGATGAAAAACTACAGGGAGTCATTGAATTTGCAACTGTTCAGGATCATATACCTGAAAAAACCATTCGTTTCCTCATCGAATTAGCCGAAATCATTGCCCGGACAGTATTTAACCTGAAGGTTAACCAAAGGACAGAACAACTTTTAAGAGAATCGCAAAAAATGACCCGTGAACTGCAGGAAAACGAAGAACAGTTGCGGCAGAATGCGGAAGAAATGAGAGCTACTCAGGAAGAGCTTCAAAAATCGAACGAGCAGCTTGAAACCAATATTCTCAAAGTAGAGAATGCGCAGAAACGTCTATACTCCCTTTTAGAAAATGCATCAGAGATCATTTCCATATATGACGAAAATATGATCCTCACATACGAAAGTCCATCGGTCATTAAAATACTTGGTTATACCCCGGAAGAAATGATGGGTGGCAAAGATATGGACCGTCTGACCCGAAAAGGAGAATCGGCGATGCGTACCATGTTCAAACAGCTTTTATCAAATCCGTCTGAAGCTGTTACCATACAGTATACTTATATGAAGAAAAACGGCCAGAAGATCTTTCTTGAAACTACCGGACGAAACCTACTGACCGATTCGGCAATTAAAGGAATCATTCTCAATTCTACCGATATAACCGAAAGAAAGAGGGCCGAAAAAGAAGAACGCATGCGTAGTAAGATGCAGGCACTGTCAGAAAATTCTCTCGACATGATCATGCGTTTAAGTACTGTAGGTCAGTTTTTCTATGCTAACCCTGTTGTTGAAAGATATACCGGAATAGAAGCAAAAGAGCTAATCAATAAAACACTTAATGAAGTAAACTTTGCAGAGGTGCTTTTTAACTACTTCCGCGATACTATCTCTCAGATTAAATCGAATCCTGAAAAAACGAATTCAGAAATAACAATTCCTGCACAAATTGAAGGTATTGAAGGTGAAGAACGTTTCATGAGTTTTGATGCTATTCCCGAGTTCAACGAAAATGAATTAGAGACTATTTTATTTGTTGGACATGATATTACAGAAGCAAAACGTATTGAACAGGAAATCCAGGATAAAAATAGGAAAATTGAAGATTCAATTAACTACGCTCAACGAATTCAGACTTCGATACTTCCAGACAACAGATTCATCAGAGAATTTATTCCAAAATCATTTATCTTCTACAGACCACGCGATGTGGTTAGTGGAGATTTTCCATGGTTCTTTAAAAAAGATGATCAAATATATATTGCTGCCGTCGATTGCACCGGACATGGAGTTCCCGGTGCGCTGCTGTCATTTATCGGATATTTTCTTTTAAATAACATAGTAGACCATCCCGGAGATCATACTGCGTCCAATATTATTGACGGATTGCACTATAGTGTCAGAAAAACACTTAAGCAGGAAGATAATGAAGCGGAAGCACGCGATGGAATGGATATCGCCTTTTGTAAAATTGATTACAATAAAGGTGAATTACAGTTTGCCGGAGCACACCGCCCACTTTATCTTTTGCGTGATGGTGAACTTGAAGAATTTAAAGGTGACAGAAAAGCAATTGGGGGAATCCCTCACAGGAAAAAACCAGAAAAAGATTTTACTAATTATGTAATAAATTTCAGACGCGGAGATAAGATATTCTTCTTCTCAGATGGACTGACTGATCAGCTTGGTGGGTCGGAATTAAAAAAATATTCTCCCAAACGAATTCGGGAACAAATTGTTGAGAATAAGGACTTGACTATGGATGAATTTAATACTTTCTTTGCTAAAGACTTTACTGAATGGATGGGGAAAAACAAACAAATTGATGACGTTTTACTCATTGGTATTGAGTTTTAATATATAAATAATAATAAAGGTGCATTATGGATAATAAAAAAGATGTGAAAGGTTTTCTTGAATTTGTATATGAATTTTACAAATCCATGAAAGCCCATGAAATCACCCTGGTGTATGAGGGAGAAATCACACACCAAATCACCAAGGCTTTTACTTCGCTTACGGAGTCTAATATGGCTAAGGAAGATGAACCGGGTGCTGTGCAGAGAAAAGTCTTTCATGTAATGGTCGAATGTTTACAAAACATAAGTAAACATGCTGATGACTTTACTTCAAGTGACTTTCTGTTTTCAGGCCGGGGTATTTTCCTTGTAAGTAAAGGTGATAATGAATACAGTGTGACCACTGGTAATGCAGTGGATAATGATCGTATCGAGGAGTTGACCACTATGCTTGAAACTATTAACAAAATGGATAAAGACGAGCTTAAGGGTCTTTATAAGCGACAAATGAAAGAAGGACGACTCTCTGATAAAGGAGGAGCCGGACTCGGGTTTATCGATATTAAAAGAAAAACGGGTAAGGAGCTTGAATATCACTTTCTGCCCATTTCGAACGATACATCATTCTTTTTATTAACTTCGACTATTTCAAGAGACGACTAACAATTAAAAGTGTAGCTATGGAAAATATCAAAATTCAAGGAACTGAAGATACGCCCAAAGTAATTCTAGATAAGGACAACGAAATAATGGAGATATCGGGCCGCTCTTTACCAGAAGACGTAGCTTCATTCTATGACCCGGTTCTAACCTGGCTTGAAGAGTATTCACAAAATCCAAACAAAAAAACAATTTTTAATTTCAAACTTGTCTATTTCAATACGGCATCTTCAAAACTTCTTCTTGATATTCTGATGAAACTGGAAGAAATACATGAGGCAGGGAACGATGTGCTTATACGCTGGCACTTCCCCGAGGATGATGAAGATATGGAAGAAGCAGGAGAAGAATACGCTGATATTGTAGATGTTCCTTTCGAACAAGTGAGTTACTCTTTATAATTAAGTTGCCAGGTAACTTCTGAAAAACATTTAGGGTATGAGTGAGGAAATTCTTAAGGCTTTAATGCAATTGTTTGCTATTGTTGCAAAACAAGATGAAGGTGTTGAATCTACCCAGGTAGAATATGTAAAAACCTTCCTACAACAGCAACTGACAGCAGAAAAAGTCGCAGAGTATTATGCCCTGTTTGAAAAAAATGCAGGATTAACAGATGAAGAGGAAAGAAAAAGTAAACTTACCTCAGTAAAAGATTCTGTCAGGATTCTGGGACTTTGTAAAAAAATCAACAAAACACTTACCCAGAAACAAAAAGTTATAGCTCTTGTACGTTTATTTGAAATTGTTAATGCCGACAGAAAATTTACAGATCAGCGCCTGGCTATTATCAATACAGTTGCAGAAGTATTTAATATAACCCAGGAAGAATTCAAAAGTATAGAGTCTTTTGTTGTAGAAACCGAAACCAGCAAATTAGATGATGGAAATATTCTTATTATAAACGATAATCATGATCATTATAAGAATGCCAAAAAGATTAAAACAAAACAGCTTGATACCGATATATTCATCCTGAGAATTAAAAGTGTAGATTTATACTTCCTTAAGTACGTAGGAAAAGAAGAACTCTTCCTTAATGGTTTACCTGTCAATAATAAGCGAATTTATCTGTTTGCCAATGGAAGTACTGTAAAACTCCCAAAAGGTGCACCTATTTATTACAGCGACATTGCAGCGCACTTCCTGGCAGATATAACATCACATAAAATTTCATTTACAACCCGCGATGTTAGTTTTAAATTTCCAAACGGAAATTACGGCCTCCGGAATATTTCTTTCTCAGAAGGTCATGGCCGTCTTATTGGTATTATGGGGGCCAGTGGCGCAGGTAAAACCACCTTAATCAATGTACTTTCCGGTATTGATTCGCCATCATCGGGTTCTGTGCTGATCAATAACATTAACCTTCACGCTGAAAAGGACAAACTTGAAGGTGTTATCGGACTTATCCCGCAGGACGATCTTTTAATTGAGGAACTGACAGTTTTTGAAAACCTTTACTATAATGCTAAGCTTTGTTTCAAAGATAAATCTGACGATGAAATAAAGCAGATTGTATACAAAACTTTAACAAACCTTGGACTTTACGATCGAAAAGATTTGAAAGTGGGTTCTCCCCTTAAAAAAACTATAAGCGGCGGACAAAGAAAACGTTTGAATATCGCGCTTGAACTTATCAGAGAACCATCAATCCTTTTTGTTGACGAGCCAACATCAGGATTATCATCGCGCGACTCTGAAAACGTAATGGATTTATTGCGCGAGCTTACCTTAAAAGGAAAACTAATATTCGTTGTTATCCATCAGCCATCTTCAGACATTTACAAAATGTTTGATAAAATGATCATCCTTGATACTGGCGGTTATATGATATATTATGGTAACCCGGTTGAGGGAGTCATGTATTTCAAGCGAATGGATGCACAAATCAATAGTGAAGTTGGAGAATGTCCTACTTGCGGTAATGTAAACCCGGAATTACTTTTTAATATTATTGAAGCTCATGTAGTAGACGAATTCGGAAATTATACCGATATAAGAAAAATATCTCCGGAGAAATGGGAAGATAGTTATCAACAAAATTTTTTCCCTGAAGAGTATAAACCTGTCAAAGAAAAACCTCCAAAAACACTGAACATACCAAATTGGTTTTCGCAATTAAGAATATACACCATTCGCGATTTTCTTTCAAAAATAAGTAATCGTCAATATGTGACCCTGAATTTATTAGAAGCACCGGTACTTGGTTTTATTCTTTCTTATATTATCCGATATATCGAAGATCCGAATTCTAAAATATATATTTTCAGAGTCAATGAGAATATCCATATATTCATTTTCATGGCTCTTATTGTTGCTTTGTTCCTTGGATTAATGGTTAGCGCGGAAGAAATTGTTAAAGACCGAAAAATATTAAAAAGGGAGAAATTCCTGAATCTCAGTCGTTCGAGTTATCTAATTTCCAAAATTTTTATCCTTTTTGTTATCAGCGCTATTCAGGCATTTCTCTTTGTAATAATTGCCAATAGTATACTTGGAATAAAAAGCATGAACTTCGAATATTGGTTTACATTGTTTTCTACTGCTGCATTCGCAAATATGTTGGGACTGAATATTTCTGCCACATTTGATTCAGCCGTTACAATCTATATCCTTATTCCATTACTCATGATACCCATGATGATACTGAGCGGTGCTATGTTTAGCTTCGATAAATTAAATCAAAGGGTTGGCCGTATGGATAAAGTTCCTTTTATCGCTGAGCTAATGGTTACAAAATGGGGGTATGAAGCACTTATGGTGCACCAGTTCAAAGAAAATATATTTACACAAATATTTTATGATCTGGAGCAACAGGAGAGTATGGCCGACTTTAAAAAAGTCTATTTTCTTCCTGTTATGAAAGAGAGACTTAACAGGGTTGATAAAGAGTTGAAAAATATTAATGCTGTTGATGTAACACGCGATGATCTTAATCTGATTCAGAACGAAATCCGAAAAGAAAATAAACGCACCCATGTGTTTGAGGAACTCTATAGAAAACAGGGCAATGAAGAACAGCTGCTTATTGCACCTTTTTATTTTGAAGATGTTGATGGACTGAATCCCGAAGACTTTAATCTTAACAAAGCCAGAAAAGTATTTGAGTACCTGAAAAATCTTGAATTGTATTATAGTAAGCTGTTTGCCCTGGCCAACAGGATGCGCCAGAATATGATCAATTATTATCTCGAAAATAAACCAGATATGTACCAGGAATATCGTGACAGATATTTTAATGAAAGCATTGCCGATATCCTGAAAAAAGTATATGAAAAAAACAAAATTATAGAATATAAAAATGAGCTAATTCAGCACATTGATCCGATTTACGAATATCCGGTCCCCCGCAATGCATTAAGCTTCAGAACACACTTTTTTGCACCAAAAAAACATTTGTTCGGAAGATATTTTGATACGTACTGGTTTAATATGTGTGTGATTTGGTCACTAACAGTTTTATTTTACGTGTTTTTATATTTCGACTTATTTAAAAAAATACTTAACGTTGGTGAGCGTTTAAAAAGAAAATAAGGTTTTTACTAAAACAGATTTTTAATATCTTTATACTAATTGTTACATTTGTTAAACTCGCAACAACAAATACAGAATGCTATGATAAACAGAATAATCGCACTTCTTGTTGTCAGCCTTATTGTTTTCGCCTGTAAATCGGGAGGAGATAAAGGTGCCAAAGATGATTTTGTGGTACCTGAAGATGTCGTAACCGAAGGTGTACTCGAAATATCTGAAGAGGTAATGCAGGATATTGTCCAAAATATATCCTCTCCTGTTGAAATGGCAGCACTTGTTAAAAGTCTCAATGCAAATTTTTCAAATGATTATCTTGCTCCAACCGACAATGTTGATGAATTGACAACTGCTTTTCAGCAAGCATTTAACTTAGGTGTTTATGCTGCCGATCTTGGTTATCTGAATATTTACAATAAAACAAATTCTGTGATTGACTATATTACAGCTATTAAAACCCTGGCCGACGGTGTAAGGGTTGGGCAATTTTTCGATTTTACAACATTAAAAAGACTGGCGCAGAGTAACCAAAACCTTGATTCGCTAATGTACATTTCAGTCCATAGTTTTAATCAGATGGATAAATATCTTCGTACAGATAACAGAAGCAATTTAAGTACACTAATGGTAACAGGTGTATGGATTGAAGGATTATACCTGGCAACACAAGTAGCAAAGGAAGACCCCCATCCGGAACTTGCAGAACGTATCGGAGAACAAAAGATAATTATGAATGACCTTATGGTTATTCTTGAGAACTATAAAAGTGATAAACAATTTAACAGTCTGATCGAAGATTTAAGGGTACTTAAAAGCGAATTCAATGATGTAAGTATAACAATACAAAAAGGTGAGCCGGAAGCAATTGAAGAAAACGGAATGTTGGTCATTATTCAAAATGATATTAGTATCGTTAATATATCACCTGAAAGACTTCAGAGCATCATTGAAAAAACTGAAAAAATCCGTAACAAGCTAATTAGTCTATAATATGAAAAATATCCTGAAGCTTATTTTCCTTACATCTGTTATCATTAGCATAGGGACTACTGCTCAAGATAATGTGGAATTGGTTGCACAGTGTGCCGCAAGTGCAGGAAATGTCACATATCTGAAGGATTTTGTTGTTAAACTTGATGCCGGAGTACCGGGTGGCAAACCTCCCTCAGCTAAATTTTCAATGGTTCTTAGTAAAAACACCCAATATCGATTCTCAATCTGCACAGCTCCTGATTCTGAAGGAGAAGCCATTCTTCAATTATTTGACATGAATGTATTGCAGGGAAGTACATACATAAGTGCCACAGGAAAAGAATTTCCATTCTTTGATTTTAAATGTCAAAAAACGGGCGTTTATCATGTGTTTATATCTTTTAAAGAAGGTAAAGTCGGAGAATCTGTCGGAATTCTCTCTTTTGTAAAAAAATTATAATCCGGTGATATCACCTTTAACAAAAAAGCTATCAATAAGGTAGTTTTTTTTATTAATATCTCATACGTATAATATTTAAAATTAAAGGCGCAATCATTAGTAGTAGAAATATAAAACCGTTTATATAACTACTTCTGCAGTCTGTGAAATAAATCGATAATAAAACCGAGGCCGGTACTGAAATTAGAAATAACATTTCAACCCCTGCCGATGGTATAAAAACCAGAATTGCAATAGCATTAATAAAAAGATATAAAAAAAGCTGGTATAATTTTCTGGATTGTACTTTTGTAGTAGCAAACTTTTTTAACGCATAAAAACTCGCAATAATCATAATAAAAATATAAAATGCTATACCAGCATAAAACATCCATGAAGTATCAATTACCTTATTTAGTAACAGCCAGTTTCTAAGGAACATTAAATATCCAGTGACTGATTTTCCCAGAATGAAATACCCGGAAAATAAATAAATAAACGGAATTAAAAGACCAATAATACTATATAATATCTCTCTCCAGTCAAACTGCCTGAGAATTGATTGTGTTACCCATAAAAAAGGCAGAAAAAAAATAAGGTTAAAATAAAATAAACTCCCAATTCCAATTAATATCCCTGAGTCGAGGAATCTTAATGAATGCCCTTTATCATCATATGACCCGAAAAGCCTGTTAATTAAAATTATTAGAATAAATGCAGCAATTAGTACGTTGGAAAAGAGTTCCTGAAAAAAGGCGAAAGATGATATTGAAATTAAAAACAATGCGGAAAATTGCGATCTGGATTTTATGATTAAATACTGAACAGAGATCCGGACTAATAGAAATCCGCATACCAAAAGTATAACTACCGTCAGAAATGAAAATATGAATGGAGCATTGTCATACTGAAAGAACACATTCTGATACTGCAAAAGAAAAGGCAGCTTTATTGGATCAGGAACATAGTATTTATCGGACTGAATGTAATGTATACTGAATACTGAAATAATACAGTAGAGAATTATATAAATAATAAATACCTGGTAATTTTTTCTAAAAAATTTGATCATTGGAGTAATGTCGGAAGGCTGAATAACATAAAATAATACGTTTGTTCAACCCTCCAAAATATAATTTTATATAAGAGCTTCAAGCTTACTTACTAATGTACTTTTTGGGCAAGCCCCAACTTGTTTGTCTTTAACCTCTCCTTCCTTAAAAAACAATATTGTTGGTATATTTCTGATACCATATTTACTCGCAACGCCGGGGTTACTATCAACATCGAGTTTCCCAACAATTGCATGATCTTTAAAATCTTCGCCAATTTCCTGCACAATTGGACCAACCATACGGCACGGGCCACACCATTCTGCCCAAAAGTCAACAATTACAGGTTTATCTGCCTTCAATACAGTTTCCTCAAAATTTGCATCTGTTATTTCTAAAGCCATCTTATTATAATTAAATGTTAATACTCCAAATCATGCGCCGCCTAAAATTAACAAAATAAAAGGCAACTCGGTTTATATATATTCAACTTACTTTATAATCAATTTCAGGGTGTGAATTAAAGAATGTAATTAACTCATTTGTAATCTCAACTGAAGTATTTCTTGAGAATAATTCTACCGATAACCCTTCTTCTTCATCATAAATACAAAATTTTAATTTCGCCTTCCCTTTACTGTCATTTGTTTTATCTTTTATTTCCTCAATAATCTCATCGTTAATATCATTTAGTGACATTCTAATAGAAATATTATTAACTAACTCATCGCGCGCATTATTTAAAATATTCATTGATTTAATTTTAAATTCCATAGCAATAACATCTTTTCGCCATGTATTTTGCTGGACTGAACCTTTTATAAGTAAAGAATATCCTTCATATAGAAATTTACGGTAATCTTCGTAGTCTTTCCCGAATAACATAAATTTAAAGGAATCTGTATAGTCTTCAACTGTTAAAGACCCGAAAGGCCTTCCGGTTTTAGTTGTAAGGTGTCTGACATCAGTCACAAGACCTGCAACTGACAAATCTTTACCTTTAAACCTTTCCAGATCGATTAATTCAGCCAAAGTACAGTTTGTGAAATTTGTAATTTCTAATTTATAATCATCAAGAGGGTGTGATGACAGGTAAATTCCTATAAGTTCCCTTTCTTTATTCAAACGTTCCAGCGGCGCCCACCCTTCACCTTTTGGAATGACAGGTTTTTTCTGTGCATTCTGGTAACTTACATCCATATCGAATAAAGTATTGGCAGTTTGGCTTTTTACCAGGTTGCCATAACGTATAAGATGATCAATGAATGTAAGATTTTCTTTATCCGGCGAAAAAAACTGATGCCGTTCCATTCCTTCAAAACTATCAATCCCTCCAGCCATAACAATTGCTTCCAGACATCTCTTATTGACTGTAGTCAGATTTACACGTTCTACAAAATCGTAGATATCTTTATAAGGCCCATTTTGTTCCCGTTCCTTTATAATGTGCTCAACTGCTGCTTCCCCTATTCCTTTTATAGCTGCTAATCCGAATCGAATATTCCCGTCTTTATTCACTGTAAATCTGGCATGACTTTCATTAATATCCGGAACTAAAACATTTAATCCCATTCTTTTACACTCCTCCATAAAGAAAGTGATCTTTTTTATATCACTAAGATTACGGCTTAATACCGCAGCCATAAACTCTGCCGGATAATGTGCTTTCAGATAAGCTGTTTGATACGAAACATATGCATAACATGTAGAATGCGATTTGTTAAAGGCATATTGTGCAAAGGCTTCCCAGTCAGTCCATATTTTGGTCATCGTTTTTTCCAAGTATCCGTTTTTCAGGCAACCTTCGAAAAATTTCTCTTTAAGGCTATCCATCATGGCCTTTATTTTCTTACCCATTGCTTTTCTTAATGAGTCGGCCATGCCTTTAGTAAAACCTGCCAGTTTTTGAGAAAGAAGCATCACCTGCTCCTGGTAAACAGTTATACCATATGTGTCCTTCAGATACTCTTCCATTTCCGGCAAATCATATTCGATTTTCTCCCGTCCGTGTTTTCTTGCAATAAACCTGGGGATATATTCCATCGGACCTGGCCTGTAAAGTGCATTCATCGCGATCAGGTCTTCAAACCGGTTTGGCTTTAGGGCACGAAGATGTTTTTTCATTCCAGGTGACTCAAACTGAAATAAAGCTGTGGTTTCACCTTTACTGTATAAATCGAATGTCAGAGGATCATCCAAAGGGATTTTATCGATATCAATTTTAATTCCTTTTGAGAGTTCAATATTCTTAACGGCATCTTTAATAATGGAAAGTGTTTTAAGTCCTAAAAAGTCCATTTTAAGCATACCGACAGCTTCAATATGTTTCCCGTCATATTGCGTTACATAAAGATCTGCATCTTTATTTGTACAAATGGGAATATGCTCTTCCAGGTTGTCTCTTCCGATAATTATACCACATGCATGAACTCCGGTTTGTCTTACCGACCCTTCAAGTGTTTCTGCATACTTAAGCGTCTGCGATACAAGTTCATTTCTGCTTTCTCTCTCCTGAGTCAGCTCCGGAACTTCTTCATAAGCTTTTTTAAATGAGGTTCCCGGCCTTTCCGGTATCAACTTTGCCAGGCGGTCGGCTTCCTGCAGATCAAGCTTTTGAACACGCGCAACGTCCCTTATTGCCATTTTCGGCGCCATTGTACCAAAAGTTATAATATGCGCTACCCGCTTTTCACCATATTTCTCAACAACCCACTTCAGTACTTTATCTCTGCCGTCTTCATCAAAATCGATATCAATATCAGGCATCGAGATTCTGTCAGGATTTAAAAAACGCTCAAATAGCAGATCATAACGTATCGGGTCGATATCGGTGATACGTAAACAATAAGCTACTGCCGATCCTGCAGCCGAACCCCTCCCCGGACCGACAGACACATCCATCTCACGGGCAGCCCTTATGAAATCCCATACGATTAGAAAATACCCCGGAAATCCCATTGCTTTTATGGTATTGATCTCAAAATCGATACGTTCACTTATCTCTTTGTTTAACTTATCACCATATCGTTGACTGGCTCCTTCATAAACAAGATGCCTTAAATAATCTGATTCCAGTTTCACCCTCAGGGCTTTACTAAAATCACCTATTCTCCTATATGCTTCAGGAGTAAATTCTTTTTTCAGTTCTTTCTCAGTGAATTTATCTTGGTAACTCTCCAATGTTCCAAAATCCTCAGGTATTGGAAATTCAGGCATTACAGGTGCAGAATCAAGTTTATAATTTTCTATCTTATCAACTATCTTCTGCGTGTTCGACAATGACTCAGGTATATCGGCAAACAGGTGAGCCATTTCATCGCGGGTTTTAAACCATTCCTGTCTTGTAAAACGCATACGGTTTTCATCGTCGAGATCTTTCCCTGTACTGATACATAATAAACGATCATGTGCTTCTGCATCCTCTTCGTTAATGAAATGAACATCGTTTGTTGCAACCGTCAGTATTTCTGTTTCTTTAGCTAACTCAATGAGCTTTTCATTTACATAGACCTGATCTTTATATACCTCTTTGTCAGTATCTGTATCTCCCGAAGGGTGTCGTTGCAACTCAAGGTAAAAATCGTCTCCGAATATTTCCCTGAATTCTAATACTTTTGCCCTTGCCACATCAATTCCATCATTTCGCAGGGTATAAGAAATAACTCCGTTTAAACATGCAGAGGTTGCAACCAGACCATCATGATACTTATGAAGTAATTCCATATCGATCCTGGGTTTATAATAAAAACCTTCCGTCCAGCCATAGGAAACCAATTTTACCAGATTTTTATACCCCTGTTTATTTTTTGCGAGCAATACAAGATGCTTTCCTCCTCCATCCGTTTTATCATCTTTATCAAAACGTGAACGATTTGCAACATATACCTCACATCCTAGGATGGGTTTAATTCCCTTTTTATTTGCTTTGTCATGAAATTCTTTAACCCCAAACATGTTACCATGATCGGTAATAGCCAGCGCTTTCATCCCATCAGCCTTTGCTTTATCAATCAGACCGGGAATATCAGCTGCTCCGTCCAATATCGAATATTGGGTATGTACATGCAAGTGAGTAAATACAATTTCATCAGGAGTATTAATATGTTGTTCTTTTGTTATTTCGTCTTCATCCACAGGTAATGTTTCATTCCCAATCTCTTTATTGGAAATAATTTCTAGATCGATAGGTTTTATCTGTTCAGAATTGTGTTTTTGAAAATCCTGAGTAAATGTTGGCTTTAAACCATATTTAACGGGACTTATAACTCCCAGTCTCAGTAATTCAAGAAAGCATCGTGCAGTTGCAACAACATCAGCGGCAGCATTATGTGCTTCTTCAAAGTTATCTCCGAACAATTTACTGTGAAGTTCCGATAAATTGGGCCATTTATATTTTCCACCCTTCCCGCCAGGCAATGCACAAAATTCTGTACTATCTTCTTTGGTATCAATCTTTGCAAGATCAAGAAATTTTGTGGTAACATTTTTACGAAGAAATTCTGCTCCGACAACGTTAATATCAAACTCTACATTATGACCGACCAGAAACTTTGTCTTTGTAAGAATATTATTAAATTCTTCTAGTACCCATCTCAGATCTTTCCCTTCTGTTATAGCTTTATTAGTAGAAATCCCGTGGACCTTTTCCGCACTGTATGGAATTACATATCCTTCAGGCTTAATAATATAATTCTTCACTTCTATCAGATTACCAAGATCATTGTGTAACTGCCAGGCAAGCTGAACCATTCGTGGCCAGTTATCAAAATCAGTCAAAGCAGCATTGTACTTTTTTGGTAATCCTGTTGTTTCAGTATCAAAGATTAAAAACATTTTTCTTCTGAAATATATGAAATGAATATCAGGTAAATTTATAACAGCGTTTGGAAAAAAAGGTTACCTGTTGATATCTATGTATAACTTATTACCGAGAATATAAAAGCCGGTCAGAATCCTGACCGGCTCTCAACTCACTTTTCTCTACAAAAGCAGAACTGTTATACCAGTTAAATCAATTTATTTAATGATTTTCTTATAGGTTCGTGCTCCGTTATTGAATCCAACAACCAATATATACAAACCTTTTTGAATATCACCAGTATTAAGATCAATGTATTTAGTATTTGTGCAATTATTTTTTAAGATTATTTTCCCGGACATATCTATCAACTGTATCAAATTAACCGGGTTATCCGATTCTATAATAAGATTATCGTTAAACGGATTAGGATACACATTGAGATTTTCTGCCAGTTCTTCATTAACAGAAACCGGCGTAACAAAATCCATATAACTTACATTGAATCCACCGACTCCCATATCTAGTCTGATGAGCGTATCATTCTCATATATCATTATGTTTTCAGTTACTGATCTGAAAGAACCCCAGTCTCCTGTAAACGGGACTTCATAGGTTGCTCTTTCTTCACCATTTATTAATACTGTCATGGGGCCTCTTGCTCCCGAATTATTGCTGGCAAATCTTATTCGTAATCCATGCAGTCCTTCTTCTTCATCTTCAACCTGTACAGTATATTCAAGCCATTCACCACTATCTATCCAGCCAACATTTCTATAAGACCCGTCATTTGTTTCGGTATCAACACCTTCATCCTGACGAATACCAGGCCCTACATTCTCAGCATCTGCATCATGATAAGCAACACCTTCTCCTCCTATATCATAATCTGCTGCATAAATTCTTCCGGGTATAGAATGTGGTGTTACCATATCCGGATATGGATAATTCATTCTTAACCACATATTTTTTGCTATTGTATCAGTCCCACATTCATTGGTTATAACAACCATAACTGAATCAGCGGTTGCCCCCCAGTCAACAGTGATCGCATTTGTTCCCTGCCCTGAAGTTATCGCAGCATCATCGGGGACAATCCACAGATACTCGGTATCGGTTTTCTCCGGGATTGAGAATGTAAGTCCGGTTTCATCTACATCGAAAAACATAGGGCCTTCAATGGAGGGAAGAACAACTTTAATAAAAAATGCTATTGTATCATCAATACAACCGCCCACAACTTTACAAAGTAACGTGTCATCATCACAACCCCAGTTAATTTCAATCCAACTGGTGTCAATATCTCCAATAATTTCGGTCCCTTCCGGGGCAATCCATTCATAAGTCCAACCGTCCTGATAAAATATACTGTATTGTAATGCCGAATCATTTGCATAAACTTCTTTTTCTCCAAGTATAGCTAATGTTGCTTTAGATTTGTATAGCCGTACATAATCAATCAGGTATGTTCCTGTATCAAGCTCCGGATCGATCCCCTGGGCTCCACCCCAGTCACCTCCTACAGCCAGATTAATAATTGGATAGAACTCATGTTTAAATGGCCATTTGGCAAAATCATCGTCTCCCGGATTGTCATATTTGAAGAATTTCACATCGTCTAAGTAAGTAACCATACTGTCAGGTGTCCATACTACCTTATATGTATGAAATTCAGTTTCTACTGTTGGATTTACGGTACTTTCACCTATCTGTGTTCCTATCGTGTGATTAAAGGCTGCAGTATGAATTGTAGAATGTACCCGATTTTCATCGTATCCGACATACTCCATGATATCATATTCACCACTGCTGGGCCAGCCACCGTATGTATTTACGGTTGGCATCATCCAGAATGCAGCCCACATTCCGCGACCGCCTGGAAGTTGCAGCCTGGCTTCAAGAGTACCGTACAGAAAATCCACCTTATTCCTTGCCTGGATCCTTGCTGAAGTCCAATCAGCACCTAAATAGTCTTCTCTGATTGCCTGGATAATTAAAATACCGTCTTCTACCCTTGAGTTTACAGGTCTGTCGGTGTAATATTGAAGTTCATTATTTACCCTTCCCGGGGTCCATATCTCATATGTCCAGTTTTCAGAGTTTACTGCGCCATCAACATCAAACTCATCTGACCAGATTAGTTCTTCGCATTGAGCATTTGCGAACTGCCTCGTAATACTCAACGTAATAATTACAGATAATAGTAAAAAAACCTTCTTTTTCATGATATTCATATATGAAAAGTTAATATCCCGAATTAAATAAATAATATTTAAATGAGAAATTTATTTACCTCATCAAATACACAACAAAATTACATCAATATTTCATTAAATTACTAAACAGAATTCCTGTATATGATTAAAGATTCATCATAAAATCTGTAAGATTTGCCTCGCGATTAAGATAAAGTTTTTTCCTTAATCTGTAACGACTTATTTCTATTCCCCGAATAGATATATTAAGTAACGGCGCTATCTCTTTGCTTGAAAGATTCATTCTCAGGTACGCACACAACTTGAGGTCTTTAGGAGTTAGCTCGGGGTAATTCTTCCTTAACTTTTTTAAAAAGTCTTCATGTACCTGATCGAAATGTACCTCAAATTTTTCCCAGTCGTCCTGACCAACAATGTCTCTTTCCAGTGTTTTAATCAAACTGTCAACTTGTTGTTTAGACTCTCTGTGAATCATAGTATTTGATACTTTTGATAGTTTTTGCTTTATCTGGGTAAGTAATTCATTTTTATAGGTAATCTGCATTGCTATGGAGGCCAGTTCTTTAGTCTTACCCTCAAGCATAGCTTTGTTAATCTGATTTTCCGCTTCCAGTTTTTCATTGCGGAGTTTGATAATCTCCTGTTCAGCCTTTAATGATTCTGCAGCAAAATTTTTCTCTTTTGCATCAATAGCTTCTTTCTGCTTAACCTTTAGTGTCTGTTTTTCTCTTTCAATTCGCCTGACAAGAAACAATACGATAAAAAAGATAAAAACTGCAAACAGAATTGCATATATAATATAAGCAAATGTGCTTCTATACCATGGGGGTAAAATGATAAATGAAAATGGAACTGATTTTTGTATATGCCCATATACATTTCTTGCTTTTACATGGAAGGAATATGCTCCTTCTTTTAGATTTGTGTATTCCTTCTCTTCATTAAAATTCCATTCAGACCACCCGTTATCAAATCCTTCCAGAAAATAACTATATGTGATCTGCTCAGGCCATTCATAATGTGCAGCAGTAAATATAAAACGTAACGCATTTTTATCATAATTTATTGATGCCGGATAGCAGCAACTATCAGGCAGACCGGTCTGCCCATCGAAAATAACCGAATCGTTGTTGCAGATAACTTTCCTTATGAGTACACTATAATTTTCACTATAGTTTTTTCTGAATGAAGGATCAAAATGTAATAATCCATCTACCGATGAAAATAATAAGTTTGATTGGTCAATCTGCAGAATATTTTCATTGCCTGCAATAAATTCTTTGCTTAATGGCATGAATGGAATAATTTCTTTACTATAACTTCCGTCGAAATTCGGTTTTAAAATGCCGACAGATTGGCTTGAAAAAAACCAGGTATTACCATTTTTATCTTCAATAAGAGAATGAATATTCCTGTTATCAAAAAGATCAGTTAATGACTCGCTTTTTTTAAATGAGTTATCTAGATAGTCAAATAGATATATTCCTTTTTCTGTGCTTATCAGAACCTGATTATTAAACTTTAAAACATTAAGCTGATAAGTTGACGGAAGACCATCATTGACTGTATATCTTTTTATATCGGTTATAGAATCAAAAGCACTATTAAATTTAATTTGAAACACTCCCAGATAACTGTGCCCCATCCATAAAGAACTATTATTATCAAACTGAATCTGTTTACAGGAAACATTAAAATCACTGATTGGCTTAGCGCTTTTCAACGTTGACCCATTTTCCCCCTCACTTAATTCGTATAAGGTAAGACCGGAATATGTTCCACCAATTACAAATCCAGATTTGCCCGGTACATCTGCATATGCCCAACCCCCTTGTTGTATTCCAACGTTTTTTAAAGTGCCATTTTCAAGTAAAAAAGTACCTTTATCGTGACCTATCCATAGTAAATTATAATTCTGTGCAATTGTCCACACCTGCCCCTGCGAACCATCTATTAGTTGAAATCCCGAATTGTCGCCTGCCAGATATTGAGTTCCAGGCCATTTTGAAGTAAACAATCCCTGATTAGTTCCAATATAAAGATTATCCCTAACTATCACCATATCATAAGCTGATCCAATAATATTTTGATGTTCATAGTAACCTAAAGGTGAATTTAACAGAACGTAATCAATTCCATTATCAAGTCCTAACCACAGATTTTTACTTTTATCAACGAAAATCGATAAAATGGTATTGTTTTGTAGTCCTCTGCTTCTGTTTATATGTTGAACCAGATTTCCTTTTTCATCAATGATTACAAGTCCATCCTGAACAGTTCCTAATGCATATGTATTTTCATCAATCTGTGCAACACAATAAATCTGATTAGCAATCAGGTGTTTTTGTACCTGCGAATTGAAAGGTTTACCGCCGTTCTCATCAAAGACGAATAATCCCTTTTCCCGAGTTGCAATGAGTAACTTATCCTTAACATACGGCAATATTCCTGTAATGGGTAAACTTGTACATATCTCACTACCTTTAACTAATTTAAGTCTTCCGTTAGTCAGTTTAAGCAATCCCTTTTCAGGTTGCTTTATATAGAAAATATCGTTTACTATATGCGAAAAAGAAAGATCACGATCTGAGCTGATTACCTCAACAGTATCATTAACATAAAATAACACCTTATTGAATGAATGAAATATCAAGCCGTTCTTATATTTCTCAATATTCCAGACCTCTCCGAAATTCCTTTGTTCAATCGGGATCTTATTCATTAATGATTTATAAGACAGATGACCTTCCCTGTTATAAGAGTAAGACCCGAACTCGTTAAATGCCCCTATGTATATCTTACCATCTTTATCAATAATAATTGAGCGAATTACAGAACTGTTTGGTAGTGAGTAAGTTCTCCACCCGGAACCATCAAAAACAAGTAATCCCTCATTATTTCCGAAATACATCAATCCATTTTTATCCTGAGCAATGGCCCAGTTTTGAGTTGCTGCATTATATTGATCAGTAGTGTAGTTTTGGACAAACGAGAAACCGACATTTTTTACTTTTGCATTTGTAAAACCGGAAATGACAAACAGAAGGAATATAATAAAAGCAGGGTTTCTCATTAAAGTTGTATAGGTTTACGAAAATAGTGAATATTCAAATTGAAATATATTAATACATCAAAGAGCAATTTATTGCCAAAAAAAAGGAATGCAAAAAAAGCATTCCTTACTGTCTTAAAGATAGATAACTAGTATTGGAAATTTGACTTATCTGTTCCAATAAGTTAAAAATAATACACCAGTTGCTAAAATATTTTATTATCCTATGTTGTAACAGAATATGATAATATAATGAACACTGTCATTTGATTAAATGTCAAATATTAATTATTGCTTAGCAGTATTTCTTCTATCTGTTGACGAAACATTTGCTTAGTCTGTTCAGGTGTTTGAGCAATTCCTGATGACATAACCGGAGTGTTGTCTTTTGGAATAAATAAGAAAGAAGGTATACTTTGAATTCCAAATACAGCAGCCAACTCCTGTTCTGCCTGAACATCTATTTTATATACTTTGATCTTCCCTGCATATTCCTGTGCCAATTCTTCCAGTATTGGAGAAGTAATACGACATGGCCTGCACCAGTCAGCATAAAAATCAACCAATCCTGGTAACTCACCTTTATAAAGCCATTCCTTTGGATTTTGCTCATAATCCATTATTTCATCAAGAAATTTTTGCTTTGTCAGCATAACAGGTTTGCTTTCAATAACTTTTTCAGTAGTCCCTGTCACATTCTGATTTTGATCTGATGATTGTTGACTGTTGCACCCTGCTATAATGAAACCTGTGAGTACAAATGCAATCAACAATTTCTTCATATTTGATCCCTTCATATTTAAAATTTTAAAGATTATTCAAATTTCTTCGGCCTGATATCAAACCATATCTTAAATTCTTTGTCGTAATCTCCCATAAAAACTTACGCAAAGATAATATTTTATTTAATTATGTAGATATATGCATATTTTATGCCGGCATTAAAAGAATGACAAAATTTCCTATAACACTATATTTCTTATCAATTTCATTACTTAATGTCAATTTCTCAAATAAATAACTAAATTTGCACCCTCAATTTTTTAAGTAGGTTTAATTTAATAATTTTTTATGCCCACAAAAATCAGATTAACAAGGCAAGGTCGGAAAAAGAAGCCGATCTACCACATTGTTGTAGCAGATAGCAGGGCGCCACGGGATGGTAAATATATCGAAAGATTGGGACAGTATGACCCCAGTACTAATCCTGCTTCAATTGATCTTGACTTTGAAAGGTCATTAGATTGGTTGCAAAAGGGCGCTCAACCTACTGACACCTGTAGAGCTATCTTATCATACAAAGGTGTGTTGATGAGAAAACACCTGTTAGAAGGTGTTAAGAAAGGTGCTTTCTCAGAAGATGAAGCAAATAAACGCTTCGAAAAATGGATGAAAGAGAAAGATGCAAAAATCCAGGCTAAAGCTGATTCCGTGCAAAAAGACAGGCAGAATGAAATTAAAAAACGTCTGGCTGAAGAATCCAAAGTAAAAGAAGCTATGGCCGAGGAACTGGCAAAGAAAAGAGCTGCTGAAGATGCACACGAAGAGGTAAGTGAAGAAGTCACAGAAATAGTTACAGAAGCAGTTGAAGAAACAGATGAAGAAGCAACCGGTGAAGTATCTGAACAAGTTTCAAAGGAAACAATAGCCGAAGAAACAGCTGTTGAAGAAACTAAAAAGGATGAAGCAGTAGCTGAAGAAACTGTAAAAGAAGAAGAAACACCTGAAGCAACAGAACTAAAAGAAGAAAAAACAGCAGAAGAAGATCAGGAAGTAAAAACTGAAGAGCCTGCTGCAGAAGAAAAAGCAGCAGAAGAACCTGAATCAAAAGAATCAAATGCTGAAGAAAAAGAAGAGGAAAAATAAATCCCTTATTTTTATGAGGCTGAAATAGTCTTATGATTGATCTGAAAGATTGTTTATTACTTGGTACTATAACTAAAACACATGGTGTCAAGGGACAAGTTGTCTTAAAACTTAACAATCTGTGCTTCGACGATATCAAGGAAATGGAAACGGTTTTCATTATTATAGATGGATTACCGGTTCCATTTTTTGTTTCAGAATATATTAAAAAAAACCATGATTCACTGATAATAAAATTCGATGATATTAATATGGAAGAAGATGCGAGGGAATTATCTGAATGTAATGTATATATAAAAAGCACCTTAATATCATCTAAAACAATAAATCCTGAAACATCAGAAAAACTAATCGGTTATAAAGTTATTGATAATAAACTTGGCCTTTTAGGTACACTGAATGATATTCTGGATATTCAGCTTAATCCTTTATTTCGGATTGTAAACATCAATAAAGAAATTCTGCTGCCAATCCAACCTGAATTCATTTTGAGTATCGATGATGACCAAAAAATAATTTTAGTGGAAACACCTTCCGGTTTTGAAGATTTAGTATAAACCTGGCACTGAATCCCCGACTTTAAATATCCTCCCGATATCCTCCAACACCGTAACCCTTATTCTCCCTATTACGTATATAATGACAATACTAGACTAAACTAACAGCAGTAGAAGAAGAAAATGCAGGCAGCAATGTAGTATTGAGTGCCTTACTCGTATTTATACCAACTTGGGCAAATTACAGCTACGGCTGAAAAAAAGGTATTTAAATGAGGTCCACAAAACTACTAACTATTTTTATGCTTTCATTTTTGATTTCTTTTAGTGATTTATTCTCTCAGTGTTCGCTAATAATCAAAAGTGGAAGTGCGCAGGATCCGCAAACAGTATGCGCTCCCGTCAATTTCACCATGAGTGTATGGTACAAATTTTTAATTCCTGTAAATCCTGCACAGGTTGAAATCCTTTTTGTATGGAATGATGGTTCAGTATCTACAACTACAGTGCCCGGTAACTGGAATACAGGCAATGATTCTGTTTGGGCAGAAGCAACTCATTTATATCCTCCCACCAACGAATGTTCAAGTACTGCTGATGCCTATATAGTATTCGATGGAGAAATATGTACCAGTAGTAGTCACCAGGAGCAAACATTCAGTACCTGGGGTACCGACGAAGAAAATAGTGGTGTGCTTAGTACCGATCCGATAGTAGCCTACTTCTGTGAAGGAGAAGATATTATTAATGTAACATTTGATGATAATTCAACTTTCAATTGCAATATTTTAATTGAACCTGATAACCCGAACCGGTATTACCGCTGGGTACAGTTTATTTATAATACCTATTCTTCAGGTGGTGACAGAATTCCCGATGTAACTGTAAGAGATGGTTCGGGCATCATTCATAATATGACCGATAATAACGGTAACTTTATCAGTTCACTGGATGGTCCGATCATCCAGATTCCAATACCTGCAGATGGCCCGAATCAAACCTCATTTGAGATTAGCGCACCTGCCGGAGCTGTGGCAGGAGATATTTTTGAAATTACACTGAGAAACTGGAATGTCTGTAATCCATACGATGATCTTCCGACAGACGGAATACCTCCTGCAGATCTGATTAATGGAGACAATCCTCCAATAACAACAACAGCCCGAATAGAAGTAATTGCTCCTCCCCCAATTGTCGTTTCAAACCTCTTTGAATTCTGTACAACTGAAAATGTAATTCTGCATGCAACAGCAGGTGGAGCAGAAGTAAGATGGTATTCCGATGTTGCCCTTACAAATCTTTTATTTGCAGGAACTGATTACAACCCGCAACTACCTCCTTTTAATCTGGATAATACTATCCCCGGTAATTACACATTTTACGTAACCAGCTACCAGGGTATTTGCGAAAGCGGACCTAACCAGGTTGATGTGGTAATTTATCAAAGTCCGGAAAATGTATATGCCGGGTTGGATCAGATAATATGTGCCGATAGTGTCCGGTTAAATGCTTCAGTGCCGTCAGCAGGAAGTGGAATATGGTCTACAACAGGCTCCTCAATTATCGAAAACAACACGCAGCGAAATACCAGGGTCAGAAACCTGGAACATGGCGATAATGAATTTATATGGACGGTAACTAATGGTTCCTGTGCAGCTTCGGATGTTGTTCATATTATCAGCGACCGACAGCCATCAAATGCCTATGCAGGAACAGATGACAGCATTTGCAATGCCACAAGTATTAGCCTTAATGCTACACCACCTGACGTTTCAGGTTCCGGTATGTGGATCATTACCCAGGGCTCAGGTACTCCGGCTGATCCAAATTCACCAAATACCAACTTAAATAACCCGTCAGCAGGGAATAATCAACTTATCTGGCGTGTTTCAAGTCTTTACGGTGCCTGTCCGGTAACCCGCGACACAGTGAATTATTTTGTGGATTTTCCGGCAGGAACAGCAGATGCAGGTAACGATTTTCATCTTTGCGAAACATCCTCAATCAGTTTAAATGGAAATGCTCCGATTAATGGAGGTTCCGGTATCTGGGTCGTAGAAACCGGGGCTTCTATAATAGTGAATCCAAACAACCCGACTTCCCTGGTGAATAATATTGACGAAGGTTTAAATTCATATATCTGGACTCTAAACAGTCTTTATGGTTTATGCCCGGAATCAGCAGATACTGTCAATATCATCAGGGATCTGACACCGGGAACTGCCGATGCAGGATCTGACATTTCACTATGTCTCGAGAATTCCGATACCCTTCAGGGCAATACTCCGCTACGCGGAACAGGCAACTGGAATGTAGTTGCCGATCCATCAGGTATTAATCCTGTATTTTTCCCAAATATTTATGATCCGAATGCAATAATCACTGTTCTGCCGGGTAACGAAGGACAATACATTTTACAGTGGGTATTACAAAACGGTGTATGTGAAAATCGCGACACCATGATCATTGATTTTGGGATACCACCGCCCCCTGGTTTTGCAGGTAATGATACCGTAGTGTGTGGACTTGAAATTGATTTGCAAAGTAACACTTTTGCACAGGGACAAGGACTCTGGACCCAGATCTCCGGAACCGGTGTTGCAACCTTCTCTCCTGACAGATATTCTGATAATCCCCATGTGATAATTCCAGAAGATGAAGAAGGTATATACGAATTTGAATGGATGCTTACCAGTGGTGCCTGTGCACCATCATCAGATACGGTTGAGATAACTTTCCTGCGTTTACCTGATGAGCCGACAGTCGCCGGCGTATCGTCATGTGGCCCTGATAGTATGCTACTTTCGGCCACAAATCTGCAATCAGATGTAATTATCAGATGGTATAGCGACAGTACTATTCCTTCACCATTTAATACAGGTGAAACATTTCAGACTCCATACCTTTTAAATTCGGCGTATTATTATACATCGAGTTATGATACGGTATCGGGTTGTGAAAGCGATAGAGTTGAAGCCGGCGCAGAAATTTTTAATATACCCGGCTCTCCGTCTTTGATTTCCGATACGCTTTGTGGTGCAGGAAATGCATTACTGACAGGTTTAATTTCCCCACCAGCAAATACAATTATATGGTACGAAGATTCACCTGGAATTACTATGATAGAAACAGGAACGGTTTTTAATCCTGCAGTCACAGATGATACAATATTTTATGCCAGAGCCGCAGATACCATCCACAGCTGTTTAAGCGAAATTGATTCTATTGAAGTTATTGTACATCCGGAAATACCGGTGCCTGTAGTAATTAATGACTCATCCTGCGGTCCATCCGATTTTATTCTTTCAGCCATAGGTTCTTCAACCGACCACTGGATGAGATGGTATGAAACAGCAATCGATAATACTATTATTCATATTGACGATACTATGTTCGTTCCTTTAACCGATACCAGCAGACATTTCTGGGTTTCGGAATGGAATGATTCTACCGTATGTGCAAGTCCACGAATTGAATGCAGTGCGATTGTCCAGCCAATGCCATCTGCACCTATGGTAAATGATACATCTTCGTGTGGTGCTGCATCTTTTACAATCAGACCACAAGGTAATTCAATCACGGATGCATTCAGGTGGTACGATCTCCCGGTTAATGGATCAATGATTGTGGAATCAGATTCATTTAACACGGGCTTTCTCTCTTCTAATTTTTCAGTGTGGGTATCGGGTTATAATACAGAAACATCTTGTGAGAGTTCTAGAAACCAGGTAGATATTTCGGTATTTCCGATGCCCACCACTTTAGTTATTAACGGTCCCACGGTTGTTCTGGTCGATCAAAGCGGAGTAATATTTTCAACCAGTGGCTCATCTGCATCAACTTATATTTGGAATATACCACCTGAAATTACCCTCGATGTAAATATGAATGATTTTGTGAGATTATCATTCCCAAATACCGGGTCTTTTGATATAAGTGCGTATGAAATAACATCGAACGGGTGTATAGGTAATCCGGTAACACATCCGATAACTGTAATCAATGATTCAATATTACTAAATATTTCACCTTATAATCAGTCGGCATGCACTGGCGTTGATTTCGAAATCAGACCATATCTTTTTGGAGGTACTCCTCCTTTTACTTACACATGGACGGGTGACATCATATACCTTTCCAGCACCAGTTCACTTTTTACCACATTTTCTCCTCCGGGAACAGGAATTTACAACCTGTATCTCGAAGTAATGGATATAAACCTGAAAACAACAAAAGATTCTGTTAAGATTACAGTATTTGAATCGCCAACAGCAGATATTACAACAGAAGATGAAATAGTGTGTGTGGGTGACAACCTGCAGCTGCTTGTCGAAATAACAGGCTATGAAGCAGCATCGCATAACTGGACAGGCCCAATTCATAATCTGTCCTCATATACTGTTCAGGAACCGGTTTATACTCCACAACAGCCTGATACGGTACAATATTTTTACGAGTTAACTGATATAAATGGTTGTAAGGCATACGATAGTGTCAATATATACTCTGATATCCCGCTCGCATATTTTGAAATTCAGACAGAACCTGGCTGCAGTCCTTTAGATGTTGAATTCAACAACCAGTCATTACGTGCAGTTAGTTATGAATGGGATTTTGGTGATGAATCATATTCAGACCTGGCAAATCCGTCACATCTGTATATTAACCAGAGTCCTGAGATTAAATATTTCCCTGTTTCACTTGAAGTAACAAGTATGTTGGGTTGCAAAGATCAAATGACCCAATATGCCATGGTTTGGCCAAACCCGGTTGCAACATTAGATGCTATTCCTGAAAATGCATGCAGTCCGGCACTGATAACTTTATTTTCAACTCCAGGAAACCGATACTATTACTGGGACCTTGATGACGGTACTACTCAAACAACTAACGAATTTAGTATTATACACACATTTGAAACGCAAGAACCTGAAGATGAAACATTCATTGTAAAAGTGATAACTGAATCATCATTACATTGCATTGATTCAGCATTTCTGCCAATTAATATATACGCAACTCCAAATGCCGATTTTAGCATTTCACCTCCTGCGAATACTTTCCCGGATAATTCCTTCTATATTGATAATCTTACAATTGGTAATGAATGGAATTATGACTGGGAATTTGGAAATGGCAATGTATCTACAATTCCTGAACCGGGGGAAATTACGTATGAATCATCCGGTAATTATACAATTACCTTAACGGTTTCTGATGAACAATGTACCGACAGCATAAGCAGAACAGTTTATTTATATCCTGCAATGCCTGAGGCAAAATTTGAAGAGCCTGAGCCAGGTTGTATGCCGCATACAATCAGTTTTATAAATAGTTCTGAATATGCTGATGAATATTTATGGGAATTTGGAGACGGAAGCATATCTACCGCTGCAAACCCATCATATACATATTATGAAGCTGGTATTTACAGAGTTAAACTTACGGTAAGAGGAGCAGGTGGTGAGTCATCATATTGCGATACTGCAAGAGTATATATTTTACCAAATGCATTTTTTGAACTTGCTCCAAGGTATGTATATGTAAATGATGAACCTGTACACTTCTTTAATCTTTCGGATAATGCTGATATAATCGAATGGAATTTTGGCGATGGCACAACCTCAAACGAGTTTAATACACAACATATTTACCGGGAAGAAGGAACTTATGAAGTTACATTAAGTGTTTGGACAGAAAATAGCTGTTTTGACCTGTATAAGATGGAAAACGCTGTTTTTGTCGAACCATCAGGTGTAGTTGAATTTCCGAATGCCTTCAGACCAAATTCTCCACTTGAAGAAAACAGAGAATTCAAACCAGGTATCATTGATCATGTTGATGATTATCATCTGATGATATTCAACCGCTGGGGAGAAATGATTTTCGAAAGCTTTAACCAGGATATTGGATGGGATGGTAAGTATAAAGGCAGTCCAGCCAAACCTAATGTATATATATGGAAGGTGACCGGTACCTATTCAGATGGAAGAGGGTTTACAAAAACGGGTGATGTAACCCTTATGTATTAAAATATTATTACTAACCTTCAGGGAAGTATTATGAAAAAATGGGCGTTGATCATATTACTTATTCTGCTTTCCGCTTTATGCTTGGCACAAGATCCTCAGTTTTCGAGGTTTTATTCCAATTCTCTGTATATGGCTCCGTCTTTTGCCAGCAGCACGGGGCAAAACAGGTTTGCATTGAGTTATCGTAACCAGTGGCCGGCAATAAAAACAGGATATAAAACATACACAGCTTCATTTGATCATTACTTTGATAAACTGAACAGTGGTGCCGGAGTGTTATTTATGCGTGATGTTGCCGGTTCGGCAAATCTAACTTCAACAAATATCAGCTTACTCTATACTTATGATTTTAGAATTAAAAATACATTACATGTCAGACCCGGACTAAACTTTACTTACACTGAACGCAGCATAGACTTTGACCGTCTGATATGGGGCGATCAAATGTCGGCCTCGGGGAATGCTCCTTCATCCGGGGAAGTTGTCTCTTATGACAAAGTTGGTGATCTTGATTGTGCAGTTTCCGGATTAATTTATAATGAGAATTTTTGGCTGGGAGCAAGTGCTGATCACTTGTTACACCCAAACCAGTCACTTTACGAGCAGGAATTTTCAAATGATAATTACGGCCTCGTAGATACTAAAATACAAGTGTTTGGCGGATACAGATTTATTATAAAGGAAAAACTGCTCAGACCAACACCAACAACACTTCAACTGACATTGCTTTATAAAAACCAGTCGGGATTTAATCAGCTCGATCTTGGATTCTACTGGAACTATGAGCCTTTAATATTGGGAGTATGGTATCGCGGAGTACCTGTAATTGAAAACTCTACGAATGATGCAGTTGTTTTACTTGTCGGACTTAAAACCCTTCGTTATAATATTGGTTATAGTTACGATTTTACAACATCAAAACTTCTAATGTCCAGTGGTGGTTCACATGAAATATCATTTTCATTCACATTCGGTAAACCAAAGAAAAAAAGAAGATCCCGTAAAATGGTACCTTGTCCGGATTTATAATCATAGTTTATTTCTTAATAGTATCCAGACTGAATTGAAAGTAGAGGTTTAAATTCTAATACATATTAGAATTAATGTAATAATGAATCAGTTAATCATTATTCGAACATCCCATTATTCCAATAATCCTTATTTTTAAACCTATCGCAGGTTATGAATTTTAAAAGGATTCTTATTATTTATAGGTTTAACTATAACGGCTTTGTTCTTCCCGAGCCTGTTGTTTCGGCGTCGATAACAGGATTGCCTTTATAATAAACATCTCCACTACCTACTATATTTGTTTCAAGCTCACCGGAAACATATACCTTTACTGATCCTGAACCGGCAATATTAACCTCCACTTCACTTGCTTCAAGATCTGATGCATCTACTCCGCCTGAACCTGCTATATTTATTTCCATTTCCTCAACTTTTGATCCTCCAACAGTGATATCACCGGAACCGGCCAAATTTAATTCCACCTCCTCGGCGCGAAGTTCCGGACATTTAATAATTCCGCTCCCGCTAACATTCATTTCAATTTCTTCAGCATTAAGCGGTGTAGTAAAATATACATCGCCAGATCCCGCAATGCTGATCGCTCCAAGTTCCACGAATGTCACGTATATTTTTACATCTCCAAGTTTTGTTGTATGGTTTTTTGTATAAATTTTAAGGTTCCCGTCAACAACTTTGGTAATGATCTTATCAAGATCATCCTGATTACCTTCAAGTTTAAGACTAACACTACTACCCTGCTTTAGAATCATGTTGCCGGGTAAAAAATAGCTTATCTCACTGAATTCGCTTATCTCTCTTTCTTCACTCTCGCAGTATGCTGTAACAGATATGAAGCAAAAAGCTATTATACTGGTTAAATTAATAGCAATTTTTCTTAAAAAATGGTTTTGGTTCATTTTAATAAAGTTTTAATTAAACATCTACAAGTAATGACGAATAAAATAATAAAGAGCTGCATTGGGAATATAAATAATCACGATACTTTTGAAGGTTCTCTCAGACTTGAACCCCTGACGACCAATTCTGTTTTAATCTGATGAACCCTCGCTTCAATAATTTCATCTTTTAAAATTCTGTCCAATAACAAAGTTATGGCTTGTTTACCCATTTCATAACCCTTTTGTTCTATTGATGTAAGAGGAGGATCGGTCATTGATGAGTACAGACTATTGCTAAAACCAACAATAGCAATATCTTCCGGAATGTCATACCCTGAACTTTTTATTATAGACATGGCTGTAATGGCCGTAAGATCATTAACTGCAAAAATTCCATCAATCTTCTTTTGTAACGACAATAAATACGGAATACACTTTCTGGCATGCATATCAGTATCGCAGCGTAAAATAATTTCTTCATCAATTTCAATCTGGTTATCACGAAGTGCCTGCAAATATCCATTTTTTCTGTTTCGCCCGATAAGCAGTTCCTGACTTGTTGCCAGGTGAGCTATTCGCTTGCAACCCATCTTTATAAGATGCTCAACTGCTTTATATGATCCTGTATAATCATCGACAATTACCCGGTCACAATTTGGCAGATTTAAAACCCTGTCGTAAAACACAATAGGTATATTACTATTCTTTAGCTCATAAAAATGGTCATAATTAGTTGTTGTCTTTGAAACCGATGCCAATATCCCGTCAACTCTCTTCGACATTAATGTATGAATGATATTCTTTTCTTTATCATAATCTTCATTCGACTGGCAAATAATTACAGTGTAACCCGATTCATATGCTATTTCTTCAATCCCGCTAATCACATTACTGAAAAAATAGTGTACAATCTGAGGAATTATCACACCAATGGTTTTGCTCTGTTTACTTCTTAAACTTAAAGCAAGCGCATTGGGCTCATAATTTAATCTTTCAGCAAGTTCTTTTACCGCTTTCCTGGTTTTAGGACTAATATCAGGATGATCCTTCAATGCCCGAGAAACAGTTGAAGGGGAAATACCCAGAGCTTTCGCAATATCTTTTATAGTAACCTGCGAGCTTTTCATAACACTTTTATAACCTGATATTCCTTCATTTTGCAGACTAATTTAATACTAAAAACAATCTCTGCAAACCTTAAACACTATATTGCAAACGTTTGCGGTATCGTTTGTGATAATATTTATATTGGAATATTGCATAACCTTTTGATCTGCTGAATGTAGTAATTAACTTTATAGATTACAGTTATTCTACTTTAATTGTAATAACGAACGAACTAAGAACTACTATTAACAAATTACTTAATTATGAAAATTGTAGGATATATTACAACAGGAATAATTATATCTCTGGCTCAGTTTTTTAATGTTAATGCCCAAATCATTGAAGCTGACCCTGAATATCCAACTCAGGAGGAACCGGCGGATATAACATTTCATGTAAATCGATGCGGTTGTAACCTTGAAGGTTATACGGGAGACATTTATGCTCATACGGGTGTAACTACACCATCGGGACACTGGCAATATGTATTAACCGACTGGAATACAAACCTTGAAAAAGCCAAACTGGAAAAAATTGACGATACCACTTATGTTTTGCACATCACACCAGACATTGAAACATACTACGAAGTTGCCGGCGGAACAGAAATTTTGGGTCTTGACTTTGTGTTCAGAAATACAAACGGATCACAGCAAACAGCCGATCTTACTTACCCTGTATTTGAAGAAGGACTCACTGTTATTTTAAATTACCCGAATGGAAATATTGTAGTCGAAAATGAGGATACAATTAATGTTCAGGCTGAAGTAGCTGTTATCGGATCTGCCAACCCGGATAGTGTTACTCTTTATGTTGACGACGCTGTAGTATGGGTATCATACACAGATACCCTGATGCACAATATCATTGTCGACAATACCGGAAAACACTGGATAAAAGTCACTGCAGAAAATGATACTTACAGCTCTTCCGATTCGGTATTCTATTTTGTGAGAAACGAAATACTGACTGCCGACCTTCCTGAAGGAGTCAGGGACGGCATAAATTATATCGACACTTCAACCGTAACCCTGGTACTGCATGCTCCTTATAAAGACAATGTGTTAGTAATTGGCGATTTTAACAACTGGGAACTGGATAATAACTATCTCATGAATCGTACGGCGGATGAAGAAAGATACTGGCTTACCATTCAAGACCTTACAAAAGGTGAAGAATATGCATTCCAGTATTTAATCGACGGTAACCTTCGAATTGCCGAACCCTATACCGAAAAAGTCCTTGATCCAAATAATGATCCCGGAATTCCTGAATCAACATATCCCGATCTGAAGGAATACCCTTACGGAAAAACTACCGGACTGGTTAGTGTGTTTAAAACTAATGATGCCAACTATGAATGGACTATCACAGATTTTGATCCACCTGCCATAACTGATCTGGTGATTTACGAACTGCATATACAAAATTTTACCACCGAGGGTAATTTCCAGGGGCTTACCGATACAATTGACTATCTGGAAAGCCTCGGTATTAACGCCATTGAACTTATGCCGGTAAATGAATTTGAAGGGAATCAGAGCTGGGGATATAATCCGTCGTTCTACTTTGCAATCGATAAAATGTATGGCCATAAAAATGATTTTAAAGAGTTTGTAGATGCTGCCCATGCCCGCGGTATAGCAGTAATTATCGATCTTGTGTTTAACCACTCTTATGGTCAGAGCCCGTTGGTGCAAATGTACTGGAACAATGAACTAGGAAGACCTGCAGCCAATAATCCCTGGTACAATGAAACACATAACTTCGAGAATACTTCAGCACACTGGGGATATGATTTTAACCACGAAAGCACGGCCACACAGAATTTCGTGGACAGTGTCAACAGTTATTGGATGTCGGAATTTCATATCGACGGATTCAGATTCGATTTCACGAAGGGTTTTTCGAATACGCAGTGGATTGGACAAGACAATTGGGCAAGTGCCTACGATGCCGACCGTATTGCCATTCTAAAACGTATGGCCGACGAAGTTTGGGAAAGAAATTCTGATGCCATTGTCATTTTCGAACACCTGGCGGAAAATTCCGAAGAAACGGAACTGTCTAATTACGGAATACTTCTGTGGGGTAATATGAACTACGACTACAACGAAGCAACAATGGGTTATAGCTCCAACCTGAACGGAATTTCTTATCAGAACCGTGGCTGGGATGATCCTCACCTGGTAGGATATATGGAAAGTCACGATGAAGAAAGATTGATGTATAAAAACCTCACCTATGGGAATTCCAATGAAACCTACGACGTGACGAATTTGCAAACTGCCCTGCAAAGAGTGGAGGCAGCCGCTACATTCTTTTTCACCGTACCCGGACCGAAAATGCTTTTCCAGTGGGGTGAACTTGGCTATGACTACAGCATCAACCGCTGTATTGATGGTACAATTGATAATGGTTGCCGGTTGAGTCCAAAACCCCTGGGTTGGAATTATTATGAGGTTTCAGGTCGATATCGGCTATACAGAATTTTTTCCGAACTTATTAAATTGCGAACACAAAGCAATCTTTTCGAGACCGACGATTTCAGCCTGAATGTCACAGCCATGAGGAAAAGCATTCATCTTAATTCTGCTGAAATGAATGCGACAATTATTGGCAATTTCGGAATTTCTTCCGGCGATATAACACCATCGTTTCAGCACACCGGAACCTGGTACGAATACTTTACGGGAGATAGTATTGAAGTAACAGATGTCGATGAAATCATAAATCTTGATCCGGGTGAATACAGGTTATATATTGATGTTCAGCTTGAAATCCCGGATATTCCGTCTTCAATTAATACCATGCAGCCAGATGAAAGTGACTTTATAATATATCCAAACCCGAGCAATGGTGAAATCAGTCTGTATATAAATCAGCCCGGTACTTTTGACATAGAACTTTTTAACCTTACAGGAAGCCTGGTATACAGAGATAAATTTATTTCTGAAGGTAACAAAACAATTGTAGTAAATCTTAATAATGAAACACCTGTTCAACCAGGTTTGTATTTATATAAAATCTATAACCAGGAGGTTACTTTGCAAGGTAAAATAATCATACAATAATACAGGAACCAATTTGAAGATTAGGTTGTTTAAAAGTGGGTGGTTTTGAATTTTTACCACCCATTTTTTATTTTTCTGATTCATAATATTCAAGAACATTCATTGCAAACCTTGCAGAAGCAGTCCCGGGACCACCGCTCATTTCTATTCCAACTTCAATTGATTCAATAATTTCCGTGGTAGTTGCCCCATCATCCAATGCCTGTTTAATATGCCATTCCATGCATGATTCACAATTAATTACTATCGATATCCCAATTGCAATAAGCTCTTTTTGTTTCTTACTCAAAGCACCATCGATATATGTATTCCGCTCCATATCGGTGAAAGCCTTATAGACTTTTGAGTTTTTCAGATAAAACGAATGGGCTTTTTTTCGCTTTGAGACAATTGCTTTAATTCTTTCTTTATCTTGATTTTCCATATTATTAATATTATTTGGGGTTTGACGATATTAAATACGAATTTCGATTCGAAAATAATACATTAGCTAACAATACTATTTGTCCAATTTAATCTTAACCGGTAATAAGAAAATTAAGTCCACATCCTGGTCTGTAAGGATCAGTCAGAAAATAAAAGGCCGGCATTTTACAGATACCGACCTTAAAATTGTATCACTATTAATATATGGATTTGATATTAAATTAGTAGTCCTTTATAAAACATTAATATCCGGGGTTTTGTTCCAGTTCCGGGTGTTCAATTAATTCTGATACAGGAATGGGAAGTATTTCATTTACTCCTTCGGTAAATCCTTCTTCAGCAAATATCTCATCGGCATCTCCCCAACGCACAAGATCAAAAAATCTGTGCCCTTCTAACGCGAGTTCTAGCCTTCGTTCTGTTTTAATGGCGGTAAATAATGCAGCTCCGGTGGCAGAAACCGGATCCAGATCCACTCTTCCCCTCACTTCATTCAGATAAGTTTGTGCCAAAGGATCGTTACCGATTTTAAGATTTGCCTCAGCTGCCATTAACAGAACATCAGAATAGCGAATTATTCTGTCATTTGTCCCATAATGGTAAGTGTCACTTGGAGATGACTCCTGTTCGGTAATTTTGGTAGTGGTTTTATTGTTGAAGTTCGTTGGGTATCCTAATATTTCATCATTTTCAAAATTGTAAGTCCCTCCTGATTCGAGCACTTCATCCAAAGTAATAACAGTTGCTGATCGTCTTACTGCATCATCCTCATTCATAAACATATCTGTTAATTCTTCCTTAACTCTTTGGAAACCCCATCCTTCATCATATACAGAATTTCCATATAACATTTTAGGACCATTAAACTGACAATCTATATTTCCGGTACTGGCAGGAGTCCAGTCCTGAGAAGTTGATTCATTAGCATAATAACTAATCTCAAAGACCGATTCCTCTTCAAATTCCCCGGTCTTAATAAAGTTATCACCAAAGTCATCCATCAAGGCATATTCACCTGAGTTTATAACCTCATCAAACTGTGCCAGCGCATCCGTGTAATATGAACTCCCAAGATTAAAATAATCCGAAGCCATATATAAATAAAGTTTTCCTAAAAGTGCCTGGGCAGCACCTTTTGAAGGTCTAAACAGATCTTCCGGAGAAAGAGAAGATTTTAAAGGCAGCAATTCAGCTGCCTGTAAAAGATCCGCAACAATCAAATCACATTTGCCCGCCAGATCTAATCCGGTATTTATATATGAATGATCTGGCAGATACTGGTTGACTACCGGAATATTTTTAAACAGCTTTAATAACTCAAAGTGAAAGTAAGCTCTGAAAAATAACGCTTCACCCCTCATCTGTTCATTCCCAGCAATATCATGTACAGATGTATTGAAAAGTATTTTATTCGTATGATATATCCCTAAATAATACTTCATCCACAACGAATAACAAACTTCATTACCGGCATCGGCATCAAATTGCTGGAGTTCAAGAAACTTATACTGGTCACCGTCGGAATCACCCCCTTTAATAGCATCGCCTGACATTAAATTCGCAGCAAGTAACGGAGAGCACCAGCCATCGTATATTTTTGTAAGCAGATAAATATATACCGAATCCAGATCAGCAAGGGCATCTTCAAGAGTGCCTTCAAAATAAACCGTGGTATCATCATTATCATTAACGTCGTCTACAGGATCATCTTTCTTGCAGGACGAAACTAATAATATGGATAAAACTGTAAGAATTACTGTTAATTGCCTGATTAATGTTGTTCTCATAATTTTAATCGTTTTAAAATTAATAAATTTGCTAAAGATATAAATTAAACAATGTCATTATAAGATCGATATTAACATGCTAAAGACTTTCATAAAAAAACCGGACCTTAAACAAGACCCGGCATCAAATGGATTTAACGTCTCAACTTACAATTCATTTAAGAGTACACTGTAACTGTACGCTCCCAATTTAATTCCTCTTGAAACATCAATATTCTCATCTGAAAATGCATTGCTATACTCACCCTTTATTCCTGTATTATTAAAATTAATCATTCTGGGGGAATCGGAGAAATTTAGAATAACAATTGCTTCCTCCCTGGTATCTTTTCGCTGAAAAGCAAAAACATCATCATACACTGATTCAATAATTTCAAATGATCCACCCTGATCCCCATTCCAAAAAACGGAATGATTGGTTTTAAGATCAATGAATTTCTTATATATATCCGTCCATTCCGATTCTTTCCATTCAACCGGGTCTCTTTCAAAAAATTCCAGCCTTTTATCCAATCCAACTTCCTGACCTGAATACAGCAGCGGCATTCCGGGTACTGTGAAGATCATCAGAGCGTACACTTCTGCAGCTTCTCCATATCGTTCACTGATTGTTCCTCTCCAGGTGTTTTCATCATGATTGGTAAGGAAATTCATCTGAATGATATTTGGCTCGTACAATGTATCGTGTTTCGCATAGAACGTTTTAAGGTGTTCAACCGTTTTTTCTCCTGCTGCGATATCATTCATGATGTGATGCAATTCCCAACCATAATTCATGCTAAATGCTTCTTCCAGCAAACAATTTTTATTTTCGTTCTCTGCCAGCATAAATATCGGTTTTGATAATGAATCAAGTGAGGCCCGCGCTTCATTCCAGTAATCACACGGAACATCACCTGCAACATCGCAACGATATCCGTCAACTCCGACTTCAGTTATCCAATACTTTAAAGCACCTGTCATATATGTTCTGAGATCTTTATTGTTATAATCAAATTTCACAACATCAACCCAGCCTCTTGGTGAATACATATTTCCTAACGTATCTTTTGCATACCAATCGGGATGCTTTACAACAAGTTCATTATCCCACGCCGAATGATTAGGCACCCAGTCAAGAATTACATACATCCCAAGTGAATGTGCTTTGTTTACTAAGTTCTTTAAATCTTCGGTAGTTCCAAATTCAGGATTGGTACTATAGTAATCTTTAACAGAATAATAACTTCCCAAAGGTCCTTTCCTGTTTTTCTCACCTATGGGATGTACCGGCATTAACCATAATATATCTATTCCCAGTTTACTCAACCTCGGCAAATCTTCAGTAAAAGCATTAAAAGTCCCTTCTTTTGTGTGTTGTCTGATATTTACCTCGTAAATAACAGCATCTTTTACCCAGTCAGGGTGTATTATATTGCTTTGAACAACATATTGTTTTTGTTCGGATTGTTCATTAACGGCAGGCCTGCATGAAATAATTAGTGCAGGTAATACAGCCACTGAAAAGAGTTTCATGAGATTTTTTTTCATATCTAATCTGATTTAATTATATCAAAACTATTTGCTTCTAATTCTATCGTAATATTTTCTCCATCCTTTTCAATCCTACTTCCGAATAAGGATTTCAGAGTTTTATCTTTTACAGCCGGGTAGTCAATTGTTACCGCAGCAGGTTCAGAATCCTTATTGAATATGACTAATGCAATATCATCGAAGTAACATCTTATATATGCAAAAGTTTTATTATCGGTATGTAAAAATTTCAAATCTCCATATAGTAATGCCATGGATGATTTTCTGACCGAAATAAGTTTGCTCACTGTATTTCTCACTTTCATCTCACGCGGATTAAGATTATCGAATTTCATCCACCTGCGATTGTCGGGATCGTTTGCTCCAGGTAAACCTATTTCATCGCCATAATAAATTACCGGAATACCCGGAATGGTTAAATTAAATGCATGCAGCATAATAAGTTTATCGTAGGCTGTTGAATCACCTATTCCAATTTCCCTGTTCCAGCCGGCATATTTGGAGTTTTCACCAAATTTAAGATCTCCGCCCGCCAGAGAAATGAACCTCGGCCTGTCCTGGTTACCGGTAATGTAACCCATCTGGTTATGGTATCCATAATAACGTAAACTCTGATCTAGTGTAGATTTTAATCTGTCGAATGAAACCTCGTCGCGGCCAAGCACAGAAACTGTGTTGTCATAAACATTAAAATCAAACTGACCATCCAACATACCTGAACTAACATAACTTGCTATAAGTTCAGGGCTTCCATATGTTTCACCGATCTGGAAAATCATAGGATCGCAGTCAGTTGCTTCTTTGAGCTTTAGCGTAAGTCTACGCCAGAATAGTTCGTCAATATGTTTGGTAGCATCGTGTCTGAAACCATCGAGCCCGAATTCAGTAATCCAGTATATAGCTGAATCAGTCATGGGTTCAATAACCTCTGGCCTGCTCAGGTCAAGTGTTGGCAGAAATACATCGAACCAGGTTGTTAACCTGTAATCATCCCATCTTTCGGTGTTCAGTGTTCCATCGGGTAAATACAGGTTTGTCGCCCAGTCGGGATGTAGTTGATACACAGGATGGAGTTCATGAACATGGTTGGCAACATAATCGAGAATAATATTCATATCATTCTCATGAGTTTTTTGTATTAAATCGCGAAGTTCCTGATCGGTGCCAAAACGATAATCGATCTTTAGAGATGATATGGGCCAGTATCCATGATATCCCGAAAATTTTGTTCTTGGTTCCGGATATAATCCATAAGCCCCTTTAGGATTTTGAGTTATAGGTGACAGCCATATTGTATTTGTCCCGAGTTCCTGGAAATAATTATTATTCAACTGACTTAATACACCTGCAATATCGCCACCATAGTGGTTTGCCTTTGGAAGTATATCCGGGTCATCAACCGGTTCATCATTACCAGGATTTCCATTGTAGAACCTGTCAATCATCATAAAATACATGATCATGGTCTGGCGGTCGAATCTTGTCAGTTTTGAAGCATCGGTAATAACTTTTCCATATTCCAGCGGGATTAAAAGATCATTAGAGATTCCCCGTTCATCGTCCCCTATAACGCGGACATATGATCGTTCTTCTTTTTTTGAACTTCCGGGGATTTTCACAGTTATGGAATTTCCATCAGTGATTGCCGGAACTGAAGTATTATCAAGGAAGGCATAAATTTCTTTAAGAACGGATGAAGATTCAAGTTCAATAGTATTTTTATTAAAAGATACACTTCTTATAAAGGGCATATTTTCCTGTTCATAAGTGCCTACACGTAATATTGAATTATAACCTCCGAATCCATTATCAATTGAGTCGGGATTAACCGGGTCTTTCATTTCTAAACCGTCAACAACCAGTAAATACTGATATTCTCCTGCCGGCAACTCAAATACTTCAGTCCATATCCCATCAACATTTTTCATTTTTGAAGCGTTGACATTCCATCGGTTTAAACTACCCCTAACTTTTACCGATTTACATTTTTTATCTCCCGGATTATATTTGATGGTCACCTTCTCTTTTGCCAGATTTTTAATCAGAATAGCATATTCACCACCATCCTGAGCTGTTAAACCTATTGTAGAAAGTTTGGGAAGGTTTTCGCTTTTAACAAGCCTGAATATCCCGCTATCGATTTCAACAGCAGAGATCTCACCGGGAAAAGTAATCTCCTTTAGTAAAGATTGATCGTGCACGTAATCGGATGTATGAAAAAAGAATGTATCACTGGTAACAATAAGTGGTGTTGCCAGTCCGCAAATCAGACTTTTACCGGAATCATTACTTTCAGTAGAACATGACAGCATGAATGCAAAACCCATTGTGAGTAATGCAGCCAGCATTTTAATACCTGCTTTTTTCATTTGTTGCACCATAGTTGTCAGTTTTTTATTAATAATATGCTAGTCTTTGTTAAGTTCCAATACAATCGCCGATCTGGATGGTAATCTGATATTATCAAGATCACTAATTGCAGATCCGCTAATAATTTCAACAGCTGAATTATATTCTGTAAGGTTTTCCTTGAATCTGGCGGTCTCAAGTTGAACCTCCTCACTGTTTTTATTTATTGCAACCATAACCGATTTATCATCGTTGTACCTGAAGTAAACATAAATACCATCGGCAGGAAGATAATGTTTTAAATGACCTGAGTGAATGACTTCAGATGAAGCTCTCCAATTCAACAATTTCTTCAAGAAAAGTTGTGCTTCCAGCTGATCAGGTGAAAGTCCTTTTGCTACAAAAGCATTTATAGTATCCGTTCTCCATCCTCCCGGAAAATCCTGCCGGATATAACCATGTCCGCTATGTTCTTCTCCTGTCATCAGAATTTCCGTTCCATAATATATCTCTGGTATTCCGCGAGTAGTAAGCAGAAATGTCATAGCCATCTTAAATAATGAAAGATCTTCATTTATTGTTGTGAAAAAACGACTCAGATCATGGTTATCTGCAAATACCAAAAGATTATCGGGATTGGAATATAAAAAGTCCTGAGATAAAATATTGTGCAATTTTGTAATGCCATCCTGCCAGCTTTCTTTTTCAACAAATGCTTCACTCATCGCATAATATAAAGGGAAATCGGTAACCACAGGTAAAAATGAATCATATCCAAAACGATTTCCTTCCTGCCAATATGCTGTTTGTGCAGGTTCTCTCAACCAGACTTCCCCTACAATTGAAAAACGGGGGTAAAGTTCCAGAATTGTCTTTGCCCACTTTGCCATCGATTCCTTCTCAGGAAAAGGATAAGTATCCATTCTTATTCCGTCGATACCTGAATACTCAATCCACCATATACAATTCTGAAGAAGATAATTATAAACAAAAGGGTTGTTCTGATTTAAATCTGCCATACCAAAACTGAACCAACCCTTTTCCATTATTTCGAGGTCGTAATCAGAAACGTACGGATCGGAAATGATATCGCCACGATAACTGGTGCGCGTAAAATTATCCCACATATTCACCCAATCGGGCACAGGCAGGTCTTCTATAAGCGGATTACCGGTTCCGCAATGATTAAAAACCATATCCATTATAACTTTTAAACCTTTTGAATGTGCTGAATCAACAAGCAGTTTATAATCGTGATTTGATCCAAAACGCGGGTCTATTCTGTAAAAATCGGTGATAGCATATCCGTGATATGAATACGCCGGCATATTATTTTCAAGTAACGGATTGATCCATATAGCAGTAAATCCCATATCAGCAATATAATCAAGATGATTTGCGATGCCTTCGATATCGCCGCCATGTCTGCCATTGGGATTCGACCTGTCGGCACTTTCAAGCATGTCTTTATGGTTGTCGTTTTCAGGATTACCGTTTGAAAACCGGTCGGGCATGAGCAGGTAAATTACATCAGTGCTTTTAAAACCCTTTTGTTTACCGGCATTCTCAGCTCTGACCTTTAATGAATACTGGATTGATGTTGTCTCATTAATATCGTTTAAAAATTCTATTTTATAAACACCCGGTGCAGCCTCAGGGAATATTTCTATATCAATGAAGAGATAGTTTTTATTTTCCGGCCGGTGAATTTCTTTAATCTGAATATCAGGAGATGAAGAAGAAACGTTTGTATTGCCAATGTTCTGACCATAAACAAGTAACTGCAGATTATTATACTCCATGCCGGCCCACCAGAATGGTGGTTCTACAGAATAAATCTTCAAAGTATCTTCAGCATGGCAAAGCACACCATGTAATAAAAAGATCAGAAAAAGAATAACTCGTGAGCGAACCATATAAACGTTAATATTATAATAATGATCTGTAGTAAATCATCCCCGCACATTATTCGATATAACAACCGGTGTGTGCGGGGATTATTTTAATCTATCTAGTTAAAAACTTATTAATATCCTTCGTTTTGTACAAGCAAACCTTCTGAAGCATCAATCGCAGTTTGTGGGATTGGCAACAGAATTGCAGTTTCAGGTGATGCTTCTGGTTTATTAGTTTTTGGTTGAGTAAATGTGCCAAATCGAATCTGATCCTGGCGTCTATGACCCTCCCAATATAATTCCCTACCTCTCTCTGCGAGAATATCATCCAAGCTAAAATCTTCAAGAGGCGAAGCATTTCTTTTTTCACGTAATTCAGTAACCAAATCTTCAGCATCACCTAAATGACTAGTTCTGGCAAGACATTCTGCTTTCATAAGTAAAACATCAGCATAGCGCCATACAACAAAATCATTTGGTGTTCTACCTATGTTAACTGGAGGAAAACGAGGAGGATATTTTAAAACTCTAACACCTTCATTTTCTAGAGCCCCTTCTAACGGGCATTCAAATGTAAAATATAATGGAGCACCACCACGAGTAGTTAAGCTATCCCCAGTTCTTGCATCATATTGCTGACCATAATTGAATCCCAAATGTACTGCCATATCACTAAATACTCTATCATCTTTCCATCTGACATCGGTTGTTGTATCTGTTCCTTCAATCCATACTTCCTGCAAGTATTCTTCCGGTGCCATACATCCATTCCAGTTATCAGTTTGGGTACCTCCAAAATCCTGATTATAATGGAAAACCGGTCTTACCCACATTACATCCCCTGCACCACCAAAATCCTCTGAGTCATCAAACACACAAACAAGTATAGCCTCATTATCACTGGCAGTAAATCTATTCTGGTTTTCAACACTAAACATATCAAAGTAGTCATTAGCTAAAGTATATCTGTTAGAAGCAATGAGTTCATCAAGATAAATCTGACATGAATCCCACCCCGGAATACCAAGATATACTTCTTTATTCAAGTACAATTTAGCTAATAACATTAAACCGGCATCTCTGGTAGGTTCACCATACAATGCCTGTAAATAACTAGGATCATTTACCGGATCAATATCAATTCTCTTCATATAAGGAAGTTGTTCTTTCACTATTGATACAAGTCTATAAAATCCAGCTTCATCTTTATAATAATCCGGTTGTATTGAGTAATCAAGATTAAAAGGATCTCTTACGGGATAAACTCTATAAAGGTCGTACATATAATATTCATAAAAAGCTCTTAGAAATTTGGCCTGTGCACGGCCTGTAAGAACACTTCCCTGATCGTCTTCATTTTCAACACCTAAATTATTAAGCGCTGCATTTGCATCAGAAATAGCATTACTGAGCCTGTTCCATGTATCAACTACATCACGATGAGTTGGTGACCAGGTATGCAGGTAATGTTCCTGCCATACACCCTGATCATACCAGTCATTACCTCGAGTAGGAAAACAAAGTTCGTCAGAAGTCGCTTCCTGAAACCCCCAAACGCTTTGACGCCACCAGAGCTGTCTCATGGCTGCCAATGGGGGAGCTAAAAGATTTGTCAATAATTCAGGGTCGGATTGTATAACATCTGCTGTATACTCATCAAGAATTTCTTCATCCAGAGTACATGATGTCGGGAACAGAAATGAAACCATTAAGGCCCCGAACATATATATTAAGATTTTTCTTTTCATAATTTTTAATTTATCAGATTAGAATGTAACATTTAAACCAACTAAAAATGATCTTGATTTCGGATAATTTGTAATATCCAATCCATAAGATTTAACTCCTCCCATGTCAGAACTGCTACTTACATCAGGATCATACCCGGAATAATCTGTTAGCAACAATAGGTTATTCCCGGAAATATATATCCTTACCCGAGACAACCAGTCAAGATTCTTTACCGTATATGTATAACCTAGTGTTACATTACTTAGTCGAATATATGAACCATCTTCCATATACCGGTCATTAACTTTCGGACCATAATTGAAGGAAATATCATCATAAACAAAATCTGAAAGTGCATTACTGGACTGTCTGGTAACATTACCTTTATCAAGAAGTAGTGCTGTGTTATTAAATACAGTGTTGCCATGTACACCTTCAATGAAGAATGAAAGATCGAAGTTTTTATATCTGAATGTATTATTTAACCCCCAGATAAAGTTAGGCTGAGGGTCACCTAAATAAGTCAGACTATCCTGACCATCTTCAGTCTGTAAATAATAAACGTTACCATCTTCATCAACTGAATCAATCCGAAAACCGATAAAAACATTCATAGGTTCGTCATCAGTAATAATCTGCACATATTGTCCGGTCAATCCCTGACCTCTTGCCAAACCTGTGTGATAAACAGACGGGAGGTCTTTCACTACATTATCCTGGAAAGTCATACTTCCTGATATTTCCCATGTAAAATCTTTTTTTGTAACCGGGAATGCATTAAGACTTATTTCAATTCCTTCATTAATTATTTTTGCCGAATCAATATTACGAACCCATGTTGCAGTTGGTGATCCTGCCGGAGCAGTCGTTTCCAATAAAAGATCAGTAGTTGTTTTTCTGAATACATCTACAGTTCCGGATAATTTGCCATTAAATAAGCCAAAATCCAAACCCAAGTTAGTAGAAGTTGTTGTTTCCCATTTAATATCTTTATTGAAGGTACGGGAAATACTAAATCCACTGATAACTTCTCCCCCGACAATTACTCTACTATCCGGATCGGAAGAGTATAAATATTGAGACCATTTTGATCCAATTTCCGAATTACCGGTTTGCCCCCATCCAGCACGCAATTTAAGATTGCTTATTACATCTATATCTTTCATGAAACTTTCTTCTGAGATTCTCCATGCTAAAGCAAAAGATGGGAAATAACCATACTTATTGTTTACCCCAAACTTTGAAGAACCATCAGCTCGTATTGTTGCAGTAAAGAGATATCGCTCAAGCAGATTATAATTTAACCTTCCGAAGAATGATTGAAGCTGATACTTTTCAGCCCATGAATCAATGTTTTCATATACTATGGCACGTCCAAATCCTAAGTTATTTGTATATAAAATACCATCTGAAGCAAAACCTCCAAGTGCTAATTTTGATCCTCTGTCTATAAATTCCTGATAAGAATACCCTGCTAAAAAAGTAAATTTATGTATATCAAATTCCTTCGTATAATTCAATGTATGCTCAATTAAATAATTGTATAATTCCTTATTGTTTATTTGACCAAGACCTACCGTTGAAGCCATATAATCAAGTTTTTGACTTTGATTAATTTGTCTGTTGGCATTTGCATAATCCAAGCTAAGATTCAGTTTGTAAGTAAGATCTTTAACTATGTTGGCAGTTGCTGCTATATTACCTATCATTCGCGAGGTACGAGTCAAATCATCGGTGTAAGCAAGCATTGCAGCAGGATTTCTTTCACTGCTACTACCAGTCTGAAAAGGATCTCCACCAGGTAATGTAGTCGGCCATGTTGGATTTGCTTTTAGTGCACTTAATAAGATATCTCCTTCATATCCTGTTGTACCTAAAGGAGGACGATTTTCAACTACTTGCGATGCAGTAATATTTGTTTCTAATAAAACCAAGTCCTTTATCGCTTTTTGTGTTAAATTAAGTCTTCCTGTATAACGTCTTAGATCAGACTTTTCGATAATCCCTTGTTGATTGAGATAACCCAAAGATGTTCGATATGTAGATTTTTCATTACCACCGGATATTGACAAGTTATGACTATGACTTAAGGCATTACGGAAAAGAACATCTTGCCAGTCTGTGTCGTAACCATAATGATTCGGATCATCCTCTTCAATGTTTCTCCCATGTTCTACCCTAACCTGAACAAATTCTTCGGCATTTAAAATATCCAGTTTTTTAGGTAACTGTGACATACTTACAAATGTTGAATATTCCACTTCCGCTTTCCCTTCTTTACCTTTTTTCGTGGTAATAATAACAACTCCGTTAGCACCTCTTGCTCCATATATAGCAGCTGCAGATGCGTCTTTTAAAATATCTATTGATTCAATATCCCCGGGATTAATAAAGTTAAGAGGATTTGTTGCCGGAGCTCCACCTAAAGCAGTACCTTCAACACCATCAGGAGAAGTGGTTTTAAAATCAAGTGGCACACCATCAATTACATAAAGTGGTTGCTGATTGGTACGTATTGTACTTGTACCACGAATTCTGATTTGGGTTCCAGCTCCGGGTTCACCATTATTTGAGGTTATATGGACACCTGCTACCCTGCCCTGAATTAATTGTTCAGGAGTAGCTCCAACCCGGCTGTTAAAGTCCTCTTCTTTAAGTGAAGCCATTGCTCCAGTCAGATCGCTCTTTTTTGTTGTTCCATATCCCACAACAACAATTTCATCCAGTTCCATAATATCTTCCAGCAGGGTAACATCAATAGTTGACTGATCCCCGACGGTTATTTCCTTAGGTGTAAAACCTATAAAAGAAAACACAAGAACAGCATCATCGGGTACTTCAAGTGAGTATGTCCCTTCTATGCTGGTTGTTGTTCCCTGCGTGGTTCCTTTCACTATTATGCTCACCCCGGGCAATGGCTCGCCATCGGAGTCGATAACCGTACCGGTTATTCCCCTGCCCTGAGCAAAAACATTTAATTGCATAAAGCAAAGTAGCAGCAATGCCATTACTTTGCCAATAATGATTCTTTTCATATCAGATAATTTTTAGTGATTAGTGGCAGATTCGTCTGCATATAGATTAGAGTTTACTTTTTAACAACTAAATTATTATTACCGGACAGTAAATATTCCTGTCCGTAAATGAGAAGTGAAGCTGTATGATCTGATTCGTTATATATATTTATTTCTTCATTTGTCACTTTGATGCTTAACAGTGCTTTCCTGAAATTAATTTTAAATGAGAACGATTTCCACCGAGACGGTATTAACGGATTCAGTACGAGCTTTTCATCACGTACTCGTTTACCTCCAAATCCTTCTACTACAGACATCCAGGTTCCTGCCATACTTGTAATATGGAGCCCTTCGTGTGCTTCGTTATTGTAATCGTCAAGGTCTAACCTTGATGTGCGCAAGTAAAGCGAATATGCATCTTCTATTTCCCCGATACGCGCAGCCACAATAACATGAATACAGGGTGAAAGGCTTGATTCATGAACAGTGCGGGGTTCATAGAATTCATAGTTTTTTCTGATTGTCTCGGTATCAAACCTGTCTTCAAAAAGATAAATACCCTGCAGCACGTCAGCCTGTTTAATAAAACATGATCGTAATATCCTGTCCCACGACCAGGTTTGGTTCAGCGGCCGTATTTTTGGATCAAGGTCATCGACTGTCAGCTGCTCTTTATCGAGATAACCATCCTGCTGAAGAAAAATTCCATTGTTTTCGTTAACAGGATAATACATGTTTTCAATGATATCTGTCCACTCAGTAGTTTCTTTCTGCTCATCGAAAGCGGCCTTTTTAACGATCTCGTTATATTTTGACTGATCTAAGCTTTTAACAATCTCAATAACTTTTAAAGTATAGCTAAGTGTCCAGGCTGCAATGGTATTTGTATACCAGTTGTTGTTTACATTATTCTCATATTCATTGGGACCAGTTACTCCCAGCATAACGTATTTCCCTTTAACTTCAGAAAAGTTAACTCTCTGACGCCACATTCTTGAAATGCCTATTAATACTTCCAGACCATAATCAACAAGATATTGTTTGTCATCGGTATGTTTTATGTAATTAAAAATGGCATGGGCAATGGCTCCGTTTCGGTGGATTTCCTCAAAAGTAATTTCCCACTCATTATGACACTCCTCCCCGTTCATTGTAACCATCGGGTACATTGCTGCCCCTCCTGTAAAACCAAGTTTTTCACCGTTTTCAATAGCCTTCTGTAAATGTTTATATCTGTACTTTAATAAATTTCTTGAAACTTCCTGCTCTGCTGTGCAAAGGTAAAATGGCAGGCAGTATGCCTCAGTGTCCCAATATGTGCTTCCACCGTATTTCTCACCTGTAAATCCCTTTGGCCCGATATTGAGTCTTTCATCATCGCCGGTATAGGTCTGGTTTAACTGAAATATGTTAAATCTTATTCCCTGTTGTGCCTCATCATCACCTTCAATGGTAATATCGCTATGCTCCCATTTGTTATCCCAGACTTTAATATTTGTATCAAGTAAACTTGCAAAGCCCGTTTTAACGGCATCCTGTAAAACTAAGTCGGCATTCTTTCTCAGCTTATCCTTATCGTGATAAAGCGATGATAAAACCGAAGCATATTTATGGATTGTTAATACTTCTCCCTTCGCTACATTTACGGAGAATATTGAAGCAACATATTTCTCTTCCTGTGAGTTTTGACATTTCAGTTCAATTGTATTACCATTGATATCAGCCTTAACCTCAGCACCTATACATACATCAAAGGCTGTTTTACGGGTGCGGCAAGTTAAAAATCCGCGAGCTCCCGATACATCTTTATTTACCTCATCCCAAAAGAATTCACCATAATTTGCATCTGCATTTTTAATCCTTCCCTCAACATCAGAAGTTACAGTAATCGTTGAATTATCAGTTAGCGGGGAGATCTTATACTCCACTGCACCAACCTCAGGTTTATCCATACTGATAAATCTGATAATATCAGCCTTCACCTGTTGACCCGAAGGAAGTTCAGCAACAAATTCACGTTGTAAATACCCTTTTTTCATATTTAATGTACGCGTGAATTTATGAACCTTGCATTTGGCCAGGTCAAGTATTTCATCTCCAATTTTAAAATCTAGTCCTATCCAGCTTGGAGCATTGAGCACTTTGGCAAAATATTCGGGATAGCCGTTTTTCCACCAGCCAACTCTGGTCTTATCAGGATAGTATACTCCTGCAATATAATTTCCCTGAAGTGTTTCACCAGAATAGGTTTCCTCAAAGTTTGCACGCTGACCAAATCGTCCGTTCCCAATGCTGAAAATACTTTCTGAAGCCCGGTGATTTTTTGGATCGAATCCTTCTTCTAAAATACACCATGGATCTATTTTCAAATATTTATTCATAAGTTAATTATTTTTTCTTCATGGTTATACATCCAGACTAATCTATCTATTACACGAAGCAAGTCAGATTACTAACCTTGTTTTAATATTTGCACAATTAATAAATTGTCTGCTGTGCATTGAGTCTCAAATGTAATTACTGAAGAATATAAAAATGAATTACTAAAACAGCGGAAATATGGTATTAAAAGGCATTTTAGGTCTGAAACCTGCATTTAAAACGTTTGCAGAAAAACACAAAAATCCTGAATAATTATTTAAGATCAGACCTCACTCCTACTAATATTATTGATTTATCTGAAGTTATTACAGAAAATAAAGGTCGATTTCCTCAATTATGCGGACATTTTATTAATAAGTATAACCTGTTATATGGAAAAACCGTATACTGATCGTGTGAAACAGGTATTTGCAAACGTTTGCGGAGATTTTTTATCAGAAATGAATTTATATGCGGTTTCATAAATTGAAATAAATATTCTTGGAATACAAAATGGATTGATATAAATTAGGATAGCCGATTATATAAGCTAAATGAAGTTATGATACGATAAACCAAAAGTTAAGAAAATGGAAGCAGATCTTTGTCCAAAAACACCTAAGTGTCCGATATTTAATGGCATTTTAAAAGGTTCGGAATATTCTGATACCTACAGAAGGCTTTATTGTGAAGCCGGTGAGGAAGGCAGAAAAAAATGCAGAAGATTCCAGGTTGCAGAGAGGGTAGGAACTTGTCCTCCGGGTATTTTGCCCAATTCCTCAAAAACAGTTGATCAGATTATAGAATCGATGAAGGCAGAAGGAATAATATAAGTTCATTAAGACCTGATTATTTTAATTTCACCATGTAAACCTAATTCCAGTATCGAAGAAGGTTTTGCGGTGTCGGTGTTATTTTGTCTCCACCTTACAACATAATCAACACCTCTAATAATTTTATTGGAAATATCCGTAAATATCGATGGCGATTTTTCTCCGCTTATATTGGCAGAAGTTGACACAATGGGTTTCTTAAATCTGTGTATAAGATTCCTGCAAAACTCATCCTGAACAATTCGAATTCCAATACTTCCATTCTCTGCAATTAAATTATCCGCTAAATTTTTTGCACCAGGATAAATAATTGTTAATGGTTTATCGGCTACTTGTAATAGCTGCCAGGCAATTTCCGGCACTTCTGAGATGCACTGCCCAAGCCTTTGTTCAGTATCAATTAACACAATCATTGCTTTACTATCGACGCGTTTTTTAAGGTCGTAAATTCGTTTTACCGATTCTCTGTTTGTAGCATCGCAGCCAATCCCCCATATTGTATCGGTTGGATACAATATAATACCGCCTTCCTGCAGAACCTTCACAACTTTATTTATTTCCTCATTCATCGGATATTTCTCTGTATGCGTTCATAACTTTTGCTGCAATATCTGAATTATTAAATTTTTCAGCCTGTTCGTAGCCTTTTTTAATCATTTCTTCACGTCTGTCATTTTCCGAAAGCACACTTTTTATTGCACATATCATTTCGTCGGTATTATACGGATCAATATAATATGCTGCTTTACCGCCAACCTCTTTAAAACAACTTCCGGTTGATGTAACTACGGGGATACCAGACGTCATTGCTTCAAGAATAGGTATACCAAATCCTTCAAAAACCGAAGGATAAATAAAGATTTCTGCCAACTGATAAATAGCAGGTAGATGTTCAACCGGGAGCTGATTCATAAAAATGATATTCCTGACTTTATTTTCTGAAATAAACTCACGGACTTTTCTTAAATATCTTGTTGGCCGACCAACTACAACCAGTGGAATATTAATTTGCCCAAGATGAATTGATTTAATAATATTTAAAAGATTCTTTCTCTCTTCGATGGTACCAACATAAAGTATAAACTGTGAAGGGAGTTTATATAAATCAACAATTTTTCTATGATCATTTCCAGAAAGTTTCTTCTTAAAACTCTCATTACACCCCTGATAAATTACTTTAATCTTATTTTCATCAATCTGAAAGAATTCAATAAGATCATTTTTTGTTTGTTCACTCACCGTTATTACCCTTTTTGCCACCTTTCCGGAGTATCTGAATTTCCTGGTATAGATGTATCTGTCAATAGTTGAATACCATTGCGGGAATCTCATAAATATGAGGTCGTGGATTGTAACAACAGATTTTATCCCTTTTTTATGAATATTCACCGGAAGTTCATTGCTAAGGCCATGAAACAGATCAATTCCGTCTTTTTTTAACCTGTCTGTTAAAAGAAATGATCGCCAGTAAGCCTGGCACAGTTTCCCAAAATTCTTATCCGGTGTTTTAATTCTGATATCACTGTTATGAATAAAAGAAATTGCGCCTTTAACTGACGGCGTATACAGATAGTATTGTTGTGAAGGATCATAAAGATGCAGTGCCTTTATTAAATCACGGCTGTAGTTACCCAATCCGCTTTTATTATAAAATGCACGTTTTGCATCGAATCCTATTTTCATTTTGAGATTTTTTATACAGCTAAATCGAAATCTCTAAGCGCATCATTTAATGATGTTTTCAGGTCGGTCGATAGTTTTCTTTGCCCAATAATCAGCGCAGCCGGAGTTTGGTACTCGCCGGCCGGGAATTTTTTAGAGACCGATCCGGGAATCACAACCGACTGTGGTGGAACATAACCCCTGTATTCTTTGGCTTCCGGATTTGAAACATCAATAACCTTTGTCGATTTTGTGATAACTGTATTGGCACCCAGTACAGCTGCCTTTCCTATATGTGCACCTTCAACAACAATACATCGTGAACCAATAAAACAATCATCTTCAATAATAACCGGTGCCGCCTGAACAGGTTCTAATACTCCTCCAATACCAACTCCTCCGCTTAAATGAACATTTTTACCAATCTGGGCACACGAACCAACTGTGGCCCATGTATCAACCATTGTACCCGAATCAACATAAGCACCAATATTAACATAAGATGGCATCATTATTACTCCTTTAGCCAAATAGGACCCATATCGTGCAACAGCATGAGGGACAACTCTTACGCCCAGTTCATGATAACCCGATTTTAATGCAATTTTATCATGAAACTCAAACGGATCGAGTTTTATCACCTCCATCTTCTGAATGGGAAAATATAATATGACGGCTTTTTTAACCCATTGATTAACTCTCCAACCTTCACCTGATGGTTCCGCAACACGAATTTTTCCTTTATCCAGTAAATCAATTACATTCCTAATAATACTTTGTGTTTCCTTATTATTCAGTAAATCTCTGTTTCCCCAGACTTTTTCAATTTTATCAATATATTCCTGATACATATTTATTTTTAATTAATTCAATGCTGCAAAAATAAAATGTTATGTTTGAAAAATATACAAAGTCAGATATTATATGTTTCAGGTAAAAATATTAATTCTGCCAACTGAAAATAAAACTTATTCTATGATATTTCTGAATTCCTATAAAAAATTAACCCGATTTCTTCTTTTTCTGGTTTCCCTGCTATTTATTTCTGTTTGCTCTTATTCGCAGGAATTGCCTGTTGGTTATACTATATTGTTTGAAAACAAATGTACTGATAAAAGTATATTGGATTTAATTACTACAGACAACTCTGAACAATGGGCTGTAAATGGAAATTTGAAAATTACTCCCCCTGCATGTGATTCCACGGATACGCTTTCTCAGTTCATTCTGCCAGGTATAATGGGAATTATTAATAATCTGATACTTGGCGATTTCATTATGGAATTTCAGGTACGTCAAGACGATATAAAAGGTAATTTCTATCTTATTGGCCCTGCCAAATCAAAGGATAATCTTTATACTTATTCTTTCATGGGAGACTCTGTGACTTTCTGCTATATAAGTCAAAGCGAAGTCATTTTTCAACAATCAAAGTACTTTTCTGCAGATTTTAGAAACTGGAATACGTTTGTTATTGAGCGGGATATTTTAAAAAGAACAACCAGCTTCAAACTGAAAAATGAGCCTGAAAGAAAAGTTATATTTTCACATCCCGGATTGGTAATGGGATTCATTGGATTCGGTGCAGATAAAGCCCCATTTGATGTCAGAAATATAAAAATATGGGGACCTACAAGTATCAGCGAAAAAGAATTTTGTTGGTAACATGTTGATAAAATGTTGATATCCACTCTTGATTAACCCGATGTATTATGTAGTTTTGGCGCCAAATCCGCTATTCCAAATGAAATCGGGCTTACGTTACATCATAATAGGGTCTTTACTCAGTCTGTTTACACAAAATCTTTATAATACTGTCTCCCCGGAAAACGCAGTACGCCACAATAAAGAAAATCTCCCTGAATATAAAGAGTTATTCACAAACGAATTCATTAATCCTGAAATTATAGCACACGCAATTAACGGATTCAATAAAATTAAAAAAGAACATAAAATAAATGATTCCATTCTTACAATAATTGATTATAGCAAGCCCTCAACGGAAGAAAGGATCTTTGTTGTTGATATCAAGAATAACAATATTTTATCTTCTGCTCTTGTTGCCCATGGGAAATCGACCGGAGTGTTATTCGCTGAAAATTTCTCAAATAATCCCAAATCTCATCAAAGTTGCCTTGGGTTTTTCATTACAGTTGAAACCTATTTTGGAAAGCACGGCTATTCATTAAGAATGCAAGGTATTGAAAAAGGTATTAATGATAATGCATACAAAAGATCAATTGTAATTCATGGGGCAAATTATGTAAGCAGTAATTATATTGATAAATATGGGAGGATTGGGAGAAGCTTTGGGTGCCCTGCTTTACCACAAGAAAAGAATAAACAGATCATTGATCTTATAAAAAATCAAACCTGTATTTTCATTTATGGGAATCATAAAGAATACTTATCTTCTTCGCGTTATTCTTATTTAAATTGAAACTTCCGATAAAAATGTTTCAAGTGCTTTTTCATCGCGGGAATATATATCGGGATAAAACTGTATATTTCCTGTGCTGTCGGCAGTACAGGTGTAATATTTAATAAAAACGGATAACGGCTTCTCAAGATAAATATCCTGGGTAGTTTTCGCTTTAATAATACTTCTTATATCAAGTTTTTTATTATTCCCTTTCGTATAGTCTTCAATTATATACTGAGCCAGTTCTTCCGGATTCTGAACCCTGACACAACCATGTGAATAAGCCCTGACTTTCTTATTAAAAAGAGACTTAGACTGGGTATCGTGAAGATATACTCTATAATTGTTCGGAAAAAGAAACTTAATCCTGCCAAGAGCGTTTCTGCTGCTGTTCTTCTGACGAATCCAGTAATTAAACTCATTCGGATTAACGCTATCCCAATTTATTTCAGACGCATTAACCGCATTCTCTTTATTATCAATTACTATAAACCCATGTTTATCTAAATACGATGAATCTTTTCTGAGCTTTGGTATTATTTCATTGTATGTTATGCTCCGTGGTACTGTCCAGTGAGGATTGGCCACAATTCGTTCAATCCTGCTGCTAATATCAGGTGTCGGAGTATACTTCCTGCCAACAATCACATTAAACACTTTTAACTGACCTTTACCATTCATATAATTAAGCTGAAATGCCGGGATGTTAACCAATATGTAATTGTCTTTACTTAGTTCGTCCTTTTTAATCCTGTTAAGATTTAAAGCAATTTTATTAAAATACTCCATTGTACTTTTCCCCAGTTCTGCAACGGTATTTTCATCTGCAACTCCCGAAGCCTCAAGGGCATGAGCACGTTGAAATTTTCTAAGTGCTTCTTCTAAATCAGTTGTATATACAGTGTCTTTATATTGCAGGAATCCATGTCTTGAAAGACTTTTTACGATTTCAACCAGATTTCCTTTAAGTATTTTTGTACTTACTTCAACAGTATCAGGAATAACCGTTTGTATATATTTATGCAGAGCATGTTGTAACTGCACATATTCTTTATTTACGGGTTGTAATTCAATAATACCCTGATACACCGACTCATTATTCAGATGAAAATTAAGATATGACGGTAACCCCTCTAAAAATCTGATATAATTTTCAGAAGAATTGTTACCATATCCGCATGAAATATGAATCATAAAGCGGAATGCGGTATATGTTAACAGGTATTCAAGCTTCACTCTTGCATTAATTCTTTCTTCCAGCTGTTTGTCCAAAGCCATCTTGTGTTTTAGTATCATTATTTCAAACAGAGAATATTTTGATGGATAAAGTCCAAATTCATAGGAAGAACTTAATAGTTCATATAATTTACTGAATGACGAATTGGCCTCAAAGTTGAGCGTCCAGGCAGCCATGTACTGCCTTTTTATATAAAAATCATGAACTAATTTGCTAATATTATCAGAAGTATCAATATGCGATTTCGAAAAAGATTGTGCATACTGTCTGAATTCTGAGTTATAGAACTCTATTGAAGTCTTTCCTAATTCAGGATTTGCAGATTCATGCCCCGCAAAAAGAATTAGTATAACAAACAATAAGGAGTATTTAATAATTAATATTAGGTTGGAAAAATATCTTTGAAAAGATGTAGATGAATTTGTTTTAGCAGTTAAAGTTTGTGGTAGTGTATTCATTGCAATTTGCCCTCCGCACTTTTCAATTTATCTGATGATTTTCTACATCATTATATACGGAAAAAATGCAACTGCAACCATGCAATTTACATTAAGACTAAATGTTCTTTGATTAAATAGTTCATACTAAGGATTAAAAACTATTCCTTCTAACAACCTACTGATTATCTGTAAGTTACGGCTTTAGCCTTATTGTTCCTATATACAAGGAAGATACAACTACGAAAACCTTAAATTACTTAAAACGCTTTGTTGAGATCGCTCAGCTTTTTCCAAAGTTCTGCAAGCTCGTTAGGATTAACTTCTTCAATTATTATCCTGTTCTTTTTCTCGGTCTTCAAACTATGCTTCTGCTTTATTGTTTTCAACATCTTGGATTTTAAACAATTAGTACTACAAATATATATCAACTTGTGTTATTGTTCAAGTCTCTTTACATAATTTACAAAAAAAAATGTATTAATGCGCTAATTTATTACATGAAATTCAAGTTGTCTGCTTGAATAAAGCACTTTAGTACCAGAAATGTTCCAGGCCCAAATAGCCCAGTGATAATCTCTTACGCTATTCCGCCCTAAAGGTTCCGGATCTGCACTGTAGTCAATTATTCCATTTTCTACACTCCTGCCCTGCAAAAATGAAACGCAACCTTCTGTGCCACAAAATTCCATGCCTGAATGCCACTGCCATATAATATCTTCAACGTTTAATATTTCATTATTTCTCACAATCAGTTCAGAACTCGCTACCACAACTGTAATTAAATTCAAACCTAAACTGTCCCATTTAAATACCGGCATATTGTCAACGGTATCTACATATGAACTATAATATCCTGTATCTCCTAAAATTTCATATCCGGAGCCCAGACTATCGCTATAGTTATAAGGCGGAATTTTAATTCTAAGACTGTTAGTAAAGATCAGGTCTTCATTATTAATTGTAACCTCATCGGATGAACAATTCATGAGAAGAAACAGAACAGATAATATTATGATTAATTTTTGCTGCATATCCATTATTAAAATACTATCTGTATTCCAAGGTTAATGTTAATTTTATTAAAATGTTGCCTTACAGTATACCTGTCGGCATCACCATACGAATTGAATGTATAGTTTACAACATCTATATCGAAAGCCGAATATCTGCATTCCAGACTTAAAGCTTTATTGATATCAAGAAATAATCTTGTTCCTATAACAGGTTGAAATACAAATTCAGGGTTATTTAATTTTAATCCAAACGTACTCCCAATATATGAGGAAAAATTTCTTCTGTCTGGACTTATAAGCCATATCAGAACAGAAGGACCCACAAATCCGGTTATATATGAACTATCTTTACTTGCCTGTACACCGGGAAATGTTTCGTGATTAACCGACAAAGTAGTTATAAACATATTACCATCGATTCCAAACGCCACCCTTTTTAATTTATTTGCATTTATCAAACGATAATATGATAAGCTTACAAACCAGTCATCGTCAAACGAACTGAAAGGGAAAGCCAGTTTTAGGTTAATATTATTTAAAGGCACTTCTGGCAGGTATTTATCATATTTCATCTTTATATTCATTATCTCACCCGAATATTCATCAAACCTCATTCCCATCGTATATGGTTTCATTCCATTCTTATTCAGGTCAATGGATATACTGTCAGATGGTTCATAGGCAGTAAGAACCACCTTAAACATGCCATTATAAAGACAGTTCCAGTAATTTTCACCATCGTAATAACATCCTCTTGTTTTAAGTTTATACGTATCATTAATATGATTAACTCTTACTTCCACTCCTTCGAGCGGAAGATTACCTGCAAAAACTCTTCCCCTTAAAAGTATTTTATATCTGGGCATTAGTTTAGTTTTAATAAGGGTGAGCTTCGGATCTGTAATAATTATGGTATCCAGAATATAATATTCCGGATGACTGATTTTCAGGCTAAGTACCTTACTATTAAAATCTCTGTTTATGCCTAATCTAAATAATCCGCTTTCAGTTATCGTTTTACCAATAAGCCCTGAATTACTAAATATTTCTATCTGTGCACTATCTATACTCTCATGGAATATACTACTAATATAACCTCCTATTGCAATATTATCATTTTCTAATCTCAGCGATGAGATATAATCAATAATTTCATTGTTATCAGGTAATTCTAACGCAACAATTGTGTCGTTGCCATTAAAACCGGTATCAAACCAAACCTCATTATGCTGAGGGAAGCAATAAATACCAGAAAAAATAAACGCAATTATAAGGTTGATACATTTCCACATATTGTTATACTGAAAATGGATTTTTATAAATATACCTAAATTTTAAAAAATAGGTATATACAAATATTAATAATATAGATATTAGATCAAATATGTATTATACACAATAATGTTGTTGATTCCGACAGGTTTTTTTCTGATAGAAATAATTTCTAAATTAGAGAATACAGATTGGACTATCTTGAAATGAAATATTTATTTCACATCGGGCAAAAATGTCTATTGATCATCTTTTTAATTTTATGTATTAACATAACTCTTAAAGGGAATACTGTCAAACCGGTTGATAATGATCTATCTGTAACAGAATTTTTAGCTGTAAAAAGCAGCACAGAATATTTAAACAACTTTAATCTCCAACCTTCTTATGTATATCTTCAAATAAATAATGTTATAAGTCAATCTAATATTATTCTGACATTGATAGTTATAATACTCTCTGTATTGTTAGCAATAATGTTTTTTTTCAACAAGAACAATAACCAAAAAAAGTTAACAGAAATTAACAATGTCATTGAATCTATCAGACAGAAAGATTTTGACAAAAAGATTAAAGAAAATCAGAACGGTTACTATGGTAAGCTGGCGAAAGCCATTAATGAGATGAGCAGGCAGCTAAAAGAAGAATATCATAATTTAGAGATAAGAGTAATCCGGAGAACATCGGCTATATCATTAAGAAATGCAGAATTAAGAAAGAAGCAACGCGAAATACTTAAACAAAACCATGAAATCAAATCAGCATATGATGCTTTAAAGGAAAGCAGGGAGCGATATGAAAAGCTGATTATGCATCTTGAAGACGAATACATATTCTATAGCCTATCGATTAATGGCTCCCTTCTTTTTGTAAGTCCATCAGTCAAAAAAATCCTCGGTTACGACGTTAAAGAATATAGAAAATTCTACGATTCCATATATACGGATAACCCCGTTAATAATATTGCCAGGGAATGTTCTGAAAAGTCAAAGAATGGTATAGCACAACCAAAGTACATTAAAGAAATATATGATGCAAAAAAACAACCGATTGTTTTAGAAGTTTCAGAAGTGCCGGTATTTAATGAACAGGCACAACTGGTTTCTATTGAAGGGTTGGCACATAATATTACAGAACGTCAGAAAGCAGAAGAATTAATAAAGGAACAGGAAGAGAAGTACAGGATGATATTTGCCTATGCTTCTGATTTTATAATCCTTTATGAACTTGATAAAAAGAAAGAAAAAGTAGGAAAGATTATCGAAGCAAATAACTACACAATCCAAAAACTCGGATTTAGTATTGAAGAGCTTCGGAATATGACCATGATTGATCTTATTGCAGCAGAAATATGGGAAGAAGCAGATAAAGATTTTGCTGAATATATAGCTGATGGACATAAATATGAAAGAATATGGGCTTCAAAGGAAGACCGCGTATTTGACGTTGAAATTAGTTCACATGCTTTTCAAATTAAAAATCGATTAGTAGCCATCTCCGTTGCCAGAGATATAACAGAACGGAAAAAAGCAGAAGACGAAATACGATTCATAAATGATGAACTATACAATCAGAAAGAAAATTTGGAAGCACTTGTCGATAATCTTACCCAAACACAGGAGCAGTTAGTCCAATCCGAAAAGATGGCTGCACTTGGTCAATTGATTGCAGGCATTGCACATGAAATAAATACCCCACTGGGAGCAATCAAAGCTTCAATTGGCAATCTCAGTGACTCACTCAAGGGCGCTCTGGATGAACTTCCATTTTTATTTCAAACACAATCAAAGGAAAACCTCGATCTGTTTGAAATCATTTTTAAACTCGCGCGTGAAAAATCTCCTGATCTGACATCTCGCGAAAAACGACAGAAAAAAAGAGAAATGACGGCTCAGTTAAAAGAAACCGGGTTGGAGAACCCCGATATCTTTGCTGATCTGTTAATATACCTGGAAATATATAAAATTGATGACCTGTTTATCAGTCAGCTTAAAATACCAGAAGCTCTCAGAGTAATGCGTTCAGCACGCAGTTTTATATCTCTGCTTAAAAATACCAATACAATTAACATCGCTGTCGAGAAAGCAACTAAAGTAGTTTTTGCACTCAAAAAGTATGCTCACAGGGATTCCGGTGGAGAAAAAGTATCTACAGATATATTGGATAGTATTGAAACTGTGCTTACTTTGTATCATAACCAGCTTAAACAAGGTATCGAAGTCGATAAGAAATATGAATCCCTGCCTCTAGTCCAGACCTACCAGGATGAGATAAGCCAGGTTTGGACAAACCTGATACAAAATGCAATACAAGCGATGAACCAGGAAGGTATCCTTACTATTGCTACAAAGTTCGAAGGCAATATGATTTCTGTAAGCTTCAAAGACACCGGCCCGGGAATTGAACCCGATATAAAGGAGAAGATTTTTGAACCTTTTTTTACTACTAAAAAACAAGGTGAAGGAAGCGGACTGGGTCTGGATATTGTTAAAAAGATCGTTGATAAACACAAAGGAATTGTGGAAGTTGAAAGCAAGCTTGGTGAAGGAGCCAATTTTATAATTAAAATACCTGTTAAATAGTGTATGGATCGAAAAGCTATCATATGTGTTGATGATGAAAGTATCATACTTGACAGCTTGTATGAACAACTTGAAAAAAATTTCGGGGATGATTATATCTATGAGATTGCTGAAAGCGCAGAAGAAGCTCTCGAAATAATTGATGACCTCGAGGATGACGGTATCGATATTGCAATTATTGTATGTGATTGGCTAATGCCGGGAATGAAAGGAGATAAATTCCTTCTTCAGGTTGATCTTAAATATCCAAGGGTGGTAAAAATATTACTTACCGGACAGGCAGACCAGAATTCTGTTGACACTCTTGCACACCTGGCTGATCAATTTAAATTAGTTGCCAAACCTTGGAACAAAGATGAATTAATTAACGTAATTAAAGCGGAACTTAGTAAAAATGAGTGAACAAGTTATATTGTGTATCGATGATGAATCGATCGTTTTAGAATCACTTAAAGAACAAATTCAACAGGGATTTGACGGTCAAATAACTGTTGAAGTAGCCGAAAGTGGCGATGAAGCACTTGAGATTTTCGATGAGCTTGTTGAAGATGACCTTGAAGTTCCAGTAGTAATTGCCGACTTTATTATGCCAGGGATGAAAGGTGATGCACTTCTGGAGAAAATACATTCTATTAAACCCGCAGCAAAAAAAATACTCCTTACAGGTCAGGCAAGTATAGAAGGTGTTAGTAATGCTGTAAACAATGCTAATCTTTACCGTTTTATTGCAAAACCCTGGGAAAAGGAAGACCTTGTGCTTACCATAAAAGAAGCTATAAAAAGTTACGATCAGGATAAAACCATTATAAAACAAAATGAAGAATTAAAGGAGCTAAATGCTAACCTGGAGAAAAAAGTCGAAGAGCGAACACAACAACTTAAAGAACTTAATGCTACAAAAGATAAATTTTTCTCAATAATAGCCCATGATCTTAAAAATCCATTCAACACGCTACTCGGATTTACTGAGTTATTACTGGAAAATTTAAGTGAATATACCACTGATAAATTAGAAGAGTTTATTGGTATACTGCATGAAACATCAAAGCAGAGTTATGCCCTTCTTGAAAATCTGCTTGAGTGGTCTCGCTCTCAAACAGGTAGAATAGTAATGGAAAAAGAGGAAACAGATCTGCATGATATACTCAAAGAAAATATCGATCTGCTTTCAAATCATGCCGGGAAAAAGAACATCAGGTTAATTAACAATATACCTGAAAAAACAATGGCATTGTGTGATGTTAATATGGTTCGTACTGTAATGCGTAACCTGATATCTAATGCAATAAAATACACCAGAGAGAACGGAGACATTACAGGAATTGTAAAGAAAAAAGACAATAAAATTCAGGTGTCAGTTATTGATACCGGAATCGGTATTAAGCCGGAAAACATGGAAAAACTGTTTAGAATAGATGTGAATTATACAACACGCGGCACCGCCGATGAGGGGGGTACCGGATTAGGGCTTATACTTTGTAAAGAATTTATCAATAAAAATGGTGGCGATATCTGGGTTGAAAGTGTATTTGGAAAGGGAAGTACGTTTATATTCACTTTGCCCGCAGCATAAGCGTAATCTGAAATATCAGTCTTAGTCCTTTCACACAATTATCTTTTAATTTAAGTTCCAATATAATTAATACACTTAATTAGTCATTGTGCATATAAACGATCTCTATAATGATAATTTTATTCGGGGAATTAAGGACTACTTCTACCTTATTAACAAGAACTTCCCCGAAAAAGGGTCGTTAAAACTGGTTGGTGATCGTTATAAGCTCAGCGGAGAACAAAGAACAGTTCTATACCGTGGAATATCTTCAGAGAAGTTCTCTGAACTAAGAAAGAATAAGTTAACTGAAAAACCTGTCAGCCCTATTATTGTTGATGGATATAATGTTCTTTTCACAATTTTGAATTACAGACTTGGCAGATTTGTATTTATCAGTAACGATAATATTTGTCGCGATGCCGGATCACTTTTCGGAAAAATCAGAAACGAAAAGCTTTTTAAAGAGTGTACATTATTGTTAACTCAGTTTTTATCTTCAACAATGAAAGAGTATGAAATAATTATTTATCTCGATATCCCGGTTTCTTCCAGCAGAAAGCATATATATATTATTGAAAAAGAAATTAATTCTTTTAACCTGAAAGCAAAAGTAATCGCTATTAAATCAGCCGATAATGCAATCAGAAAGCACACCGTTGGAACAATTGCTACATCTGATACAGCAATAATTGATAGTACTTCAAATCCGATTTTTGATATCCCGCGGACGATAATTGAATCTTATTTTGATAATAAACTGGCCAATCTTAAAGAGTTTCTCTAATCTTTTTCGGAGTGTTTTTTCTTAAACAGAGGTGCCCCCGGAGGTGGCACAGGATCAAAACCGTGTGTTCCCCATGGATGACATTTTGAAATCCTTTTTACAGAGAAATATAATCCCTTAATAATTCCATGCACTTTAAGCGCTTCAATGGTGTACTGTGAACATGTAGGAATATGTCTGCAACTTGCAGGAGTATACGGACTGATCGCATGCTGGTAAAACTTAACAGGTAATATCAATATACCAACAAAAACTGAACGCAGAAATAGAAAAACCTTATTCACCATTGTATTCAACAAAATTGCGTTCGGTTTCATAAAGAATTATCCCTAAATCAAACTTTGTATCTATTTGCCTTCTCAGAATATTCCAGATCACAACTGCAATGTTTTCTGCTGTTGGGTTTAAATCCCTGAATTCTGCAACATCCAGATTCAGGTTTCTATGATCAAAACGTTGAATAATATGCTCTTCAATAATTTCTTTTAAAACCTTCATATCGATCACATATCCTGTTTCCGGATCTGTTTCTCCTTTAACCTTTACAATAAGATTGTAGTTATGACCATGGTAGTTTGGATAATTACATTTATCAAAAACCTCCTTATTTTTTTGTGAATCCCACACCGGATTATGCAATCTGTGTGCAGCATTAAAATGAGCTTCTCTACAAACTGTTACTTTCATTTTTTATCTTAAAAACAACAATTTAATAAAATATGTTTATAATAAAGTTATTTTAAAACATGAAGTGTATTGTTTTTACATATGGCACTTTGCTGGATGATACAATAAGGTATGATGTTCTCGGTTATCATACTTCTGTTTATCCTGCATATCTGTGCGGTTTTGAAATAAGAGAGATTTCTTTTGGGCAGGTTTCATATCCGGTTATTGTTGAAGTAAGTAATAGTAAGTCAGTAATAAAAGGAAGGTATTTTGAAATCAGAAAATCTGATCTTATAAAACTTGATCTTTACGAAACCAATGCCTATGAGCGAATAAGGGTAAAACTTGATAAGTCAGTTGAAGCCTGGGTCTATATTAAGGCCTCCGGTAAATAAAAGAAAATCAACAAGGTGAAGAGATTTAATTCCCCCCGAAACTCAAAATAACAAAACGCTTATCTGTTTCCTTGCAGATCTACCGTACAGTTTATCGGGTAATGATCCGATAAATTGATATGATCGGAATTATAATCAATTGTATTAAGTTCTTTACTATGGAAAATGAAATCGATCCGGAAAGAAGGAAAGTTACCTCTGTAAGTATTTCCGATCCATTTCCCCGAACTCATAAAAGCATCTGTCATATTACCCCTGATTTTTTGGTATGTGTATGAAACAGGTGTATCATTAAAATCGCCACATACAATAACAGGATACGGCGACTGCTTAATATGATAGTTCAGCTCATCAACCTGTTTTGCCCTTTTTATATAAGCCTGCTTTAGTCTTCCCGATATATCTTTAACCTCGTTTATTCGTTTGGCGTTAAACCTAAAAATAAGACTGTCAACAAAATTGTAATTGTTCTTTCGAAGTTTTATCGACTGCAAATGTACGTTGAATACCCTGATCGTATCATGTGAAACAGCTATGTCAGAATAAATACAAATGTTGTATGAATCTTTGAATTTAATACTAACTCTTCTTATGATCGGATATTTTGAAAATGTTGCAATACCATATTCCGAGGTACGGTGCGATTTGAAATTATAATGTATATGCTTATCAGGATATTCAGCAAGGCTGGAATCAATATATGCTTCTGAACGTTTATAATGATCGTAAATGGTTAAAAATTCCTGGAAACATACAACATCGGCCTTTTGTCTTTTTACATAATTCAGAATACTGTCGCTTACACCAACACCCTTCTCCCAACCATACAAATTGAACAATCTGACATTATAAGTCAGGAGTTTAATCGAATTATCAGAACCAACTTTATGTCTTATTGGTTTTAACTGTATGTATCTCCCAACATAACCAATGCCCATCAGGATTGGGAGCAGAGAAACGATTGCAATAAACCGCCGGCGCCAAAGCCAGAATATTGCAAATCCAACATTTATAATTAATAAAACAGAATATGCAAGACCAAAAAAAGCAATATGCCAGAAACCTGCCGGACTGATAAAATTAGCCAGATATGAAATCAGTAGTGAGATTGCAAAAACCAGATTGCCCCAAAACAATATTTTTTTTAAATACTTTCTCAATATTTTCGCTCTAACTTTTATTTACTCATTTTAAATAATGTTTCCTTTTCCTTTTTTGTAAGACTGTCATAACCCGATTTGGCTATTTTATCTAAAATTCTGTCAATCTCCTTCTGTGCTTCAGCTTTTGTTTTATTGTATTCCATATCATCCATTCCTTTAGTGTTGTTCCGATACGAAACTTTCATCTTTGGCTGTCTTTTAAAAAGGTTTACAATAAAATCGAAAAAATTATTCAGGAACTTACCCACGTCTTTCCCCTGTTTTAAGCGCATTGCAAACAAATATCCATATATGGCACCTCCTAAATGTGCTATATGACCACCGGCATTTTCAGAGGCGATTTGCAGTAAATCTGTAATAATAAAGAAAATTGCAATATATTTTATTTTAACAGGTCCTATAAAAATAAGATTAACAGTGTAATTGGGAGCATAAAACGAAATGGCAATAATTATGGCCGTAACAGAAGCAGAAGCTCCAAGCGCCTCAGCCATGGGCATATGGACAATTAATCCCGGTAATACATTATATGATAAAATAAATAAAGCAGCCCCGAAAATTCCCCCGAGCAAATAAGTAGCAATCAATTGCTTTTCGTTCAGATATCTTAAAAATATTCGCCCAAACCAGAAAAACCATATCAAATTGAAAAGTATATGGAGAAAATCAAAATGTAAAAACATGTATGAGATAACTCCCCAGGGTCGGTGTAATAATTTTTCCAAACTGGCCGGAAGCATAAGATAGGAAAGAAAACTATCGGCAAGATCAGGTGCTCCGAACAGGACAAGAAAAACATAAAAAAGCTTTACTACAATAAATACAGCCAGATTGATATAGATGAGTTTGACAACGGCTGTACCATTCCTGAATGAAGCTTTTATTTCATCTGTTATCGTCGGCATGTAAAGGTCTCTTTTGCAATGTGAAAACAAATTTAATCAACTTAGCCTTCAATATTCATAAATAATATAATATTTCAGCGTTAATTAAGAATAATGCGAAATTTCAATGCAGAAAATTATGGCTTTCAGAACGAAAACATGAATAATTTACTTTTCATCAAACACTTAATACATTTTAAACTGGTTCTTTTTCCATATTTTAACCAGGATAAAGCCTACAACAGCACCTCCCAGGTGTGCGAAATGGGCAATGTTATCGCCGCTAAAGTTAGCTATACCGAAAAATAGTTCCAGTACCGCGTAGATGGGTACAAAATATTTTGCCTTTATCGGAATTGGAAGAAAAATAAGCATAAGTTCAACATTGGGGAACAACATAGCAAATGCTGCCAGTATACCAAATACAGCTCCCGAAGCACCAACCATTGGTATGTTAGCCAGAGTTCTGAATAATTGCTGAAGAATTCCTGATGCTCTTGCAATATTTTCCGGACTATCCGGATTTTTAAAATAATTTTCCGCAAACATTCTACCCTCAGAACTTAACATTCCCGAATACTCTTTTAAAATAGCCCAGAAAGCATCAGGCGAAGGAGCATTTTGAAACGCATCTATATTGGAAGTCAGCGCATCAAGTTGAAAGTTTGTTATAAGGAGTTGTAAAAGTGCAGCACCTATTCCGGACAACATATATAAAATAAAAAAGCGCTTACTACCCCAGACATTCTCTATTACCCGCCCAAACATAAAAACAGCAAACATATTAAAAAATATGTGTCCAAAACCTCCATGCATAAACATGTGTGTAATAAGCTGAATAGGATTAAAGTATTCCGATTTGAAATTATAAAGTGCAAACCGAATGGGAAGATGCCCGACAGATTTGCTTAAAAGCATCCCTCCCAGAAATACTATTATATTTACTATTAAGATATATCTTGTTATTAGTGGTAGTGAACCAAAAACACCTCTGCGGTTATAACTATTCATTATTTTTTACTCCTTTTAATTCATTAGTTTATCTAACTGTTCAAGTGGCACAATTGCTACAATTTTCTTACCATCAGGTGAATAATTTGGATTCTCACAGGCAAAAAGTTCATCCACAATTTGCTGCATTTCGCTTGTATGAAGATATTTACCATATGGTGTGGCTGCAGCCTTTGCAAGGGAAGCTGCAACTGCCTTTGTGGCAGACCCGCCGACTTTTTGTTCGGTTGTTTTATATTCCTCAAGCAGTTGTTCAAGAATATCTCCGGGATCCAGACCTTCAAAACCGGCAGGACAACTATTCACAGCAATTGTATTCGAACCAAGATCACTGATATCAATTCCCACAAGTGCCAGGTCATCTTTGATCTCGTTAATCAAAATATAGTGCGAAGGGTCAAGATCAATTTTTGTTGGATATAATTCGCGCTGTGCAATGTTCCGGTTATGCGCTATGCTCTGAATAAACTGCTCATAAAGAATTCGCTCATGTGCCAATTTCTGGTCAATAATCATTAGTCCTGATTTAACAGGAGTAACAATATATTTGCTTCGAAGTTGAATAAATTCATTCCGTAAATCAATCTCTTTTTCAATATCCTCATTGAAAATATTTTTTTGCCTGGTAATATCTGTCTGAGAAAGAGAGTCAATCCCGGCATATAACTGTTCCCATTCATCAGGTATTTTTTCTTTCTTATCATATCCCGGATAATCTTTTTTTATATGATCTGTTTCAAAGGGATTATATGATGTATTCACTTCAATTTCAGGCGGATTGAATTCAGTATCCTTTCGGGTTACCGGAATATCAATTACGCCCTCTGTATTAAAATCTATTGATGGAATAACATTCGATTTACCCAGCGATTCTTTCACTGAAGCCTGCAGGATCTGAAAAATTGCCTGTTCATTTTCAAATTTTATCTCTGTTTTTGTAGGGTGAATATTTACATCGATGGTTGAAGGATCTGCATCAAAATAAATGAAATAGCTCGGAAAAGTATCCTTTGGTAAAATTTTTTCATAAGCTCTCATTACCGCCCTGTGAAAATAAGGGTGCCTCATATATCTTTTGTTTATGAAAAAGAACTGTTCACCGGTAGTTTTTTTTGCAAACTCAGGTTTACCTACAAATCCCGTTATGTTCAAAAGACTTGTTTTATTATTAAGTGTATTCAGGTTTGCGTTAATACTTTTTCCAAAAATATGGACTATACGTTGCCTTGTATTGCTTTTCGGTAAATGATATATATCGCTGTCATTGTGTTTAAGATGAAAGGTTATTTCGGGATGAGCAATGGCAATGCGCTGAAATTCGTTAATAATATGTTTTAATTCGGTTGTATTGCTTTTCAGGAACTTACGCCTGGCCGGAACATTATAAAACAGATTCTTCACTAAAAAATTAGAACCATTGTCACAACTTATTGGTTCCTGGTGATCAAGAGCAGATCCTTTAATTTCAATCTCGGTTCCGATTTCCGAATCTGGTTGCCGGGTTTTCAGAACAACATGAGCAATAGCTGCAACCGATGCCAGGGCTTCCCCCCTGAATCCTTTGGTTCTGATTGAAAAAAGATCATCGGCATTTTTAATTTTTGAGGTTGCATGGCGCTCGAACGCTAATCTTGCATCAGTATCAGACATGCCTGCGCCATTATCAATAACTTGTATGAGTGTTTTTCCTGCATCCTTAATAACCACTGTTATCTCGTCAGCACCTGCATCTACCGCGTTCTCAACAAGTTCTTTTACCACAGAAGCCGGACGTTGAATTACTTCACCTGCAGCAATCTGGTTAGCCACAGCATCGGGAAGCAATTGAATAATATCAGGCATAAATGGAATAAATTTACTTGTAAAGAAGATAATATACTATAACGAAAAGTATAAGTAATATTATAACGAAACGTATTATGCTACTGCGCGATTCTTTTACTTTCCTTTGTCGTTCTCTTCTGAATGAGCCTTTGATAATTGCCGGACGGTATTCATTATCCGTACTTACTTTCATGTCTTTCTCGATCTTCCTGATGCGTTCCTGCAGTTCTTCCTTTTGTTTGTCGTAAAAAATCGGAATGTAGTTAAACTGCTTATTTTTATATGTACGAAAAAAACTGGGTAAAGCCATTGTCATAAATTTATGTTGCAAAGTTAATTTATTTGAACAAGGACGTTCAAATAGAAATTATAAAATATAATGCCGGTTGCTAATCATTTAATTTTGTACCGCAATATTTGCAGTATTTTGAATCGACATCATGGCCTTCTTTTAAACAACCTGGGCATATTTGTGCCGATTCCTTTATAAAAGCTGCACGTGCAGCTTCAACCGATATTATTCCCGTTGGTACCGCTATAATAGCATAACCAATTATCATCAATATCCCGGAAATGAACTGTCCAATTGCGGTTTGAGGAGTGATATCACCATAACCAACTGTGGTAAGTGTAACTATCGCCCAATATATGCTTTTGGGAATGCTTGTAAACCCATTCTTCTCACCCTCTATCATATACATTAATGTTCCAATAAGCAGAATAATGGTCAGTACTGAAAAAAGAAAAACCCCAATTTTTTCAAGGCTTGCTTTCAGCGCAACCATTAGTGAATTTCCGGCATTTGAATACCTGCTTATTTTGAGTACTCTGAAAATTCTAAGAAGTCTGAATGCCCTGATAACAATAAATCCGTGTGCTCCGGTAATAAAAATTCCGACATAGGTGGGTAATATGGCAAGCATATCTATAATCCCATAAAAACTAAAAAGGTATTTGACTCTCTTAGGTGATGCATAAATGCGCAAAATATACTCTATAGTGAAGATGATCGTGAATATCCATTCCAGAAACAGAAATTCGAAGCTGTAAAGTCTTCTTACTGCAGGTATACTTTCGCAAATTACAGTAAGAACTGACAGAAAAATAGCTATGAGCAAAGAAATATCAAATAATTTCCCAATTTTTGTATCAGCCTCGAAAATAATTTCGAAGAGTATTTTACTTATTTTTTTATTCATCGGCAGACGAGATCAAAATATTTGACGTTATTGTTGAACCAAATGCCTGTTAAAAATAACAATGCATTATATGAGCAATTTTAAGGAAGATTTTCTGGAAGCAAAAGAAGTACTTAATAAATTTATTGCTGATGATTCAGCATTTGAAACACTTGAAATGGCCGGAAACCTTATGGTTGAAGCTTTAAAACGCGGGAATAAAATTATTTCCTGCGGTAATGGCGGTTCAATGTGCGACGCAATGCACTTTGCTGAAGAGCTAACAGGTCGTTTCCGGGATGACCGTAAACCAATTGCAGCAATTTCAATTTCCGATCCTTCACATATTTCCTGTGTCGCAAACGATTACGGATTTGATTATATCTTTTCACGTTATATTGAAGGAATAGGAAAACATGGAGATGTCTTGCTTGCCATCAGCACAAGCGGAAACAGTAAAAATATCATTGAAGCCGTGAAAGTTGCACACAATAAAGATATTAAAGTCGTCGCACTTACAGGTAAGGATGGCGGTAAACTGGCAGACATTGCTGATATCGAAATCAGAGTGCCTCATTCCGGCTATTCAGACCGAATTCAGGAAATACATATAAAAATAATTCACTCACTGATCAGGTTCATTGAAAATAACATTTAAAAGATGATGAGAAAGAAGTTTACATATATCTGTCTGGTGATATGCCTTCTTTGTATATCCTGCCTCGATGATTATTACAAGGTTAAAGATGACCTTAGTGGTGATAATGATGTTATCTTTTATAATCCTACTTATTCTCTGCCTGTTGGTCAATTAAGTTATTCTCTTAACGAACTGTTGCGATATAATCAGGATTTTCTGGATTTACTTCCCTTTGATTATATCGTCATACCGCCAACCGATACAATCATTGAATTTAATGGTGAAATCTACAGGTTCCCCTATACCTACGATACGATCTACTTCGATACCATAGATTTTTCAGCCTTAATAAAAGATTCAGAATATATCGTTTCATTAATGTTCCGAACCCGCTGTACAAATAAACTACCTGTAGAAGTGGGGATCCAGGTTTCATTTTGTAATGATGAAGGAGATGTCTTAGATTCGCTCTTTTCCGAAGGAATTCTCTGGCTACCCAAGGCAGAAGCTGATCAAAACGGAATAATACCAAGCAATTATGGCCCTGAAGATATTTATATCGAAGAACCTATGATCAATACAATGATTAGCTCAACAGTGTTGGAAACTCATTTATACCTTCGAAGAGACCGGAATGAAGAAATGATCATTTACCTGCACGAAGACTATGGTATCGATGTTCAATTAGCAGTCAGGGTAGAGTTGTTGGTCCCAATTAATTAATTATAAATGATCAGTCGTTGAGATGAGGTATTTTTTGCTGATTATTGCTACCCTTTATTTGAATCAGATTCTTGCCCAGCAAGATCAGCAACTTTTCCACATGCATTACCTCGGGGAAAGTAATTTTATGAATCCTGCGGTTCAGTCTCAATGTAAATGGTTCATTGGAATTCCTATACTTTCATCAATCCATTTGAATTATGCCAATTCAGGCTTTACTTACAATCAGGCCATTGAACCCCAAAGTGACAGTTCTTATCATATCAATATCGACCAGGTTACAAGCCGATTGGGAAGGAGAACGATTATTAGCGGAGAATTCCACACAACTTTGCTTGCCATTGGACATCTGAGAGATGAATACTATTATACTTTTTCTGTTATTGAAAAAGTCAACGTCCCGTTTACCTTTTCTAAAGAATTTGTTTCGCTTGTCTGGGAAGGAAACAGACCATTCGAAGGTGAAGAGGCAAACTTAAAAGGTACGGCACCTTATGCAACATATTACCGGGAATATGCATTCGGAGTTTCAAAATATACGGGGCATGGAAATTATTATGGTGTAAAAGCTAAACTTCTGTTTGGTAAACTAAACCTGAGTGCACCAAAATTGAAAGTTTCAGTTTATACCGATCCTGTTTCATTTCAACTCAGAATGCATGCAGAAGGAAGAATAAATATGTCGGCTCCTGTCGAAATTGACTATGTCGATGGTAATATTAATGATATCAGAAGTTCATACGGAACAACCAATCTGAGAGTTGGTCATGTTACGGATATTTTGTTTAACAGAAAAAACTGGGGCATCGCTTTCGACCTTGGTTTCATACGCCCTTATAACAGTAAAATAACCTTATCGGGAAGCGTGCTTGATATCGGTTTTATTCGTTGGAGATCGAATTTAAACAATATTATCATCGAGGAACAAGACTTTGAGTATAACGGGATTCTTGCTGATTCAATTGGAACTGAATACTTCACTGAAGTAATTCTCGATTCAATTCAGTTCGATGTTACACAAAAACCTTTTTTCACTTTCTTACCAACAAAGTTTTATTTTGGAGCAGAGTATGAAATAAATCCGAAGCTAAGTGGTCGCGGATTGTTATCCGGAATATTATATCGCACCAAGTTTGTTGCAGCAGCAACATTCTCACTCGATTATAACCCTTTTGGCTATTTTCATGTTGTTGGAAGTTACTCAATGATGTATCGTTCATTCAATAACTTTGGCTTAGCGGTAGCTGCAGGAAGATGGCCTGTACAATTTTATATTATAAGCGATAATATTACAGGCTTTATTTGGCCGTTATCTGCAAGAAATATAAATTTGAGGTTCGGCCTGAATATCAATATTGGGTGCAAAACAAAAATAGAATTACCGGAAGGTATGTCGTCAACCACTTTTAAGTGCCCGGTATACGATGACGACGTAAAGCGAAAGAAACGAAAATCAGGCTGGCGAAAGAGGAAATAGTTTTAATTGAACAAAATTCCGCTATCCCGGAATGACAATTTTATGCAAAATGCCTTAACATATTTTTGCGTTATCGGCATTCCGGGAGTAGAGCTGGAAATAAGTTAGGTATTCAATAATTATAAATGTTAATTAAGCAAATATGCTTGTTAAGACTTTTGCATGTGCAGTATTCGGTATCGATGCTGAGGTTATTACTATTGAGGTAAGTGTCGGTAAAGGAATAAATTTTTATCTGGTCGGCCTTCCTGACAATGCAGTTAAAGAAAGTAAACAACGTGTAGAAACCGCAATAAAAAGTATGGGTTATAAATGGCCCGGTAAAAAAATTGTGATCAACATGGCACCGGCCGATCTTCGAAAAGAAGGTTCGGCTTACGATGTCCCGCTTGCTATAGGTCTGCTTGCCGCATCGGAACAAATTGAAAGTGACAAACTGGCTGAGTACATTCTTATGGGAGAACTTTCGCTTGACGGGTCTATCCATCCCATAAAAGGTGTATTACCCATTGCCATTGAAGCAAGAAAACATGGATTTAAAGGTTTTATCCTGCCAAAAGAAAATGCACGTGAAGCTGCTGTTGTAGATAACCTGGATGTATTTGGAGTAAATAACTTATCAGAAGTAATTGACTTTTTTACCGGAAAAAAAGATCCGGAAATAACCTACGTTGATACACGCAACGAGTTTTTTTCAAACCTTGATAATTACGATGTCGATCTGGCCGATGTGAAAGGACAGGAAAATGTTAAGCGTGCGTTGGAAATTGCTGCTGCCGGTGGGCATAACATTATCATGATCGGACCGCCCGGGGCAGGAAAAACTATGCTGGCAAAAAGATTGGGAACAATAATTCCTCCATTATCACTCCACGAGGCACTGGAAACTACCAAAATTCATTCAGTATCAGGTTTGCTTGGTGAAGATTCATCACTTCTTACACGACGACCTTTCAGGGCACCACATCATACCACATCAGATATCGCATTGGTCGGAGGAGGTTCTTATCCACAGCCGGGCGAAATATCACTGGCGCACAACGGAGTGCTCTTTCTCGATGAATTACCGGAATTTAAGAGAACCGTTCTGGAAGTACTTCGTCAGCCTCTTGAAGACAGGCATATTACAATTTCCCGATCGAAATATACTATCGATTATCCTGCCAGTTTTATGCTGGTTGCATCTATGAATCCCTGTCCGTGCGGTTATTACAATCACCCGGAAAAAGAATGTGTTTGCACTCCGGGAGTTGTACAAAAATACCTGAACAAGATTTCCGGCCCTTTACTCGATCGTATCGATATTCACATTGAAGTAGTACCGATTCCCTTCAGTAAGCTTTCAGAAGAAAGAGCTTCGGAAAAAAGCAGTGATGTACGCGGCCGGGTTACAAAAGCCAGAAAAATTCAGGAAGAACGATTCAGGGAATCGAATGGAATACATTGCAATGCCCAGATGAGCTCTTCGATGCTTCATGAATACTGTACTATCGATACAGAAGGAACCGCACTATTGAAAAATGCAATGGAAAAACTGGGTTTATCAGCACGAGCGTACGATCGTATTCTGAAAGTTTCACGTACTATTGCCGATCTTGAATCGGAAGAAAATATTCTCCCGGTGCATCTGGCAGAAGCAATTCAGTACAGAAGTCTTGACAGAGAAAATTGGGCTGGATAAATTTTACATCTTAAAAATATTATTTGAAACCACTCAAAATAGTTAACCTGATATATTATAATGCCCAGATTGTAAGAATAGTATTGCAGGATTCATTGCCCGACTATTAAATTATTATTAAACTTTAATACTACCTTATAATTTAGTTTATTGCAAAGCACTCGTTTTGACTATATTTGCACCTTATTTATAAAACAGGTAACTTTTCTTATAGTAAATATTTATTACTTTAAATTAAAATAATTATGAATGATTTTTATTCAAAGGTGCCTCTCCTGGCATTGATTGGCTCTGTGCTGGCATTAGTTTTTGCCTTCATCTTTTTTAAGAGTCTGATGAAAAATTCTGAAGGAACTGATCGGATGAAAGAAATTGCCCAATATGTACGTGAGGGTGCGATGGCTTATCTGATGCGTCAATACAAAGTAGTTGGAATTGTTTTTATTGTACTGGTTATCATTTTAAGCGTACTTGCATACCTGGGGGTACAAAATCCGTTTGTCCCTGTAGCATTTCTTACAGGAGGTTTTTTCTCGGGTCTTTGCGGATACCTTGGCATGAAAACCGCAACTTTTGCATCAGCCAGAACTGCGCATGGTGCTTCGCAATCATTAAACAAAGGTTTGCAGATCGCTTTCAGAAGCGGCGCTGTGATGGGACTTGTTGTTGTTGGTTTTGCAATTCTTGATATTTCACTTTGGTTTATAATCCTTGACAAAATAGTCTTCACACCAGAGCATATGGAAACCGGACTTCATGCTTTAGGTCTGTGGTTTGTACGGCCTGAAACTACAGAACATCATAAGTATATAGAAATTACTGCAACCATGCTTACATTTGGTATGGGTGCTTCTACACAGGCACTTTTTGCGCGTGTTGGTGGTGGAATCTACACAAAAGCAGCTGATGTCGGAGCTGATCTCGTAGGTAAAGTCGAAGCAGGCATTCCCGAAGACGATCCGAGAAATCCAGCTACAATTGCTGATAATGTTGGTGATAATGTTGGTGATGTTGCCGGTATGGGAGCTGATCTTTACGAATCGTATGCAGGCTCTATTCTAGCAACAGCTGCACTTGGAGCAGCCCTTATTGGAGTTAAAAGCCAGTTACAGGCCATAACAGCACCATTACTGGTTGCAGCTATCGGGATAGTGTTGTCAATAGTCGGTATATTCATGGTTCGTACCAAAGAATCTGCAACACAAAAAACTTTACTTCGCGCTCTTTTTATCGGAACATTCGGAAGCTCGATCTTAATTTTACTTGCTGTTGCCGGAATGGCTTCGTTAAACATGATAACCTGGGGAGTATTTGGTTCTGTTGTTGCTGGTCTTCTTGCAGGTGTAATTATCGGCCAGGGAACTGAGTATTATACATCTGATGAATACAAACCTACACAAGGCATAGCTAAACAGGCACAACAAGGCCCTGCAACAACAATTATTGATGGTATTGCGGTAGGTATGTTCTCTACATGGATTCCGGTTGTTACAATCGTTGCCGGTATTATCGCGGCATTTGGTTTTGCCGGCGGGTTCTCTGATTTTGCACAGGGTGTATACGGAATTGGATTTGCTGCTGTTGGTATGCTTTCTACATTAGGTATTACACTTGCAACCGATGCTTTCGGACCTATTGCCGACAATGCAGGTGGTAATGCTGAAATGTCAGAACTGCCCAAAGAGGTTCGCCAGCGTACAGATGCACTCGATATGCTTGGAAATACAACTGCAGCTACAGGTAAAGGTTTTGCAATTGGTTCTGCTGCCCTGACAGCCATGGCACTTCTTGCAGCTTATATGGAAGAAGTAAGATTATGGTTAGGCAAAATTGCCGGAGAGGGTGCAGAGCAGGTTGGCAATATTTTATTCTATACTAAAAATATACCTGTTATTGAAGAAGGGCAGAGAGCTGTCCAGCTGGCTGGTGCAAGTATTCATGATTTTATTGAAGCGTATAACCTTTCTATTTTTAATCCTATGTTACTGGGTGGTTTATTTATTGGTGCAATGATGGCATTTGTTTTCTGTGCAATGACAATGAAAGCTGTTGGCCGCGCTGCAGGTGCTATGGTCGAAGAAGTTCGCCGTCAGTTCAAAGAAATTCCCGGAATCATGGAAGGAAAAGCAACACCGGAATATGCGAAATGTGTGGCAATATCAACTAAAGGTGCACAGCGCGAAATGCTCATCCCTTCATTACTTGCAATTTTCGTTCCTGTTGCAGTAGGTATTGTTCTGGGTGTTTCCGGAGTAGTCGGTCTGCTCGCCGGTGGACTGGTAACCGGTTTTACCCTCGCGGGTATGTTGAACAACGCTGGCGGTGCCTGGGATAATGCAAAAAAATACATTGAGAAAGGACACTATGGCGGAAAAGGAAGTGACAGCCACAAAGCTGGAGTAGTAGGTGATACTGTTGGTGATCCTTTTAAAGATACATCAGGACCTTCACTTAATATCCTGATTAAACTTATGACTATGGTTTCTGTAGTTATGGCAGGATTAACAGTAGCTGTCAGTATTTTCTAAATTAAATATTTTCAGTTTTTTTAAAGACCGATTATTAATAGTCGGTCTTTTTTTTATTTTTATACATTATTACTTTAAATATTATTACCATGGTAAGGAATGCTTTTTATATACTAATAGTCCTCTTTGGCTTTGCTATATACGGCCAGGGCCAGGAAAAAATCGATGTTACGTTACTCGACTGGAAATGCAACCCTCTTGAACAAACAGACGAATTTGTTATTGTTAAAAAGAAAGAACTGAAATCATTCACAGCGTGCGAAAAGAAGGAAATTAATCTTAGAAAGAAAAGTATAATCGGTTTTAGTGGTAGTGTATCAGGTTGTCAGGATCCTACTTTTGAGGTTGTTGTTATTAAGAACGATGAAGAAAAGAATTACCAGATTGATATTATTGTGACGCAATACGGAATGTGTAAAAAACTCATCATGTATAATAAGGTCGCTGCTGTAGATAAATTTAAAAGGGGATACTCTGTGGAGTTTGAAACACAGGTTAAGAGATCTGAAGAATAGAATCTGAATAAGATTGGTCTGTTAAATAGAATACTCTTCCCTAATAATATCTTTAGTATTACCCTGATACTGCTTAAGGGAAAATGTTTTCCCGTCCAGTTCACCATAAGTAAAACTGTATATCCAGTCGCCCAGGTTAATAACCCTTGCTTTTTCTCCAACCTTAACATCAAAAGGAATATGACGATGTCCGAAAATAAAGTAATCGTAATATTTGTTTTTTAATGTCTGCTTAGCAAATAATATTTGAAGTTCTTCTTTTTCACCTGCAAAATCATCAGCAACAATTCCTTTTGAATATCTGCTGCTTTTCGACCAGGTTTTTCCCAGCCAAAGAGCAAAGTTTGGGTGTAACCTTGAAAAAAGCCACTGAAGGATTTTATTTCTGAATATGCCTTTAAGTAACTTATAACTTAAATCACCGGGACCTAATCCATCACCATGAGCCAGAAAGAATTTAAGCCCGTTAAGTTCACAGATATACGGTTTGTGATGAATTGTTGCTCCCAGTTCAGATTCAAAATAACCATAGGCCCAGATATCATGATTCCCCGAGAAAAAGTGTAGCTGTATACCCTTGTCATTTAATTCGGCAAGCTTACCAAGAAAACGCGTAAAACCCTTTGGCACAACGTGTTTATATTCGTGCCAAAAATCAAAAATATCACCCAAAAGGTATAGCTCAGAAGTATGATCTTTTATTTCATCGAGCCACTGAACCAATAATTTTTCCCGTCTTGCACTTTCTTCTGCCGGGTGCATGCCCAAATGAGCATCGGAGATGAAATATATCTTTTTATTCTCCAAAAATCAGTGCTTTAAAAGTGTTGGTAAATTCAGGTCCAGTTCCTCAGGAGGCAGATTTTTTGCCAGGATTTCTGTCTGGTCACGACTTATAAGATAATTCATCGGAATTTTGGTAACATTAAATATGGTGCGTGTTGCAGAACGTTCAAATGCCGTATCACACACACTTACCCACTCAATTTCTTCGAAATTAAGGGCTTTTTTCCATATCTCAACATTACGATCAATTGATACCTGATATATTTCAAATCCTGAAGGCGCGTACTTTTTATATATCTTCTTCATTTCAATAACATTTGCTACGCTTTCCTTATTTAAAACCGACCAGAATGAAAGCAGAACCAATTTTCCTTTGAAAGATGATAAAGCTATCGGTTCTCCATTTATATCAGGAAGAATAAGTTCAGGTATATCACGTTCAATAGCAACTGTCGATTGCAATAATCTCTGTTTCTGGTAATCCATGAACATTGAATTGTAGTTATCCTTAAATTGTTTAACATGACGAAGATCAGGATAGTATTTCAATAATGAATCGGAAACCAATTTAAAGAATTGTAAATCGCGCTGATCGTTAAATACAAATTCTCCTGGAGAATATTCCTGGTAAAGTGCTGCAATGTTAACCAGTGAAGCAAGATCCGACAGAATAAACTCTACAGAATATTTATGATAGGCTTTTTGAATATCAAAATATGTTCTCTCGATTGAACTCCTAAGTATTTCATCTCCCTGCGCTGCATTATTCAAAGAATCATATTTATTACGCAGTGCTTCCAGTTTAACTATAGTACTGCGGAGAGAATCATATAACTCATTTAACCTGATGCTGTTTTCCGAACCTGAAATCGACTTTGTTCCGTGAAAATCGTTATAATCTGCAGTTAATTCCAGTTTCTCCCCGGGTGAAAGAATAATTGATAACTCCTCTGCATTAAAAAATTTTAAATAATAAAATACCGGATTTTTTAAATTAACTGTAAAATTACAACTTCCTCTTCCCCTTAATGTACATGAATCACTTATATGATTCGCTGTTACCCTTTGTTCAATCAGATATATCTTCTCCCCATTACCATTATCAATTTTTATTCTGATAATTGCTTTATCTTGTTTTGTGCATGAAAGATAAAAGCACAATATCCAAAATGCAATGAAAAATTTCCTGATCATTATTCATTAATTAAATTTTCTATACTAATCATTAAATTTTCGTTATACACATCCATATCTTTAATAACACCCAGCTTACCTGATAAAATCGTATAAGGAATCTTTTTAACAGCATATTTACCTATTATATCAGAATTCCAGTACTGATAATCGCAAATCACCGGTAACTCTATTACATTTTCAGTTAAAAATTGCTTTAAATTTTCGGCAGAGGTATCAATAGAAATAGTAACAATGTTAAGTTTTTTGCCCTGCTTCGAATTGGAAAAATCATTTATGTCCTTTAATATATCAACAGATATTTTATTAAATGAAGCCCAGAATAAGATCAGTACAGGTTTGGGATCTGTCCTGGACGGAATGTAAATGGTGTCGCCATTAATATCAGTTGCTTTTAATCCAGGTAATAAGGAACCAATGTTTACTCTTTTATTAATATAGTTTTTGTGTGCTATTTGCTCTTTTATTTCCGTCACATCTTTATTTAATGCAACTACTGCTTCCGTTTCGGGGTAAAGACAGGTAAGATTTGAATCAACGAAATTGAAGATATCAATATCGTCATATTTATCGAATAAAGGTTGTGATTTTTTACCGAAATTCTGATACAGCGCAAATATATTTGCTAATGAACCGGGGTTATCTTTAATAAATTTCTTTGTAAACTGTTGATGTTCTCTGATAATAGAAGCATAAGAGCTGTCTATTTTGCGTTTTAATATAGTGTCTGTTTTATAGAGTTCCCATACACGACTCAGTTCATCTATTTTTTTCAATACAATATTTTGTTTGTCAATAATTTCCTTTACCAGTTTTGAATCGAAAGATCCTTCTACGTAATATAATATTTCCTGTTTGCTGTTATCAATCTCAAATGATATTTTATCACCCTTTTTAATTACAAGATATATAGTCTGATCGTTAAAAAATTTTAATACATAAATGGATGCTTTATCTGTTTGTCCGGATAATTTAAAAGACGGTTCTGTTTTTACAATTACAGAATCAATTAATTCAGAATGATCCTCCCCTAAATGATAAAGCTTTACCGGTGTCGGATCTAAAACAGTGAAAGTTCCGTGTATCTCAAATTTATCTTGCGATGTACAATTGTATAATATTATCGAAATAAATACAGCCCATATTATACTAATATGTTTGAAGTAAGATCTAATAACTTCCATATATGATATTTAATAAGCAATGCAAATCTAAAATACAATAACGAATTTTACAGCCTTAATCTTGCATTCTTTAAATCTCTCTCTTCGGTGAAAATACTTATCAATAAGTGATTTTAATAATTAGAACGTATTTTTTTGGGAAAAAAGATTATTTTATTTTAAAATTATTAATTTTACAGTTTCAGATAAACGGCAGACTGTTTACGATAATTTAAATTTTATTTTCGTTATTTGCTAATAATTTAAAAGTTATTAAACTTTATTGTAATGATTTTGTTTTTTGCTACGGTATTATCTGATGACTGATATTTTATAATTGCATTTAAAAAATTTGCCAAAAAACCTAATTAAAATCAAAATTTTGGTTCAAATATTTGGTAACTTAATACAACATTTTAATACCCTGCAAAACGATGAGCTACCTTAATTTTGAAAAGTCTGAGTTAATCAACCTTGAATATTCTCTTGGTCGTGAAATGCTTAGAAGCAATCGTGCCGGATCATATGCAAGTACAACCATTATTGCGTGTAATACACGAAAATATCATGGGCTCCTGGTTTGCCCAATGGAACATCTCGATGGTGATAAACACGTATTGCTTTCCACATTCGATTGCACAGTTGTTCAGAGTGGAAGTGAGTTCAACATGGGAATTCATAAATACAAAGGTGATTTATACCATCCAAAAGGGCATAAGTATGTTCAGGATTTTCAGGCTGATTCTGTTCTACAGATCTATTACAGGGTAGGAGGAGTTAGGATTCTTCGGGAAAGTGTTTTGGTAGAGAAACAACAACAAATGCTTATTAAATATACTCTGCTTGAAGCTGATAAAACGACCAAATTGAAATTTACTCCCTTTCTGGCATTCAGAAATATTCATCAACTGAGTAAAGCCAATATGCATGCTCAAACAAAAGTTAAGTATATAAAGAACGGCGTGAAGGCAAAACTATACGATGGTTACCCGTTTTTACATATGCAGTTTTCAAAAGATGTAGAATTTGTGCCTACCCCCGACTGGTATTATAATATCGAATATATCGAAGAGCAAAGACGTGGATATGATTACAAAGAAGATCTTTTTGTTCCCGGATTTTTTGAAGTCCATATTAGAAAAGGTGAATCAGTTATTTTCTCGGCAAGTACTACAGAAACAAATCCGTCAACACTAAAAAGAAAATACTCAGCAGAGCTGGAAAAACGCGTTGTAAGAGATAGTTTTAAAAGTTGCCTGATAAACAGTGCTCAACAGTTTATAGTAAGGAACGAGAAAAAAACTCAAATAATTGCAGGATTTCCATGGTTTGGAAACTGGGGCCGTGATACTTTTATTTCACTTCCTGGTTTGACCCTTACCCAGGGTGATAAAAAAACTTTTAAATCTGTAATTGACGGAATGATTGCCGAGTTAAAGCACGGATTATTCCCAAATCGTGGACCCGAAGATGATCTCATATATAATTCGGTTGATACTTCACTATGGTTTTTCTGGTCATTACAGCAGTATTGTATAAAATATCCACATGACTGTTCATATATATGGAAAAATTATAGTAAAGCCATTAAGTCAATATTAAAATCCTTAAAAGAAGGAACAATCCATAATATCAAAATGCTTGATAACGGACTGATATATGCAGGTGAAAAGGGAATGGCATTGACATGGATGGATGCAGTAGTCGATGGAAAACCTGTTACTCCGCGCACCGGATGTGCTGTAGAAGTGAATGCTTTGTGGTACAATGCCATAATGTTTAGTATGAAACTGGCTGAAAAAGCAGGTGATGATGCTTTCGTAAAAAAATGGAAAACATTACCGGAAAAAATTGTAAAATCATTTACTTCAACTTTTTGGGATAAAAATAAAGGTTATTTGGCCGATTGTGCCGACGGAGAGCAAAAAGACTGGTCGGTCAGACCTAACCAGGTAATAGCTGCATCGGTGCAATTTTCACCAATAAAAGATGAAATAAAACAAGCTGTGCTCGATGTTGTTAAGAGAGATCTTCTTACATCGAGAGGACTTAGAACACTGGCACCGAACCATCCCGATTATAATGGGAAGTATGAAGGTTGGCAGGAATTACGCGATCTGGCTTATCATCAGGGAACAGTTTGGCCATGGTTAATTGAACATTTTTGCACAGGATATATTAATCTATATAAAAAATCGGGTTTGGCATTATTAAAAAGAATTGTAAAGGACTTTGAACCTACCATGTCTGAGCATGGTATTGGTTCAATATCTGAAATTTATGATGGCGATCCGCCACATAAACCACGCGGAGCAATTTCGCAAGCTTGGAGTGTGTCGGCATTGTTGCGTGTGATAGAAATGATTGATGAAATTGAAACCCAAACCAATCAATAACTTAATAACCCTATACTGAATTATGAAAATATTAATGTTCGGTTGGGAATTCCCTCCACATATTTCCGGAGGCCTTGGTACAGCCTGTTATGGTTTAACCAAAGGTTTAAATACATTGAGAGATATGGAAATCTTATTTGTTGTCCCTAAAGCATTTGGTGATGAAGATCAGCAGACCATCCGATTAATTGGTGCCAATGATATTAACCTGGGTGAAAAAATAATCGATTACAAAGAATTCCTTAAAAAGATAAGTTTTGTTGAAATTAACTCACAGCTTATACCATATACTTCACCAGAAGAATATGAGAAATTAATTGAATCCAAACGTACCGGAAATAAGGAGCTGATTTATACCCGGTTTGGGGGAAAATTTGATTTCTCCGGTGGTTATACACATAATATTTTCCAGGAAATTTCGAACTATGCTATCGTAGCATCTCATATCGGAAAATCTTTTAAGTTTGATGTTATTCACGCGCACGACTGGTTGACTTATCCTGCAGGAATAGCAGCAAAACATGTTTCTGGTAAACCATTGGTAATACATGTACATGCTACTGACTTCGATCGCAGCGGAGGAAGTGTAAACCCCGGTGTATTCGAGATTGAAAAAAGAGGGATGGAAATAGCTGATAAAATAATTGCAGTAAGTAATCTTACCAGAAATACAATAATTAACAATTACCATATCGATCCGGCAAAAGTAGAAACCGTTTATAATGCAGTAGATTCTTTAGATGACTGGCAACCATCATCAGAATTTAAAAAAACAAAAGAATATGTAGTGACTTTCCTTGGAAGGGTAACATTGCAAAAAGGTCCTGAGTATTTTATTGAAGCTGCACACAGAGTTCTGCAGAAAATGGGTAACGTAAGGTTTGTAATGGCTGGTAGTGGAGAATTACTGAACCGGTCAATCAGTCGTATTGCTGAACTGCAAATTGGTGACCGTTTCCATTTTACCGGATTCCTTAAGGGCGATGATGTCAGAAAGATGTTCGCTGTAAGTAATGTTTATGTAATGCCTTCAGTATCGGAACCATTTGGCATTTCTCCACTAGAAGCCATGCAGTCGAATGTTCCTGTAATTATCTCACGACAGTCCGGAGTTTCTGAAATTTTAAAGCATGCTATAAAAGTCGATTTCTGGGATATTGAAGCTATGGCCGACGCAATATATGGAATATTGAATTATCGCGGACTGTCACAATATTTCAGGAGATATGGAAAATCCGAAGTTGAAAACCTTAAATGGGAAAATACGGCTGTAAAAGTTCGAGAAATATATAACTCATTGGCATTGTAGCTGTTGCAATAATATTTAACGAAAGAATTTATGAAAACAATCTGCTTATACTTCCAGGTACACCAGCCCATGCGGTTCAGAAGATATCGTTTTTTCGATATCGGTAACAATTCGTATTACTACGACGATTACCTTAATGAATCAATTATGAGAAAAGTTGCAGATCGATGTTACCTGCCAACAAACAAGCTGTTACTTTCTCTTATTAAGGAATACGGCGTGCAATTTAAAGTGACATTCTCTATTACCGGTATTGCACTCGATCAGTTTCAGCTGTATGCACCTGAGGTGCTCGATAGCTTTGTTAAGCTTGCAAAAACAGGTTCGGTTGATTTTCTGGCAGAAACATACTCCCATTCATTGGTTTCTTTAAAAGATGATGATGAATTCAAAATGCAGGTGGAACTCCATACAAAAAAGATACAGGAACTCTTTGGAATTAAACCAACGGTTTTTAGAAACACCGAGTTGGTTTATTCTAATGAAATTGGAGCTAAAGTAGCCAATATGGGATTTAAAGCCATGATTACGGAAGGTGCAAAACATGTTCTTGGGTGGAAAAGCCCAAATTATGTTTATTATAATGCAATAAATCCTAAGTTAAAAGTATTATTGAAGAACTTTAAGCTAAGTGATGACATAGCATTTCGTTTTTCAAATTCATCATGGAATGAATATCCTCTTACTGCCGAAAAATATGTGAACTGGCTAAATAATCTCGACAGCAAGGAAGAAACAATTAATCTTTTTATGGATTATGAAACGTTTGGTGAGCACCAGGGAGAGGAGACAGGTATTTTCAACTTCATGAAAAACTTTCCAAAACAGGTCTTCAAGAAAACCAAAATGACATTCAGCACACCTACTGAAATTGCCGATAATCTCCAACCTGTTGCAGCAGTTCATGTACCCCATCCGATATCCTGGGCAGATGAAGAAAGGGATCTTACTGCATGGTTGGGTAACGAAATGCAGGAAGATGCATTTAACAGACTGTATTCCTTAAACGATAAAATCCATAAATGTACTGATAAAAAAATTCTGACCGATTGGAAATACCTGCAGGCAAGTGATCATTTTTATTATATGTGTACCAAAGTATACAGCGATGGTGAAGTCCACTCATATTTCAATCCTTTTGATTCACCTTATGATGCATATATAAATTATATGAACATCTTAAGCGATTTCATCATCAGACTCAATGCTTCTGTTCCGGAAAATGTTACTGAAAAAGAAATCGCTACACTTGCAGCTATCATCTTTGAAAAAAATTTACAAATAGAGAACTATGAAAAAGAAATAAAAAGATTAAAAGAAACTAAAAAGAAAAGTCCGGTAAAAAGAAAAACAGAAAGCATAAAAAAAACTGATCCCAAAACAGCTAAAAAAGCTACAACAAAAAAAAAGACAGTGGCAAGTATTGCAAGCCCTGGCTCCGAGAAAAAGACTACCGCAAAGTCTAAAACCTCCTCTACAGCTGCCAAAAAGAGAGTAGTTAAAAAGAAATAAGAAAGATTGTTGAACGGTTAACTAAAATCGGGAAAGAGATGTCGAATAACCCTATTAAACCAGATTACTTATTTGAAGTAAGTTGGGAAGTGTGTAACAGGATTGGTGGAATATATACAGTAATAACTACTAAATCGAAATCTGCCGTAGATGAATTTCAAGATTACTATATCGCTATAGGTCCTGATCTGGTTCATGAAACTGGAGAAAATCCGGAATTTATTCAGGATACTCACCTGTATCGAGAATGGCAAACAAAAGCCGAACAGGAAGGACTTCGTATAAAAGTTGGCCGTTGGAAAATTAACACAAAACCTGTTGTAATTCTGGTTGACTTTTCAGATGCTATTGGTAAAAAAGATGAAATATTCAGCAAACTTTGGGAAGAATATAAATTAGATTCCATTTCAGGACAGTGGGATTACATCGAGCCTACTCTTTTTGGTTATACTGTTGGTAGAGTTATCGAAAGTTTTGTGCTTTTCAATCTTACTTCAAAAGAAAAAATAGCAGCCCACTTTCACGAATGGATGACAGGAACCGGGATTCTATACCTGAAAAAAAATCTGCCTCAGATAGCAACTATTTTTACAACGCATGCAACTATTCTGGGTAGAGCACTTGCCGGAAATAACAGATATATTTATCAGAACCTCAAAAGCTACAATCCGGATGAAATAGCAAAAGAATACAGGGTAATTTCAAAGCAATCCCTTGAAAAAACTACGGCATATGAAGCAGATATTTTTACTACAGTTAGTGAAATTACTGCTGAAGAATGCAAATATTTTCTTAGCAGAAAACCCGATTTGATTACCCCAAACGGTTTTGAAGAATCAGCCATCCCTAAAGATCCTGAATTAAAAGAAAAACGTAATATCGCCCGGCAGCAAATGTTAAATGTTGCTTCAAAACTTGTTTCAGAAAATCTTCCGGATAATACATTTATACTCGCAACAAGCGGCAGATATGAATTTAAAAATAAGGGCGTCGATCTTTTTATTGAAGCTGTTAATGAACTACGTAATAAAAAACTGGAAAGACCAGTTATTGCTTTTCTTTTAAATCCTGCCCACCATTATAGTGCAAGGAAAGATCTCCTGGAAGCATTAGAGAAAAATGAAGGTGTTAAGGAGGGTTCCAGATTTCTAACCCATTATCTGCATGATTCAGATTTAGACCCAATTATGAAAAGAATAAAACAATTGGGCTTTACAAATGAAAAGAAAGATAATGTGAAAATTATCTACATCCCTTCTTATCTGTCAGGTAACGATGGTATATTTAACTTAAGTTACTATGATCTGTTGATGGGGTGCGATCAAACTGTATTTGTTACTAACTATGAACCATGGGGTTATACTCCGCTTGAAAGTCTTGCCCTAAGCGTTCCTACAATTACAACATCATTATCCGGGATTGGCAGATGGATAAAAACTCAATGTAAACAGCCGTGTAAAAGCGCAACTATTATTGATCTAAATGGTAAAGAAGATAAAACTGTTATATCAAAGATCGTCGAGTCTATCTTATCAGTTTATTCTTCAGGTCCTGAAGAAATTGTGGAAATCTGTAAAAAAGCATCCGAGGTATCAAAATCAGCACTTTGGAGTTCAGTTTATTCTTACTATAAACAAGCTCACAGTGACGCCCTGGATAAAATCTCAGATCGTTCGGATTTATTCGTTGAAATTGAAGAAAAACCTGTTGAGAGAGTACACGATCACATAGTGACGTTAACAAACAAACCTTTATGGAAAAGAATCATTGTACGATCAAAACTACCTCAGGCTTTAGAAAAATTGCACGAGATAAGTGACAACATTTGGTGGACATGGGATGATGAGGCACAAGAGTTATTTGAAGAAATCGATAATAAAGTTTGGCGCGCAAGTGATTTTAATCCTTCAATTTTATTTGAGCAAGTACCGTATAAGCGCCTTGACGAGTTAAGTAAAAATACAGGTTATATTGCAAGGCTCGAAGATGTACATTCCCGATTTATGATTTACATGGAAGGGAAAAAAGAACTTAACGAACCAAAGATTGCATATTTCAGTATGGAATACGGATTCCATGACTCACTTAAATTATATTCCGGAGGATTAGGTATTCTTGCGGGCGATTATCTTAAAGAAGCAAGCGATGCTAAATTAAACATTGTAGCAGTTGGTATTTTATACAGATATGGCTATTTCAGCCAGATGATCTCAACAAATGGTGAGCAACAGGCAAATTATGATTACCAGCATTTCTCCAAAATACCTGTTCACCCGGTAAGAGATGAAAACGGTGAATTTAAAACCGTGCAGATAATGCTTCCGGGAAGAATTATGTATGGAAGAATATGGAAGTTAAATATTGGAAGAATTGAAATGTACCTTCTTGATACCGATTTTGAAAAAAACAGTCAGGAAGACAGATTTGTATCTCATCAGCTATACGGTGGCGATAAGGAAAATCGTCTGAAACAGGAATTAATGTTGGGAGTAGGGGGTATAAGAGCGTTACAGGAACTGGGTATAGAACCCGATTTGTTTCATAGCAATGAAGGTCACAGTGCTTTCATAGGTCTTGAGAGAATAAAAAATTACATGAAAGATGAAAAACTTACTTTCGCCGAAGCACATGAAATTGTAAGATCATCTACCCTGTTCACTACTCATACCCCTGTCCCTGCTGGTCATGATCATTTCGATGAAGACTTGCTGAGAAAATATCTTGGTCATTATCCCGGCAGGCTTAACATGAAATGGGAAAATTTCATGGCTCTCGGGCGTTCCGATCCCAACGACTGGCAGGAAAAATTCAATATGAGTTATCTGGCAGCTCATATGGCCCAGGAAGTTAACGGAGTTTCAATGCTTCATGGAACTGTTACGCGGGATATGTTTGCGAAACTGTGGCCAGGATATCTTGCTGAAGAGTTACATATCAGTTATGTAACAAACGGAGTACATTGGTCAACATGGACTGCGAAAGAGTGGAAGAAAATCTATCACATGCTGTTCGACGGTAATTTTGTCGATAATCAGTCGAAACATGAAAACTGGCAGCGCATATATGATATCGATGATAAAAAAATCTGGGATATAAAACAAAAGTTACGATCACGACTTATTAATGCTGTAAAAGAACGTTTTCAGGAAAACTGGATCAAAAGGCATGAAGACCCGAAACAGATTGTAGCAATAAATAATACTCTTTCTGATAAGGCACTGACAATAGTTTTTGCCAGAAGATTTGCTACTTATAAAAGAGCACACCTTCTTTTCAGAAATCCCGATCGACTAGCAAAAATTGTAAACGACAGCGACAGGCCTGTGCAGTTCATTTTTGCAGGAAAAGCGCATCCTGCTGACAAAGCAGGTCAGGCTCTTATTAAAATGATTGTGGATATTTCTAAAAAACCGGCATTTCTCGGGAGGATAATCTTCCTGCAAAATTATAGTATCGGACTTGCCAAATTATTGGTTTCAGGTGCCGATATTTGGTTAAACACCCCTACTCGTCCGCTTGAAGCATCAGGCACAAGCGGTGAAAAAGCCATTATGAATGGCACACTGCATTTCAGTGTTTTAGATGGCTGGTGGGTCGAAGGATATCAACCAGAGGCAGGATGGGCACTTACAAATGAAAGAACATACGAAAATCAGGAATTTCAGGATGATCTTGATTCCGAAATTATTTATAGTCTGTTTGAAAATGAAATTATACCTGCTTTCTATAACAGAAGTAATGGCGGGTACTCCCAGGACTGGGTGAAATATATTAAGAATACCATTGCTAACGTATCTCCTAAATTTACTACCCGCAGGATGATTAACGACTATATAAGACAGTATTACAGTGATCAGTACAAAAGAACGCTTAGGATAAAAGAAAATGACTTCAGGCTTGCTACACAGATAGCCACCTGGAAGAAGAAAATGACCCGTGCATGGGAAAATATCGAAGTTTTAGAAGTTAACCTGTTTGAGAAAAGTACCGATATGATCGATACGGGAACTGAATATGAAGGTGAAGTTGCACTTAACCTGAATGGCATCAATCCGGAAAATGTTGGAGTTGAACTTGTAATAACTGAAAACATGCGTGATCTTGTTCAACTGCAAAGATTTAATCTGTTATCGTACAATAATCAGAAGGCGGTATACGTAACAACATTACAAAATGACCGTCCTGGGACATTTAGCTATGGTATAAGGGTATTCCCCATCTATGAAGAATTACCACACCGCCAGGATTTTGGCTTATTAAAGTGGATCTGATTTGCAGAGAACGTATATAATATTAACGCTGCACTGACATCAGGAAACCTGATATATAAGCAAAAATCCACCAGGTATATGCAGTGAGAGAATACTTATGAATACTTTGTGAAACAGGGGCATTTATGCCTTTGTTTCTTTTTATTCCCCACATTAGCACTGTATCAAAAAACATAGCAAGCAGTGCTGAATATCCAATTATTCCATGATATGTAAACAGACTGTTTGTTGAGCCTATCAGCATGCACGCAGTTCCTGAAATATCAAGTGTCAGTCCAACGGATAAAAAGATTAAAGTTGTCCGGGTAACTATTTTCTTTCTTTGTTCAGTTATTACACCTATCGAATAAGCAATTAGTGCAAATGATACAATTAAAGAACCTGCAAAAAGGATTGGCTTCATATATAATTAAATTTGTTTGTACAAACACACAACATAATGATTTGTTGAAATCAATGCAAATGTTGTAACTTCAAATTGAATTCCTAAGATATTAATCCTTAATAATAACGATCATGAAAAAAGCATATATCCATTTCGCCGAAGGTTTCGAGGAAATTGAAGCCTTGACAATTGTAGATGTTTTACGACGAGCCGAAATCTCGGCTCAAATGATATCTGTTACCGGAAAACTGGAAGTTGCCGGTGCACATGGAATAACTGTTAAAACTGATTTGCTCTTTGAAGATACTGATTACGATGAAGCAGATATATTAATTCTTCCGGGTGGAATGCCCGGATCAAATAACCTTAATGCTCATGATGGGCTTAAATTGCAATTAAGAAAGTTTAATGATGAAAATAAACCCCTGGGAGCTATTTGTGCAGCACCATTAGTACTTGGAGGATTGCAAATCCTTAAGGGTAAGGACGCCGTTTGTTATCCCGGCTTCGAAAATACACTTACAGGTGCAAAAGTAGGAACTGAACCTGCTGTAAGATCGGGTAATGTAGTAACCGGTCGCGGTCCCGGAACAGCTTTGAAATTCTCACTTGAAATAGTTAAAATGCTCAAAGGTGAGGATCTGGCAAAAAATCTGGCAAATGCTTTGATAGCTAATTAAGATCAAAACAAATTTTTAACAGATATTTTAGTGAATCCCGATTATTAATAAAAATCGGGATTTATACTATAAACCTGTCTCAAACCTGTAGCGGATATTATACCCACTCTTCCCTTAAAATTTCTCCTTGAATACTTACAACAGTTGCCTTTATTGGAACTTTCCTGTGAGCATTTTCTACTGCCTGACAAACCATGGCCAACAGTCCTCCGCAGCAGGGTACCTCCATTATCATAACAGATATCGTGTTCACCAGAGCCTGATCAATAAGAGCAGTAAATTTTGCAAGGTAGACCTCTATATTGGAATCTAGTTTTGGACATGCTATAACAAGCGATTTTCCATTTAAATATTCACTGTGAAAATTACCAAGGACAAACGCAGTGCAATCAGCAGCAACAAGTAAGTCTGATTTTTGAAAATAACCTGCCACAGGATTTATCAGATGCAGTTGAACAGGCCACTTGCGAAGTGTCGATGGTTGATTCTTTCCAACACTCAAATTTTCTCCCGACAACGGATTAAAACTCATTTCTCTTGCTTCGGGACAACCCGATGAATGACTCCCATGACCATTATGTCGCTGCCCATGCACTGTAGTAATTACCTCATCAATATCGAAATTAATTTTATCCTGATGCTGTCTTCTATGTTGAAAAACAAGCCCCGAGTTAATATTTTACAACATAATAATTATAATATTTTGTTGGAATTGTGGGTAACTCA
>JAFGIP010000074.1 GCA_016929525.1 Bacteroidales bacterium
AGCAGTTAGCTGCTGTGTACCTCCAACTGTGAGAGACATGCTTGTCGGCGATATGCTGACACCGGTAACCGGAACGGTTGTAGTACCTTCAGTCACTCTCCAGTAGTTTAAGTTCCACCCACCTGAATTGGCTGTAAGTCGAATAGTTTGTGTACCGCTAACCAGTGATACATTTGCTGTAACATCTGTCCAATTCTGCCAGCCACCGGTACTGGGTATACTTGTTGTTGCAAGGTTGGTCCCGTTTCGGCTCATGGTTACCTGTCCTCCTCCATTCAGACTTGCTATACGATAAGTTATCACGTATGTTCCAGCCGAAGAAGCATTTATCAAATATTCCATCCAGTCTCCTGCATCTATCCAGCCAACGTTTAGTCCTCCTCCTGCATCTGAAGTACTTTCAGTTTGAATGCCACTCATGGCAGTATAGTCTTCAGCCTGGATTGTACCAGGAACTGATACTCCCTGGTCAGCACTATTAACTATAACAGCAGCTGAACCTGATATACCTCCCTGTGATGCTGTTACTGTAAATGTTCCGGCAGATGTTGCGGTAAACAATCCACTTGAGTTTGTTCCGCTCCATGATGGCGATATGCTCATGACATTACCGTTCTGATCATAACCGGTAGCAGTAAACTGCTGGGTCTGTCCTACTTCGAGGGTAACATTCGAAGGAGATACCAGTATTGATGTAAGCACCGGAGTAACTCCCTGAACAATCTCAATAAAATTAACATTAATACCTGCTACCGGGAAATATAACCTTACTATTTGAGATCCGGCATTTAAATTTATTTGAGACGTTGCTGTTGTCCAGTTTTGCCAGCCTCCGGTAGCCGTGAAGTTTGCTGTCGCAATTGAACCACCAGCCTGCAGCTGAACCGATTTGGCATCGGAACCGTCAGCAGCAACCCTGAAATTAACGGTATAAGTGCCCGAACTTGAAACATCAACATTATAATCGGCCCAGTCACCTGCATCAACCCAGCCAATGTTCTCTCCGCCCTCGGAGCATGCTTCGGTCTGGATACCACTCATGGTTGAATAATCTTCTGCCTCTATGATTCCCGGAACAGGAATACCTGTTACTGGTCCCGAACCACTCCACAGGAATGAAACAACATTACCGCCGCCTAGCGAGTAATCAAATGAACTTCCGCCAAATGATACATTAAAAGTTATGGTTGATCCGCTGTTGTTATATACAACCAGTGCGATTGATCCGTCAGGATTACGAAATGCACTTTGTACAAGACTTCCATTCGAGCTTGATGATCCTATACGTACCGCTCCTGCTCTAATCACTTTTGACATCTGTCCCATAATATAATAAGAAACATTTCTTGTATAGCTATCCCCAGAAATAGTCAGTGCACCCAGACAAACAGAACAACCTCCCGGAGTTCTCGGACCTAAATTGGTATTGGTTGCCAGGTTCCATTCAAATACAGTCTTTGCCCAATTATTAACTGAACCGAGTGTAACATTTTGCATATGCCAGCCGAGGTCACCACTAAAACTACCATTAACGTCAGTATATTGTTCAGTGAAATATACATTCTTACCTGTTGCATTTCGAACAGTAGTAAGCGCTGAAATATCACCTGCATAGAGGTGAAATCCTGCACCATCGACATATGAACTTCCGTTCGCAACATTGATTGGAAAACTGGTATTGTCGCAGTTATGATCATAACAAATTATCTTCGTTGAATAACCTGCCCCCCTTATCTGAGGACCGAGATGATTATTAATGAAATTTAGTTGCTCTGACTCTGTCATGGTCATACTTGGTTCATTGTACGGATTACCAGGCTCGTTCTGAGGTGTAATGGCCCATATCTCAATTCCCTGATTACGCATGGCGTTCAGGTAATTTACAAAATACACAGCATAATCATCGTAATAATCTGTTCCAAGGCTCCCGCCGATCCAAGATCCGTTTGTCTTCATCCACAGAGGGGCAGTCCATGGTGTTGCCAGGATTTTAATATTTGGATTAATTGCATGTATTTCTTTTATAACGGGAATAAGGTAAGTAAGGTCCGGGCCGGCCAGACTAAATGAAGCTCCATCCTGATATGTATAAGTAGAAGAACTTAGATCAGATGCTCCGATACTAATACGAATTGCAGATAATCCAAGTCCACTTTCCGAGAACAGTTCATTCAATAATGTGTTGCGTGCAGAAGATGACATTGCCCTCATTACTTCTGCGCTTCCCTCGGTTAACATAAAACCCAAACCATCAATAGTCTGGTAACTAGTTCCTTCATTAATAGAAATTGTTGAAGACCCTGATGCACCCGAACCAAATGATTCCGTTGAATGCTGGAGTCTTTCGCTTCCCGATCCTGATGTCATCCACAGATCAACGGACTGAGAGGATCCGGTATAGCAAATTATACCTGTTAAAAAAGCCATGCAGGCTCTTTTACAAATGATCAAGAGTTTTTCTTTCATAATAGGCCAGAATTAGAATAATAATATAGTAGTTAGTATAAAAATATGTCTGAATCAACAACTAAAGCAACTATTAATAATTTAAATCAGAATATACATCACATGTCAGAAAAACTCTGCGAAGATATACTGCAGAGAACCAACAGGTAAATGCTTAAAGGTCAAGAAATATAGTAATTAAAGCATGTTTAAAATAGAATTGAGTGGTTTTGAGGGGTTGGTCTTTTTAGAATACTTTACTTATAAAATGACTGTTATATACGGTGTTAAATAATATTTACCGGTTTTCTTATGAGTAATTTTGAGGGGGTTTTAGAGAAGTTACTGCCGACATTTTATGTCATACATTTCAGTGTATAGAATAACATGACATCTATATCCTTTACATCAGTCTATTAGCCATTATCGCTCTATTCCGTTTATAACAGGTTCAGCAACCTCAGGGACACTTTCATGTTCAACACCCTCAGTTTTAAAATAACTATAACTCTTTTATCATTCAGTTGCAAATTTTAAATAAAATATATCTTCAGGTATTTCAGTTAATTTAAGCAACTATTACTACAATTTTATCAGCTTTTTTTAGTAATTTTTATTTATTATTTAAATATATCCGCCATTGAACTTTAATGAAAAATAACAAACATAAGTACAGTTATACTTTCACAGGATTACTGTTAGGCTTTTATCTGGCTGTTTTTACAACTAACTCGTTTCCCCAGTCCCCCGATTTGAGATTCAGGCATATTTCAACCCGCGAAGGCCTTTCAAATTCAAGTGTTACGTGTATATACCAGGATAGTTATGGATTAATGTGGTTTGGAACATCAAGCGGATTGAATAAATACGACGGATATAAATGTTCGGTCTACTTCGAAGATGATAGTGATTCTTCCTCAATAAGCAGCAATGTAATAGTTGATATTATTGAAGATTCCAGCGGTAATATTTGGATCAGTACAGGTTATGGACTTAACAAGTACCTGCGTGATAAAGATATGTTTATCCGATATGTGTACAGTGAATATGATACAAACAGCATCGAAAATAGTCTTGCGCAGAAATTACTGATTGATCATACAGGACAGCTGTGGGTACCTACACGATTTGGCGGATTAAATCTGTTTATTAATGAAGAAAACCGTTTTTTAAAATACCAGCACGATTCAAGCAATAATAACAGTATTTCATCTAACGATTTGATGTCAATAACTGAAGACAGTGATAAAAATATTTGGGTTGGCTCCTGGGATGGAAAAGTAGACAGATTTAACAGAGAAACCGGTAAATTTGAACATATCGAAATTATAAATCCCAGTACGAAACTACGCATTACAGAGTCCATACGATTTATATTCGAAGATGAAAATAAAAATATATGGGTTGCCACACATGGTGCAGGCTTGTTTAAATTAACACCTGCCCTGAACGGAGAATTTGAAATAAATAATTATATCCACAATCCTAAAGATAAATCCACCTTAAATGGAAATTTTGTTTTATGTGGTTCTGAAGGCTCTGCAAATGGATTTTGGCTTGGACTTGAAAATGACGGACTGAACTTTTTTAATATTGAGACTGAAAAAGTAACCCGGTACAATGCCAATAAATATGACCCCGAAGGTTTATCAGGCAATTCTATCTGGTCGGTATACAAGGATAAATCGAACAATCTCTGGGTAGGCACTTTTTTCAGGGGTATCAACATCAGTATAAAATCAGGAGGTTTTTTCAGACATTATAAAAACAATGCCTTTGATGATCTTAGCCTGAGCGACAATATAATATCATCGTTTTGCGAAGATGAACTTGGAAATATATGGATTGGTACGGATGGTGGTGGCTTAGATTATTTTGATCGTGCGAAAAACACATTTAAACATTACAATACATCAAACAGCAATATTACTTCTGATGCAGTTCTGTCAGTTTTTTTCGATAGCAAAGATCAGCTTTGGGTTGGAACCTGGGCAGGAGGGTTACTGCGGTTTGACAGGAATAATGGATCATTCAGGCATTATAGTGAAGAAAGCGGATTAAAAAGTAATAACATAATTTGCATATATGAAGACCGCGAAGGGACCGTCTGGGTGGGCACATTCTGGGATGATCCGGGAGGATTTGCATGTTACGACAGAAATAACGATCACTTTGTTACATATAATGCTGAAAATTCTGATTTAAGCCATAATACAATTTATGCAATTCTTGAAGATGAATCCGGATATATTTGGTTAGGTACACATAGAGGGCTAGACAGATTCGATAAAAAAACAAAAGAAATTACCTTTTTCATGTATAATGAAGAGGATCCGGATGTAGGTGAAGGAGTTATTCGTTCCATGGTATTATCACACGATTCAGTGCTTTGGTTAGCGACATCGAATGGGCTGTTGCGCTTTGACAGAGAAAAAGAAATCTACGATCGCAGAGGCATTAATGAAGAGCTTGCATACAGTTCAATGCAGGGTCTTGAAGAAGATAATTTGGGTAACCTTTGGGCCAGTACAGATAACGGAATTGCACGTTTTAATCCCGAAACAGGTGAATTTAAGAGATATACTGTAGCCGATGGTCTGCAGGGTAACGAATTTTTTCGCTGCAGCCATTATAAAGCAAGTAACGGTGAAATATATTTTGGAGGTCCAAATGGATTCAATGTTTTTAATCCAACTCTGATAACTGAGGATACAATTAAACCTGAAATTCTACTGACCGATTTTAAAATATTTAATAGGTCTGTTGAAATTGGATCATCCGATTCACCATTAAAGAAACATATTAATGTTGCCGATAAGATTGAATTATCGTATAAACATTCTGTATTTTCATTTGAGTTTGCCGCACTTAATTTTAATGCTCCGGAACTGGTCAATTATGCATATATGATGGAAGGATTTGAGAAAGACTGGAACTATGTCGGACAGCTAAGGACCGCCACTTACACAAACCTTGATCCGGGCAGATACAAGTTTAGGGTAATGGTACCTTATGCTAACGGAATTTGTAATGAAGAAGGAATATCGATCGATATTGTAATTACCCCTCCTTTTTGGGAAACAATATGGTTTAGAATAATTGTAATTATTTCAATTATAGCAATAATATTATCGATATTCTATTGGAGAGTTAATGAAATAAGACAGCAAAATATAAAACTTGAAAAGGAAGTAAAGAAAAGAACTCAGAAAATAAATCAAAAAAATCAGTTGTTACTGGCCCAATCTGATGAACTGCTGGAAACCAATACCCTGCTCGAAGAAAGACAACAGCAAATTGAAGAACAGTCGGAAGAATTACGGGTTCAGCGCGATGAATTGTTCGAAGTAAACTCGGTAAAAGATAAACTGTTCTCCATTGTTGCCCATGATTTAAAAAATCCGTTTAATACTCTCTGTGGATTTACAGAGCTCCTCCAGGAAAAATACGATAAATACAATGAAGAGAAGCGTAAGCAAATGATCAATTTTATTAAAGAATCAAGTGATCAGATATATGAACTTCTTGAGAATTTATTAACCTGGTCACGATCACAAAGAGGTGTTATTCAATATAATCCGGTTAAAACAAATCTTACAGATTTGATCAGTTACAATATTAATCTGGTAAGCAACCAGGCAAGTAACAAACAAATAAGCATTCAGTTAAAGGATAATAACTTAACGCCTCAGATTAACCTGGATCCGGATCTGATAAATACGGTAATGAGAAATCTTTTAACCAATGCAATTAAATTCAGTGAACGAGGGGGATCAATATTAGTATCTCTGACAGAAAATAAGAATAAGTATATTGTTTCTGTTCAGGATTCAGGTATCGGAATATCACAAGAAAACCTTAATAAGTTATTTAAAAAGAATATGCACTTCACTACCAGTGGTACCGATAATGAAAAAGGGACAGGCCTCGGACTTATTATGTGTCAGGATTTTATTGAGAAGCACAAGGGAGAAATCTGGGTGGAAAGTACCGAAGGCAAAGGGAGCACATTCTATTTTTCACTTCCGAAGTAAGAGTACAGATTTTAGAATTTAGCAGAGGTTAGCAACCAGCAACCACTTTGTCAACCGAAGCGTTCTTTTAATCGCCGAATCCCGATGAATATCGGGAAAAGGTTATAGCGAAGGTTGAGCAATCGGTAACCATCAACCAGCAACCACTTCGTCAGCCGAAGATTTTAGCAAAGGCTGAGCAACCAAAGTATCAACTTTATACATTAAACTCACTGTTCACTGTTTACTAACTCTTTATATTCCTCCGGGTAAAGTACCACCTGTAAAGAATTATTTGCATCAAAATATTCGTTAGCGACCCGCTTAAGTTCATCACTAGTAATAGAATTCATATACTGCTCATCTGTAATATTATCAAGTGGTAGATCGTTAATTAAAGCTTCCTGAATAGCCGACAACCAGAAACCATTCTTCTTAAGATTTTCTTCCAGTTGTCTTTTTCTTGACTCGCGTGCTTTATTCAGATCCTTTTCCTCAACACCAGCATCCTGGATTTTCTTCAATTCACCAACAGCCACTTGTACCAGGCTGTCAACATTCTCTGGAGCACAGGGAATGAGTATTTGCAATGTTGACTTTTCATAAGGGATTTTTTGCAGAGCTGCAGATGCCCTTGAAGTATATACCCCGCTCATTTCTTCACGCAATACTTCAATATAACGATATCCCAAAATTTCTCCTAAAACATCTATTAAAAAAGCATCTTTCCTGTTCCATGGTTTTTCTTTTTCAAAATACAATAATGCTAGACTCTTAGGATCGCTGCCCAGATAGATATTGTGCACTTCTTTTCCTCCGGGAGGCCTTATCCCCAGATCAATGTAAGTTTCGGAACGATCAATTGTCGGTAAGCTGCCAATATATTGTTTCAAATAAGTTTTTACAGTATCGATGCTGAATTTACCAATAATCACAAAAGTGAAGTTACCTGCATCGGCAAAACGATCGGAATAAATTTCCAAAGCCCTTTCATAATTAACTTTGTCCCAGTCTTCCGCCTTAGGAAGATAGTTACCCCTCGGATGATCCTGTGCACGGATCCGGTAATACTTATCGAAAAAATAATTCTCAGGGTCTTTGCTAAGGTTAGCATATAATTCCTTTTTCTTTGTAAGAAAAGAATTAAATGCCGATTCATCTTTTCTCGGATCAGTGAAATAAAGGTATATTAACTGAAACATACTTTCAATGTCACTGGCTTTGGCTCTGGCAGTTATCGATTCAGAACTGTACGAAACGGAAGGAGCAACATATACTGTTTTACCAGCAAGTAGTTTACTCAATTCTGTATTTGAATATTCGGCAACACCACTTTCCTGTATGATACCATCGGTATTAAGAGCAGTAAAATGATCCTCGTCCGGATATACTGAATGCCCTCCAAGGCTAAATGCTGAAAGCAAAATCTGGTCGTTTTTAAAATCTGTAGGTTTTAAAATAACTTTTGCGCCATTTGATAAATGCAGTTCATATGCTTCAATATTGTTGTGATAAATCTCACTTACAATCTTTGACGGTTCAGGCACTTCAGTCAGAAGCTCCTTTCCAGAAACCTCATCGGTATATGGCTCAATATCCATATCAACAACTGATGATGCTAAAGCAAGCAGTTTCTGCTCATCGGGGAGTATTATTGAATCATTTTCCGGAGCATTTATCACAATAATTCTGTTATCATTTTTTATAAGTTGTTGCGCTAAAGAATTGATTCCCTCAAGTTTGATCTCATCAATATTTTCCTGAAGAAACCTGAATTCAAACTCAATTCCAGGAATAGGTTCATTATCCAAAAAATGGGCAACGTATTCACCGGCCCATGTTTTCGATTCTGTTTTATCACGCTCATTATATGCTGCCTCATATCTATTTAAAAGGTCAAGCTTATATCGTTCAAATTCACCAGGGGTAAAACCATAACGCAATATTCTCTCATTCTCGGTAAGCAACGTTAAAAGTCCTCTTTCTATACCCTTCTCTCCTACAATGGCATAACCCTGCAGTGCATCCTTGGTCCTCGCACCCAGGCTACCATAAAAATAATTAGCTCCAATATAAGGTGGATTTTCATTTTCAGCAAGTTCTGCCAACCGTCGATTGATCATTCCCGAAAGAAAAGAATATTGTAAGTTATTCAGATAATCCTGTTGAGTTATAACCGGAATGGCATCGGTTTTATAAAATAATCTCACTAGACTTGCAGGGGCTTCCACATCTGTGGTAATGCTGATTAATGTGCCTATGTTATCAGGCACATCATATTCTGTTCTTTCCCTTTCTTCTTTCGCAAGTGAGATACCTGCGAAATGCTCTTGTATTTTCTCTTCCATCCTATCAGGATCGATATCACCTACCACTATGAGTGCCATCAAATCAGGCCGGTACCAATCGAGATAGAAACTACTTACTGTTTCATAACTACAGTTTTCTATTATTTCCTTTTTTCCAATAGGTAATCGCTCGGCATATCTTGAATCTTTAAATATAACCGGAAGATATTTATCGCGCATCCGCTGCCATGGCCCCCGGCCTAAACGCCATTCCTCAATAATAACGCCACGTTCCTTATCAATTTCCTCTTCATCAAAACTGACATTATGAGCCCAGTCTTCCATCATTAAAAACCCTTTATCCATTAACTCTGCTGAATCTGTTGGAATTGTAAGCATATAGACAGTTTCGTCAAAAGAGGTAAAGGCATTTACTTCTGCTCCAAAACGCATACCAATGGACTGAAGATATTCAACCATCTCATTTTTCTCAAAGTGTTTGGTACCATTAAAACACATGTGCTCTACAAAATGAGCAATACCAAGTTGGTCTTCTTCTTCAAGTATCGACCCTGCATTAACAGCCAAATGCATTTCTACCCTGTTTTCCGGTTTTGTATTTTTTCTGATATAATAAGTAAATCCGTTTTCGAGTTTACCAATTCTGACAATGCCATCAACCGGCATTAATTTACTTAATGTATCACACTGCTCAGCTTTGATGAAAGCATATACCGCAAGAAGTAAAATAACAATGAGAATCTTAATTTTTGAAAAAAACATATCCTACCGATTTTTATGATATAATTGTAAAACTTTATCCTGATGATGCTATCAGCCATGACTTTGCTGAAACTCGATCTTTAAATATATTAAACTGAAGTGGAGATTCTTTAAATTTACGCTTTAATGTCTCTGCATAAATATTTGAATACTGATTATCCGCTACGATAAGAGCAACCTTAACTTCATTAAGTTCATCTGCAATGCTTGTAATTTCCGATTTCAACCACCTTATATCTTCTGTGTTAACAACACCTTCTTTCCTCATATCAGACATCAGATATAAAACTTTATTTTTTTTTGAGAATTCTATAATACTTGTTATAAAATTTCTATACTCTTTCGTAGTAGCATTCTTCTTCCACTCAATAATCACCAGTTTTTCTTCTTTAACATAGTTTAGTGTTAGTATCTCTGTATTGTAAAAAACTTCCGGCATCGAGATAATAATTATCGCTTATAAATGTAAACTGATTTATAAAATTACTATTACTTAAAGTTGTTAAAAATATGGCAATGTTTCATCATTATTGACTAAAGAAATGGCTTCTTACGAATGTTTTAACACCTGAAGAATTACTATCGTCCTGCAATATACTGGTAATTATCTATCATACAGATAAAGGAGGCAACCAGTATCTGATGAAAAATTTAATTATGAATATGATAAAATATTACGTTTAGTGCTTCTCATTAAACAAGCTATAAATTTTTATGCTGTGGGGTATTTTAGGTTGAAAGCCCAAATGATTTTATACTACTAACCTGATTTCAGTCTTCCTGAGTTATCATGTAATAGTAAGAAAAATGAATAGTATAAGATGATCTTGTTTTCTTAATTTTGTATTCTCTTTGTTTATAACAACACAGTTTAAAAACTTTTAATATTTACTAAAAAATTGATTACATGACAAGTAATTCAAAAATTTCCCCGGACAAAGTCAGCAAACCAAAAATTGCAGTTTTCAGTGCAAAAAACTGGGTCATAAATTCATTTAATGAAGTCAACAAAAAATATCTGTACCCTATTTCATTTTTCGAACCCAGGATGTACAATAAAACAGCAGCACTGGCAAAAGACTATAATGTTGTATGCGTTTTTGTAAACGACAGTGTTGATGCTTCAGTTATTGAGATATTGAAGAAAGAAAAAGTTAAGCTTATCGCATTAAGATGTGCAGGATTTAACAATGTTGACATAGATAAAGCAAAAGAATCAGGAATTGGTGTTGTGCGTGTACCGGCATATTCCCCCCATGCTGTTGCAGAGCATACACTGGGACTGATACTAACACTTAATCGTAAATTCCATAAAGCCTATTCAAGGGTCAGAGAAGGTAACTTTGCTCTTGATGGTTTACTTGGATTTGACCTGCATGGAAAAACCGCAGGAGTAATTGGCACAGGGAAAATTGGGCAGATCTTTATTGGACTTATAAAAGGCTTCGGATGTGAAGTTATTGCATATGATAAATTCCCCAGTGAAGACTTGAGGGCCAATGGTGTAAAATACGTCGATCTGCAGGAATTATATGCTAAGAGTGACATAATATCGCTGCACTGTCCATTAACCTATGAAACATTTCATATCATTAACGAGTATGCCATATCTGCAATGAAACAAAATGTAATGATCATTAATACCAGTCGCGGGCCACTGATAGACACTGCTGCAGTCATAGAAGGGTTGAAAAGCAGAAAGATAGGATACCTTGGTATAGACGTATATGAAGAAGAAGAGGCGTTATTTTTTGAAGATTTGTCAGAAAAAGTTATACAAGACGATCAATTCGTTCGATTAGAAACATTTCCAAATGTTCTGATTACAGCGCACCAGGCTTTCTTTACAGCAGAAGCTGTAAAGAACATCGCTGAAACTACTTTTCAGAATATTAAAGAATTTTTTGAAACCGGAAAATCAGAGAATGAAATTCATCCTCATAATAAATAAATCTGTTTCACATTTCACCATTAACCTCATAATCGAATTGCATTACAGGAAGTAGTTTTCTTATTTCTCTTGTAATATGATCATTCTCAACACGAGTATAACATACCATAAAGTGATAATTTACTTTTTCTCCGTTATTTAAAAATGCCGACGGAACCACATCATCATTATAGGGAATCAAGAATGTAGCGCCCATCCTGACTGTCTTACCAAGTTTAGCAAGTCTGTTCACCCTGATATATTCAATCAGAGTACGGTCAGCCTCCAGAATAGCCTCTCCTTTTTTCACATTGTCGAATTTTGAATCGGGCTTAAAATGACCGATAACAATAATATTATCATTCCATTGATATATCCCTTCCCTGTTGAAGCTATCAAGGCTGGCAATAACAGATTGTCCGATAAGCCCTGCAAGTGCCGAGCTGTTGCCTTTCCGAGCATGATAATCATGTATTGCTTTCGAGACAACATTTTCCTTCAAAGCAAAGTAAGCTGTATCAAGTAAACTTGAAGAGCTGAAAGCATAATCGTAACAATAACGAACCAGCTTTCCTGCTTCCTCAATGAGAGGAAGACTATCGGAATAAACTAACGGCTGAAATTCCTTTTCAAAAGCAGATTCCTTACTTGTTAGTTTTTGAAGATCGTATTGCGAATGATAGTCGTAAATTCGGGCACTTGCATATGCTTTATATTTATATAAATATTCTGTTACTGAATTTAACTTTTTATCCCTGGCGTACTTCAAAGCAAGGTCAGTCATTCGTTGAGCCCGCATTAAGGAGTATTCGTCATTTTGATCGATAAACCTGTTAAATTCTTTTTTAAAATTCTTTTCTTTCGCAAAAAGCTGCTGATAGCGTCTTTGCTGATTTATTATTTCCTCTTTTAATTTGTCTTCATACTCTTTATAAAAATCAATGTCATTGTCGTTGCGTCTTTTTTTCGCCACTTTTAGTTTTGACTCAATAAGTGATTTTGCCTTATCAAGGTCTTCGTCGAAAAGATAATTGTAATAATATTTCAAAAACAGGGTTCGGTCAAGGTCATTTCGCGCAAAGTAATAATCAGGATCACGAATTTCTTTTAAGTGTGGAATTTTCCTTTCCAGAAACACTATTCTTTTTTCAAGACTATCTAGACATTGAATTAAAGAAAGATCCATTAAATCTTTCTGACCCAGAATAACAGAACTGAAAGTAATAATACTGGTAATTAATAGTAATATGATCTTCACTCCCTTCATTACAATACTCTCTTCTGTAAATTATTCTACGTTCTTTTTGGTGCATATGATTATTGCTTTATGGTTATATATATTATCAAAATAAGGAGATATATATCATTAGTTTATAGCAAAAGAATTTCAATACAGCATGAATATTAAAGCAAGTAAAAATCGCTGAATAGACTATGCAATATCTTCCTGCCTGTAACGCCTGATCAGAGAAGTTAATTTATCTTCAATCAAAGAAAATCTTTTATCTTCTATCCATTCAAGCCTGAAAATACTTGCACCTACTGCAACAGCATCTGCACCATTTGCAAAGAATGTTGAAATGGTTTCATCATTTATACCCCCAACGGCCATAATTTTAATTTCATTGAAAGGAGCTTTCAGCGCTTTGATATATGATGGGCCAAATGCCGTGGCCGGAAAAAGTTTAACCATAGTGGCACCCATATCCCAGGCCCTGTGAACTTCAGTCGGCGTAAGTGCTCCCGGAAAGACCGGTATATTATTCTTGCAACATTTATCAATTACATCTTCTATTACCGATGGACAGACAATAAATGACGCACCTGCCTCCATGGCTTTATCAATATCTTCAACTGACAAGACTGTTCCGGCTCCGACAACAAATTCATTTCCGGCAATACCTTTCATGGTTTTAATCAGGTCCGGTGCATTTTTAGTATTCATTGTAATTTCTGTATAACGTATTCCCGTCTTAATAAAAATCTCAGCTAACAATTCCAAAGCATTTCTGTCAATTCCCCGTAATATTGACAGAATCGGAACTTCGTTATTTTTAAACATATCTAACTATTTAAAAGGAAAGTCTAAATTTGTATTTCAAATTTACAAAATAACCTCTAAGTACCTTAATAATAAAAATGATTATTAGTCTGGAAAGAATAAATGATGCATGCCATTTAGTTGCTACAAATGGAGATGGCAATGTTATTCATATCGACGGAGCACCGTCAGTCGGAGGCGAAAATGGAGGTTTCAGACCGATGCAACTAATGGCGGCAGGTGTCGGAAGTTGTAGTTCCATTGATATTATAAATATCCTGAAAAAACAAAGACAGGAACTAAAAGATCTGAAAGTTGAGATTAAAGCTGAACGTGAAGTTGATAAAGTACCATCACTTTTCAAGAGTATTCACCTGCATTATACCTTAAGCGGAAAACTTGACAACAAGAAGGTTGAAAAAGCGATTAAGCTCTCACTTGAAAAATACTGTTCGGTAATTAAAATACTTGAAAAAACATCTAAAATATCCTACTCATTTAATATTGAAAATTAGAAATGGACAAAAAGAAATATTCGCATTTCGAAACAAATGCAATACGCACACAGGTTGAACGTTCCGGGCAAAAGGAACACAGTGTGCCAATTTTTGCAACCTCCAGTTTTGTTTTTAACAATTCAGAAGAAGCACGTGCTATGTTCGCTCAAGAATTAGAAGGAAACATATACTCTCGTTATTCTAACCCTAATAACGATGAATTTATTAAAAAGCTATGTCTGCTTGAAGAAACTGAAGATGGCATTTCCACGGCAACAGGAATGGCCGCAATATTTCATGCTCTGATTGCATTTCTCCGTTCCGGCGATCACATAATATCATCCAGAAGTCTTTTTGGCTCAACACATCAGATTCTTACTAAGATATTGCCTCGATGGGGTATCTCACATACGTATGTAGATATAGACAATAATGACGCATGGCAGAAAGCAGTAATGCCACAAACGAAGATACTGCTGGCAGAAACACCATCAAACCCCGGTCTTGACCTGTGCGATCTTGAATTTCTTGGAAAGTTGGCATTAAAAAATAACCTGCTGTTTATTGTCGATAATTGTTTTGCTACGCCCTATCTGCAAAATCCTGTAAAATTCGGAGCACAGCTTATATGTCATTCTGCTACAAAATTTATTGACGGACAGGGTCGAACTTTGGGAGGAGCAATACTTGGATCAAAAGACATAATAACAGAAGTCAGATCACTTACCAGACAAACCGGACCTTCACTTTCTCCGTTTAATAGCTGGATTTTGTCTAAAAGTCTTGAAACCCTTCCGGTAAGAATGGACAAACATTGTGAAAATGCAATGATCCTGGCAGAACACCTAGCCAAATCGGAGATGGTGAAAACTGTAAAATATCCTTATCTTAAATCCCATCCTCAGTATAAACTGGCAAAAAAACAAATGAGCCAGGGAGGTGGTTTGGTATCATTCGAACTGGATGGAGGAATTAAACGTTGTAGAAAGTTCATTGACAGCACAAAAATGCTATCTATAACATCCAATCTGGGTGACACACGCACAACTATAACTCATCCTTCAACCACAACTCATTCAAAACTAACACAAGAAGAACGGGAAGCAGTAGGTATTACAGATGGGTTGATAAGAATATCTGTCGGACTGGAACATATCGATGATATTATTTCAGATATAAATCAGGCTATAGAGAAGTCGGCTAAATAGGGAAATACGCCATTCTGTTTATACTTATTATCAACTTAAGGAAAAATAATTCTAATTATTTGGGAAATAATAAATGATATTCGTATCTTTGTATCTGTAATTAATATGAATGCTATAAACAATTATGAACTTTCATGCAGTTTGGACTGTATGTGTATAACCTCAAAGGAGGGAGGGTTCGTAAAAATTTTAATATCTTAATTGTCTGTGTTCCATATTATACTTAAAAGGGGACTGCCTCAGGATAGGCAGTCTTTCTTTTTATTATTAAAGGCTTTTAACGTATCAATTTAATTTTACTCTTCTTCTTCTTTACTAAAGATCCTGCTTTTTACTCTGTTCATATCATCTTTCAAGCTGGCAACGGTCTTAAGAAGTTCTTCCTGAGGTAATGATGGTTCAGGAAGTTCAGAACTTATAAAATGAACAAACTTCCATACTTCTTTAACCTCCGAAACAGGAATATCATACGGTTCGTAAAGCGGATTCAGTGAATATAAACGTAGTATACCTTCCTCTTTTATCAGATTTTCAGCAACTTTAAAAACAATTCCATCATCAAGCGTGAAAATAATGTAAGCCTGGCCGGTTATTATATCATGCCAATCCTGTAAATATTCTCCTGTCACCCATGATCGGTCCGGGATGGGAAACATTGAATCACCGCTAAGCTGGAAAGTCCTGTATTTCTTTTGCCGGGATAAAAAAGGTAATTGAAATTTCGGTAACTGACTGATATATTCAGGATCCGCAAAGCCCGTAGCATATCCAGCTTTTGCCTTTTCATTTACCAACTCAATATTTTCATCGTTATCAGCATTAATAGTAGTAGCTAAAACCCTAAGTTTCCCGCCTTTAATAAATACATCCTCTCCCCTCTCCAACTGCCGAACCTGAAGTTCTGAAAGCCTGGTCATATCAATATTAAGAAGTGTGTCGATAGTTACGTTGTAAAATTTTGAAAATGTGAGTAATGCCATCACAGTTGGCTGACTTACTTCATTTTCATATCCGCTCAGTGTAGATCTTTTCATATTTAATATAGAGGCTACATCGTCTTGCGTAAGCATTTTACGTTTACGCAGGAATTTGATATTGCTATTAAAAAATGTCTTCATATATATTGATCCTGATTACAGTTAATAAATCTTGGTAATAACAACTTTTTGTAATGGTAAAATTAATTAAAGATTATACTGTAAGCAAACTAATGTCCGTAATTTAATCAAGAGCATGCTTATAAATATTTAGATAAACCATAATGTTCATGCTGTTTTTTGTGTTAGTAAAATTGTGAATAACATTTTTTGTAGCGTATGAATAAATTATCAATTTTTACTGAGTGATTTTATTAAATGATACGAGAATAAAGAATATCAACAGTATGCAGGTATTTATCAAAAATGGTAGGGAGCTTTGGTATATATTTTGTAAAATCACATAACGAATGTCGGTTTTCCCACAATTAAAATTGAGTATTGATTTGATAAAATTGGAGGGAAACAACACTAACAAACAATCATGGGCTGCGTAAATTTACATATACATTAATCTTTATTGAAATGTTGAGCCGTAGTGACATAGATAACCTGAAAAGATTGAATGGAATAAGAAAGAAGCTTGGTTTGGCTATTGATACTGACAACTTTAACACTCAGTCGCTATTGTTGGCTATTAATGATAAAACCAGGTCAAGAGGGCAGAAATAAAGATTTACTCTCATAAGACTCTTTCTCTACTTCCTTTTACCGTATTCGAACATCCCATTTACGGAATAAAATCATCACCGATAATTGAACATTTGGTTCTTTAACAGAAGAATCCCAAAGATATTCTGAAGAAAATCCACTTTATTATTTTAACAATTGAATATTGAATTATTACCATTGCTCATACAATATCTCTATCTTTGTAAAGAACACATTAAAATCTTATTAAATGGCTTATAATCAATATTCTAATTCAAATCTCTCCAAAGAGGTACGATGGCTTCTTAAAAATTGGAGATCGATATTAATCAGCTTATTTGTCTTAATAATACTGATCAGCGGACTATTCCAGATTGATCCTGAAGAGGTTGGAGTAATAACCCGCTTCGGTAAATATATTCGTAAAGTTGAACCCGGATTAAACTTTAAAATTCCTTTGGTTGAGAAAGTGGTCAAAGTTCCTGTGGAACGCCAGCAGAAACTTGAATTTGGTTTCCGTACCATTAGTGCCGGAATACGCACAAAATATGAAAAATCAGGATATGCAGATGAATCATTCATGTTAACCGGGGATCTTAATCTTGCAGATGTTGAATGGGTTGTTCAGTATCGAATAAATGACCCCTATAAATATCTTTTTAGAGTCAGAAATCCGGAGACCACTTTACGTGATATCTCAGAATCAACAGTAAGACAAATTGTAGGTGATCGAACGGTTGATGAGGTTATAACAGTTGGCAGAACTGAAATTGCAACAAAAGTGGTTGAATTAATTCAAAAAATATGTGATGATTATTCTATAGGTGTAAAAATTGACCAGGTTGTTTTACAGGATGTAAATCCTCCTGATCCGGTAAAGGCTGCATTTAATGCAGTTAATGAAGCGGACCAGGAAAGAGAAACACTCATTAACCAGGCCAAATCAGAATATAATAAGGTAATTCCAAAAGCCAGTGGTCAGGCAAAGGAAACAATACAAAAAGCGCAAGGGTACGCAACCGAACGAGTAAACAATGCAAAAGGAGAAGTAGCACGCTTCAATGCATTATATTTCGAATATATTAAAGCACAAGAGGTTACAAAAAGACGTATTTATCTTGAAACCATGGGAAAAGTAATCCCGAAACTTGGTAATAAAATTATTACCGACCAGGAAGGAAACAATGTAATACCTCTTTTACAAATGCAAATGAATGAACAATCTAAAAACAACTAGGCCATGAAAAATACAAAGTATCTGTTATACATTACAATCATACTATTATTGATAATAATTATCTCTTCAAGCACTTATATTGTGAAAGAATCAAACCAGGTGATAATTACACAATTTGGTAAACCTGTTGGAAGTACAGTTACAGCTCCCGGACTAAAGTTTAAAATCCCTTTTATCCAAAAAACAAATTATTTTGAAAAAAGGTATATGGAATGGGATGGTGACCCAAACCTGGTTCCAACGAAAGATAAAATGTTCATTTTTGTTGACTCTTATGCACGCTGGCACATTACTGATCCTTTACAATTCTTTAAAAGACTTACAAATGAAAGGGGAGCTCAATCACGTCTGGATGATATAATAGACGGCGAAACACGAGATTATGTTGCGGCACACAATCTTGTTGAAACAGTTCGCAACAGCAACAGAGTACCTGCTACATCAGGTGTCGTTAGCGAAGAAATTGGCGATTCTTTGGTAGAAATTTCGATTGGAAGGGAGAAAATACAGACAATGATCCTTAATTCATCAAATGAAAAAGCAAAAGATCTGGGTATTGAAATACTTGACTTCAGATTTAAAAGAATTACTTATGAGGAAAAAGTTCGTCAACAGGTTTATAACAGAATGAATAGTGAAAGATATCGGATTGCTGATAAGTACCGTTCCGAAGGACAGGGTGAAGCGTCAAGAATAAATGGAGAAAAAGAAAGAGAGTTAAAGACCATTCAGTCAGAAGCGTTTAAAAGTGCAGAAGAAATAAAAGGTAAAGCCGATGCTGAAGCCGCAGCTATCTATGCAGCTGCATACGATCGTTCTCCAAGTTCGCGTGATTTATACGCATTTCTGAAATCAATGGAGACCTTTGAAAAAACTTTTGATAATCAGACTTCAATAATATTATCGACTGATAGCGAGCTTTACAAATTTCTTAAGCGAATGAAATAGAACAGAAGTAAATAGCATAAGGGGCTTTAATAGCCCCTTACGTATTTTATAGAAGAACCTCTACAATCCTCAATATTCCCGGTTTAGTCATTTTATAATTGATAGTTGAATTAACAATTACTAAACCCGTAAATGAAGTAAACCCAAAGAGTACTGTAGAGGTTGCTTCAAAATATATCTTTATAACTAATTTTAGTCTCTTTTATAATGAAATCTCAAGTTTATGAACTTATTACAGGATATCTAACAAACCAATTCAACTTTTGTTCCTGCATAAGGCAAGTTACGAAGAATTCTTTGAAAAAGATTTACATAAACGTTAATATTTTGGTCTAAAAAAATATTTTAAACTCATTGATGAACTTGTTAATACCTTTTATTACCTGACCCCATCCGATTGCTCCAATCATAAATAACTTCCTTTTTACCTTATTTTTTAAAAAAGTAGATATACGCACTAGATACACCTCCCTGAAAATCAATAATGCTATATTCAACTGATTCAGGGTGATTATGATTTGAATCGGGATATAACTTTAAATGGTCGGAAAAAATTTCAATTTTTAAATTCGGGTTGTCTGTAACAGAACAAATCCTTACCGAATCATTATCTTTGTCATAGTCATTAATTAATGGATAAATTAACACCATATCTTCAATTGAATAATGAACTGTATCGTTAAGTGCAATTGGATCCGCATTAGTATCCCTGTTAAATTTACCTGCATTATTCATAACTAAAACCGGAACTTCGGAAGAAGGATCAAGAGGATAACTATATAAGGTATCCGGTCTGAATGCATCACCAGACGTATCAAAAGCTCCTTTTACATTATCATAAATATTTCCAATTGCCAATAACTCAGGATCGCAAACACCTTTTCCAATATCCCTGATAATATGTGCATCTGAAAGATTTCGGAAGTAGTTATTCTCTGCAATAACTTTCGATTCCAGCCGCGCTGCTATGCAGTAATCCGCTGCATTTTCGTAATAATTATTGAAAACATGTACCTTCCCGAAACGAACTCTTGGCATTCTCTGCTGAATACGATAGTATTTGTTATCAACAGAATCATAAAACTGTGAACTCCCGTCGAACCAACAATGATGTATTGTAACATTCAGATTATTCCGGCAATTTACATTTTTATTGCTACTGCCAATTAACATAACTTTGTTATGATTACTAAAATGTGTCCATGAAACTGTAATATAGTTGGCACATGATGAATTTGTTGATGAAATATCCAGCAATCCATCGTAACTTTGAAAAAGGTCGCAGTGATCTATCCAAATATTTCTCCCATAGAGAGTTAAAGCATCTGTATGTGGAAAATCTTTGCCTTCCCATTTTCCTTCAACATAGGAGCCTCCAATACTTAGATTCTGTATGATAATGTTATTGCCATAAATATTCAATCCCCCATATCGTATCATGGCGTGTTCTCCAGAGCCAATAATACTCAAATTATTATTGAATAATTTCACTCTCTCACCCTTTTTCAGGTCAATGGTATCTTTAAAACAAATTACCAATGGAGTGGAGTATTTTAAAATATCAAGAAATTCTTTCCTACAGTTAACCACAACGGTATCGCCCCCTGCGCCCCCCGTGATCCCTTCATTTAAAGTTACCCACCCGATAGGATTTGAGAATTTTTGACCTTCAACAATCAATAAAGACAAAGTGATATTTAATAATACCAGGAACGATCTCTTGTGAAACTCAATTCGGTTTTGACGCTTAATCAGTATTCTCAGACCATTTAAACAATTCTCCATTAATATAAAATTCCTTAGTATTAAAATTCTTTACCCCCCGAATTACAGCATCTTTTTCAACTCCATTGAACTTTGAGTTGAATATTTGAATATCATAAATACAATTCTTATTTTGAAAACCTACAATATGAACCGGATATTTACTTTTATTACTTTTTACATTGCTGATATGAATATTTCTTATTTGCGGTGGAAAATCCCCTTCTTCCGATTTGGTTTCATAAATGCAATTAATTTTGAGAACAGCTTCCTTCACTTCGCCAACTTCTATATCCTTGACAAATATATTTTCAATAATTCCACCCCGCTGTGCATTTGTTTTAATTCGAACAGCCCGATCCAGTTCGGGACTATTCATTATGCAATTATACACATATAAATTCCTGCATCCTCCTGAAATTTCACTCCCTATAACAATGCCTCCATGTCCATTGTGCATTCTGCAATTGCGAACCACAATATTCTCAGAAGGTATATTCCAATTCCGGCCGTCATTATTTCTGCCAGATTTTATAGCGATACAATCATCACCTGTATTAAAGTAACAATTCTCAATCAGAACGTTTTTACACGATTCCGGATCACAACCATCATTGTTAGGACCCATGCTGTTGACATGTACATTTCTTATAGTTATATTTTCAGATAATAATGGATGAATAAGCCAAAAAGGCGCGTTTTCAATGGATATATCCTCAATAAGGATATTTTTACACCGGTAAAACTGAATGAAAGGGGGTCTTAAATAATGACCTTCCCCCATTTTTCTTTCTTCCAAAGGAATCTGTTTGTTTTCATATTCCATTAATAGGTCCCTCCCTGCATCAATATTCTGGCTGTCCATACCTTCAACCCATCCATAAGCTTTCTTCCCCTTCCAGGGCCACCAGTGTTCAACGCTTGCCTGTCCGTCTAGTGTTCCTTCCCCTGTGACTGCAACATTTTCAGACCCGTAAGCATAAATCAATGGTGAATAATTAAAACAATCCACTCCCTCCCACCTGGTTAAAACTAAAGGGAGATAATCTTTGTGGTTTGTGCTGAATTTTAGAACAGCACCTTCTTTAAGGTACAAATTAACGTTATCTTTTAAATGTATAGGACCGGTATAAAATATACCTTCGGGAATCAATACAATACCGCCGCCATTATTGCTGCATTTCTCAATTGCTTTGTTTATCGCATCAGTACAATTATCTGAACCATTGCTTTCGGCACCAAACTCAAGAATATTATAAGTCTGGTCTCTGAATTCCGGCTCATTTATTTGGGTAAGTATATCGTCAAGGTTATTCCAGTTGTACTGTTCATATTGTGCATCCGCTGCAAAACCGTAAACCGTTAATAAAAATACTACTGAAATTACATAGCATAGATTTCTTGTTAATCCATTCATTTCAAACACATTACATTATATTCTTAAAAAGTAAAATACCTGCTAGTGAAAAATCCGGTAGTAATCCCGGCATTGTTATACATACCGGGATTATCCGGGAAACTGGAAATATTCTATTCCACTACCACGCGACGCAAAGTTGTTTCATTCAGACGTATAAAATATATACCCGGTATATAGTCTGAAATATTAACAACTTCAATTGATGAATTTAATAACCTTAGTTCATCGATCTTTAAACCAACCGAATTATAAATCTCAATATATCCAGTTCCTCCATTCAATATTGTTAATTGTTCTGATGCAGGGTTAGGGAACAGTGTGAAATCTGAAGATTCGAATATATTATCCACAGATTCAGGTATTTCTGAGTCCCATCTTGGGTCCCCGATGATGGTTCCTTCAGGACTCATTTGGTTAATATCAGACTCAAGGGGTATATAGAAATTTGCTGTATCGGGAAATTGAAACTCGGGATCTAAATCCACAGCGTTATACTGATCAAGGTCCCAACTTACTTGAGCATATGTGCTATCATCGGGACTAAAATCAGGAGTCATGGCTGTATTTGTAATTTCAGCATATGCTTCCTCCATTATTCTGAATCCGTAAACAAGTGCTTCAGGATCACTGGCTGGATTTGTCTTGCCCAGAATACAGCTTCTGATCATCATATTGGCCTGATCGTTGGCAGTAATTTCGAACAGGTATTTATCACTAATTACACCTCCCCATTTATAAAATGTACAATTTTTAACAAGAATATTAGCAGGAAAGCTCACCATATCCTTGCAGTCGATTAAGGTTCCCTGAATATGATGAAAAGTTGAATTTTGTATAGTAAAATCATCAAATGTAATCTTGGATTTCAATCGAAATGGACCGTAACTCCCACCACCTCTCAAATCGAATATAATACAATCATCAACAAGAATATTATTTACATAGTTATCAGCCCTGTCACCACGAATCACCGATCTCTCAAAATTTCTGACTGTACAGTCACGGATTATAATATCGGTTCCTGATGTAAAATCAGTTGTGAGATTCACTACATACTCTCCTGTAAGAGCAACAGTATCTTCCACCCCTGTAAGTGAATCATATGTAGCTCCTGAGAATTCAATTCCCTCAAGTATCAGACTAATATCAGTTCCTGAAACACTTATCGATTTAATATAGACCTTTGGTTTAGGAGTTCCCTCCTCACCTCTGATTGTTAAAGACTTATCAATAATATTAATAGTATTATGTGCTGCTTTATGAGATCCTGATTTGACAATAATTTCGGTTCCGTCTTCAGCATTCTCAATAGTTGCAAAAAGATCATCACCTACTTCAACAACAGTTTGTGCGCTCGTGTTGATCATAAATGACAGGAATCCTATTATTAAAAAGTAGATTGATTTTTTCATAGTAATTTATTTTAGTTTAACATCAAACAAATTGTAATTGTAATTGTAATATCAATGCGATATAATATATGTTTCGATTAATAACCATAATCGTTTTCCAGTGCTGTATTTACATCAACAATACTTTGATGAATTGGCAACAATTCTCTGGAATTAGGTTCGAAGAATTCAGCAATTGAGTTTATATATTCAGGGGTAATATCGCTTACCCAGTCGGTTACATTTGGCCACAAAATTGGATCGAGGCCGGCAATTTCCAATGAATCAAGGTGATATGTAAGATTCAGATATTGTATCTGTTCTCCTTCATTTCTCCAGACCACCTGTACAGGAACATTTTCATATGGCCCTTCCTGATTCATTAACATCTCAAGGTCATTTTTCATTTCATTGAGTTTTGTTTCAAGTAAATTCCATCTTATAAGATCGTATTTACGCAGGCATTCACCACCCAGTTCCCAAGCCCTTTCCTGAACTATATCATTAAAGAATCCCTCATAATCTGTCGGAATTGCAGGAGCATATTCTTCATTCTCACCAAATGCTCTGTTCCTCACTTGTCGAAGAGCTTCAACGGCATCAGCAGAAGGTCCATGGTTTAACTCATTATCTGCTTCGGCAAACATTAGTAAAACATCAGAATATCTTAACAAAACCCAGTTGATCCCCAGATACTTTGCACTTCCGGGGAACAGAGGATACATCCAGTCTCTGCGCCATTTAGCAATGTTAATGTTTGTAAAATTGCGTAACAATCTAACATTATCTCCATCAATTTCATAAATAACAATAGTCACATCCCTGCGAGTATCCAGACTGTCAAATGAAAGGTAATAGGTAGGGATAGCCTGTAAACCCGGATTTCCTCTGCCATATCGTGAAGCGTCATCAATTCGTGTTCCAATATAATATCCGCTTTCACCGCTTTCACCCTGCCCCATTCCAACTTCCCACATGCTTTCGCCATAAGTATTATCAAGCAGGAGTTCACAATGTGTTCTGAATACGTCTTCATAACTAGGATTTAAACTATGCTCTCCACTCTGCATAATTTCCCAACATTGATCACGTGCAATCTGATAATACTCAAGGTGGTTCGATCCACGTTGCATTCCACCTTCCCTTCGCAGTGAATACCCTCCCCGAGCAAGAGCAATTCTGGCAAGCAATCCTTTCACAGCACCTTTGGTAATACGTTCATCAAGTGCTACTTCAGAACGCCATGGAACGAGAGTTTCAGCAAACAACAAATCATTAATTAAATACTCATAGATTTCATCTCTGTCTGTTTTAGGAAGGTTTAACTCATCGCCCGGTTCATAAGGTGTAGTTTTAAAAGGAACATCCCCCCAGTTCCTTATAAGTTCATAATAAAACAATGCCCTAAGCGTAAGAGCTTCACCATACATCCGCTTCATTTGCTTTTGTTCATCTTCAGAACCATCAAGATAAAGCTGACTTTCAGCAATATATTTTATACATATATTAGCGCGTTCAATACCATCATAAAGATTTCTCCAAGGCTTATAAATCTCTTCGTTACCAGATGTTGCTGCATACCTTGCTATTCCTCTTCTGCCATTATCAAGACTTCCTGTGCACATAGCAATATCTGTATCAACACCATAATACATGCTAAGCCTCTTTGAATATCCCTCATCACGAGTCATAAGCTGATAAATCCCGAGAACGGCCTGACGTGTAAGTTCAACATTCATGAATATGTTTTCAGGTTCAAAATAAGATACAGAATTCACCTCGTAGTAGTCTTCACAAGAGAGCATGATCATGCCAAGAAATAATGACATTATCAATATTCTCCAGTATTTCTTATTTTGTATCAAATTCCTTATGGTGTTCATCATTTATGTTTTAAAATGTGATATTCAGTCCAATTAAATACATACGGCTTCGCGGATAAGCAGAATAGTCAACACCCGCTGTCATCGGAGTTTCTGTTCTTACATTTACTTCAGGATCAAATCCGGAGTACCTGGTAAAAGTGTATAAATTATTTACAGTAAAATATATCCTGAAGTTTGTAATAAAAGCTTTTGTAGTTAATGATTTTGGTAAAGTGTATCCCAGAGTGACGTTATTAATCCTGAGGAAAGAACCATCTTCGACAGCCCATGAATGAAAAAGATACCGTCCTGTTTGTGGTTTCCAAGTTGTTGCATTTGCATTGAGATTTGCCAGTTCAACGGGATCTGTAACTACTTCACCATTCTCATTGACTGTCATCCAACGATTCGATGAGTTTACATCACTCAAAAGATTAGTATAACGGTTATAACCACTTGTAAACTCAATTTTATTAGCATTGTAAATATCGTTGCCATATACCCAGTTCATAAAAATACTCAGGTCAATATTCTTATATTGCATCATGATATTCAGTCCACCTATATGTTTTGGATTCGTGTTACCAATAACTGTACGGTCGTCTTCGAAAGTAACAAGACTGCCATCATCGTATGGATTACCTAAGGAATCCAGCGGGTCAGCGAGGTTTCTTAATCGATACGATCCTGGACCGAATCCGCTGAACTGAATATTTCTGTTATCCGCAACACCAGGTCTTAATATATAGTTACCACTTTCATCAAGCAAAAATTCACCTGTTTCAGGATCTATCATAAAATCATCAACTGTATAATATCCATCCGTTACAAAACCATACATTAATCCAACAGGTTCACCTATAATGACAATATAATCAGCACCTGTATTATCATTCCATCCGGATGTTATATACATCACTTCGACGCCATCAGCCAGTTTATCTACCCGGCCTCTGTTCATTGCTATATTAAAGTTAGCCGATAATTTAAAGTCTCTTCTGTCAATAATGTATGCATCAATAGTGGCTTCAAAACCATAATTTGTAGTAGCGCCAATATTCTGCACCTGGTTTTCATATCCTGTTGAAGACGGATCAAGGCTTACATTAACTAACAGATCATTTGTAGAATTATAATAATAATCGAATGACGCATTGAGACGGTTATCAAACAAACCTATATCTAACCCGATATCTCTCGTAATAGTAGTTTCCCACTTCAATGAAGGGTTATAAGCATCCGGACGATATAAGTAAGAAGTTGGTGACTCGTTAAGATAAACAGGCTTACTTGTAGAAGTAACAAATCTGTTAACAAACAAGTAATTATCAATCCTGTTATTACCAGACTTTCCATAAGAAGCCCTCAGCTTTAAATTTGAAATAAAAGAAACGTCTTGCATGAAATTTTCTTCCGAAATACGCCAACCAGCAGATATTGATGGGAATATCCCCCATGGATGACTTTTATGAAATTTAGTAGAACCATCTGCCCTGTATGAAAATTGAGCAAGATATTTATCCCTGTAATTATACATGACCCTTCCAAATAATGAAAATAGTTTTTCAAGTGACTCATTTGTTTCAGGTGTTTGCGGATTCTCACCAAGTCCCATCATCCCAAGGGCAAGTTCTGGTGTAAGCGACTCCGGGTAATTTCTGGTTTCCTGACTGAACTCATTTTCTTTTGTATGAACAAGCTCCTGTCCTAATAACAGAGTAAAATCATGATCACTTAATGTTTTGTAATACGTGAGTGTATTTGCCCATCGAATTACTGACCTTTCCATATCAGCCACCCTGACAACCGGTTTATCTTCATATCTTCTGGCCAGGTAAGTAGTTAATCCATAAAATCTGTCATCATCATACTGTCGATTAAGATAACCTGCATCGGTTCTGTAAATTAGACCTTTAATGATTTCATAATTCAATGCAGCGTTAAAATTACTTATAATGGTATGTCTGAAACGATACTCATCTTTAGCCAATTGTACCGGGTCTGTCAGATTACTTGCAGAATAGTATTCATCATCATCAAATTCAAGCTCCGGATCATTAGTGAAATCATATAATCCGTTTACAGGCCTGTATGTTACACTATGCCGAAGTCTGTTCTGTGAAGCTGAACCGGGATCAGAAGTTCCTGAACCTTGTACCTTCTGATCGGAATATCTGGCGTCAAATTCAAGGGAAAGTTTTTCAGTAGCATTAACATTAAAACGGAAATTCACATTATTCCTCTGATATCCTGATTCGATCATGATACCATCTTCATCATGATTAGTATAGCTCAGGTTATAGTTCATTTTATCTGTACCACCGTTGATACTTAAATTGTGAGCTGTAATTGTGGGAACACGCAATTCTTTCATGTCTTCACTTCCAAACTTATTTACAAGGTTGGGAAAAAACCTTTTAATCATTTTATTAAATACCTCATCCGTTGATCCAAATACTTCCTCCTGCCAGTCGGTACCCTCAGTTCCCGAATATAGACTATCCAGTTGTTCCCATGTTCCAAAATAGTTTTCAAAACTGTTTCTATCCTGAAAATTTGATTGTGATCTTTCATATTGATAAAGTACAAACTCATTAGGATCGAGCACATCCAGCTTTTTTGAAAGTGTTTTAATCCCTGTATAATAATTGTAATTAACTGTTGTTCGGTCTTTGGCACCTTTCTTAGTTGAGATAATTATTACTCCATTCGCTCCCCGGGCACCATATATTGCTGTAGACGACGCATCTTTAAGCACATCAATCGATGCAATATCTGAAGGTGCTACGTCGCTTATACTTTCAACAGGAAATCCATCAACTATGTACAGCGGAGAATTATCCTGAGTAATAGAACCCCCACCTCTAACACGAATGCGTACCTCTGCATCGGGTGAGCCTTCCGAGGTTGTTATCTGCACACCTGCAAGCCGCCCTGTCATCACCTGAGCAGATGATGATAGTGGTATATCCTTTAATTGCTCAGAGTTAACAGAAGCAACAGAAGCAGTAAGATCCCTTTTTTTAATTGACCCATACCCTATCACCACAACTTCCTGCAAATCCGATATATTTGGTATAAGCATCACATTAATTTCAGACTGACTTCCCACCTGAACTTCTTCAGACAGGTACCCGATAAATGAAAACTGAAGAACAGAATTATCATCTCTAACCTCAATGAAGTAATAACCATCAGAATTTGTAATAGTACCGTGAGTTGTCCCCTTAATTATTATGTTAGCACCTGCCAGCGGATTATTTTTCTCATCCAGTACTGTACCTGAAATAGTTTTTTGAGCCCGAATATAGTTAGCTGTAATGATAATTATAATGAATCCCAATAGTGTAATTTTTTTCATAGTTCAGCAGTTAGTAATTGCAAATCAGATCTGTTCATTAATAATTAATGTGTAATTTATGTAATTATGAAGTACTTTTAATAATTAGAATAACCCTGTGAATAATGAATATAATCACAGGGTTAAAGGAAACATTATTATTCAATTATTAATCTTTTTACAATTGACTCCATGCCGGTAGAAATCCGAATTAAATATATTCCCTTTGAAAATGATCTAGCATCCAATATGACTGCATTTTTAGTTGTATACATCTCTGATATTACATTGCCTGTCACATCGAAGATCTGAATGTTTGATAGCTCACCATTAATTTCAATAGTAACAAAGTTATCAGCCGGATTTGGATAAATCCTAATATTATTTGATACGTGATTTGATAATCCAACAGGTTCTACTGTAATGTTAACAGAATAATCAATCGAGTAACCATCTTCAGCCGTTACTGTAATTACCGCTGTACCGGGAATATCTGAAAATACAATATCGCCAGTTACGCCGGCATTCTCAGTGTCAGTAGCTGTAGCAGTAAATGTCACACTCTCAGTTTCAGAAGGTACAACCAGACTATACGTGGTACTATCAGGCGCAAAATCGGGAACAAGTGTTCCAACACCTGGAGTTAATTCAGCTAAAGTAGCAATAGAAGCTGTCGTTATCTTGATTAGTGAATCCGGAATTACGGGTGCCATATCGGGAGGCATGGCTGCTGTTGTATCCCAGATAATCCAGTCAACCAAAGCACCTAAGGTTGAACTACCATTACCATCACCTATCCTGAAATAATTATTGGTAGTTTCTGTTGTAGTTGTTGTACCAGTGGCAACAGGATCAGGATTCTCATCAAGATAAAAACTAACGACATCAGCATTTTTGGTAATTCTGTATATATGCCACCCCATTGTGCCTGCACCAAGATCACCTGAAACATCCGCCTCATTCAATTCAAAAGTATTATCGTTTTTAATATAAAGACGTTCTCTGAAACCAGACTGTCGGAAATCAAATTCCATAGTGCGGTCCAATGTATCTGACAAACCTTTAACTCTGGCAACCAAAGTTATAGGGTCATTAAGATCATTCGGCAGATCGTATTTCCACATAAATTTTCCGGGATCTTCCTCAGGGGAGATCAGTTCGAGCAGGTTGTTTTCTTCATTATCAGGATCAACAATAATTGTATTTGTATGTTGTCCGGTACCGTCAACATTGCTTTCACTGAATTCAAATTCGCTTACATCGGGGGTTTCGTTTGCAGCATACACTATCCATTGCTGAACATCTTTTAAAAGTGAATCGGGTATGGGCATTCCTTCATCAGGTGCATTGGCACCCGTAGTATCCCAAATCACCCAATCGACCAGGACACCGAGTGTTGAACTACCATTACCATCTCCAATACGAAAGTAGTTATTCGTAGTTTCAGTCGTAGTGGTAATAACTGTGGCAACCGGTTCAGGATTTTCATCGATATAGAAACTTACCTGGTCTGCATCTTTTGTAATTCTGTAAATATGCCACGCAAGCGGATTTCCTGGTAAACTGCCTTCTATGTCAGCCTCATTCAGTTCGTAGGTATTATCATTTTTTATATACAAACGTTCCCTGAAACCTGCCTGACGAAAGTCAAATTCCATAGTCCGGTCCAAAGTGTCAGACAGACCTTTGACCCTGGCAACCAAAGTTATCGGATCGTTAAGATCATTTGGAAGATCGTACTTCCACATGAATTTTCCCGGATCTGCTTCAGGGGAGATTAATTCCAATAAATTGTTTCCGGGATTATCAGGATCGGCCAGAATTGAATTAGTATGCTGATTAGTTCCATCTACATTGCTTTCGCTAAATTCAAATATGCTCAAATCAGGTGTGAGATTTGCCGGATACACGCTCCACATATTCACATGAACTTCCTGTGATAACGAATCGGGTATTTCTGCCCCGGTGCCCGGCGCATAAGTACCGGTTGTATCCCAGATAATCCAATCGATCAAACCACCCAGCGTTGAACTTCCATTTCCATCGCCAAATCTGAAATAGTTATTAGTGGTTTCGGTTGTTGTTGTTGTAACCGTAGCTACTGGTTCAGGATTTTCATCAAAATAGAAATTTACCACATCCCCGGATTTAGTTAACCTATAGATATGCCATTCCATAGCAAGGGCTCCATCTGGCAGATCACCTTCGATATCCGATTCCTTTAATTCAAATGTATTATCGCTCTTAATATAGATCCTTTCCCTGAAGCCTGCCTGACGAAAATCCAGTTCCATTATACGATCGAGTGTATCAGAAACGCCTTTCATTCTAATAACAAGCGTAACAGGATCGTTCAAATCATTAGGGAAGTTATATTTCCACATGAATTTTGACGGATCTTCGCCTGGGGAGATCAATTCAAGCAGATTATTATCAACTATATCAGGATCGGCTATTATAGTATTGGTAGCCGGATCACCATCAACATTGCTTTCTTCAAATGCAAAAACACTAAGGTTTGGCACTTCATCAGCATCGTATACATCCCAGCTCTGGGCATTTAATAAAAATGTCAAGCTGAAAAGCATCAGAATAGAGGTGTAGATTTTTTTCATAGTGTTAATTTTTAGTTAGTTTATAATTGTTCTTTTGAAGTGTAGATTTATTTGTTCAGTTCAATAGCGGCAAGAATAAATGGCGCAACTCCTTTCGGATCGTTCATAACCTGTTTTTCTGTAATGTAATACTCGTAGCTTCCGTCGCGATAAGGATTTCCACCCAAACCACAACCTCCACAGGTATTTGTTAAATTTATATTCCCTTCAGTGTCGATAGAAATAAACTGGTTTATCATTGACTGAAAAGCCCCATTGGCTATATCTCTATATTTTTCGGGCAGGTATCCATACTTTGCACCTTTTGCGAATACGTATGTGTACATAGCTGAGCATGAAGCTTCCAAATAATTACCATCCTTATTACCCTTATCCAAAACCTGGTACCAAAGTCCTGTTTCTTTATCTCTCACTTTAAGCAGCGCTTCAGATGTGCTGTTTAATATGCTGATTATTGTATCGCGCTCTTCGTGGTTTTTCGGTAAATAATCAAGAACATCGACCAGCGCCATTGTATACCAACCTATTGCCCTGCCCCAAAATTCTTTCGATTGTCCGGTGGCCGGATTGCACCATTTCTGGGTTTTACTTTCGTCCCATGCATGATATAATAAACCTGTTTCTTTGTCAAGTGTATTTTTTTGCATTTGGATAAGCTGAAATGTTGCAACATCGAACCACCTGGGTTGATTAAACTCTTTTGCATACTGCGCAATAAACGGAGTTGCCATATAGCTTCCATCAAGCCACATTTGACAGGGATAAATTTTCTTATGCCAAAAGCCACCGGATTTTGTTTTTGGATGAGTTTCCAACTGTTTTACAAACAGCTGAATGGCTTTGTAGTATTTTTCATCGCCAGTTCTTTTATAAAGAGTAATAACATTTTTTCCCGGATTAATCCTGTCAAGATTATATTCTTCAATATCATATTTATAAACATTACCTATAGAATCGATGAAAAAATCAATAAATCCTTTCTGATATCCGGAATATTTCTCGTCATATGAACCCAGCTTATCGATTGCCATGGCTAACATAGCAACATCGTATTGCCATTTTTCATTCCCGGGTGGGCGATTGTAATTGACAAGATTCTCATGATTACGTATTACAGAGTTAGCTATTTTTACCGACCACAAGTCATGATCACTGCCAATTTCTTCGGTTGAGTTTACAGAATGGCAACTAACCAGTAAAAAAACAGTAAGCAACAGGTAGCTCAATATAGATAGGTTTTGTTTCATTTTTGGTTAAAATCTAATGCAAGTTAAATTGACCTTATATTTTTGAGGGGGTACATTTCATCGTAACTGAGGTGCTAAATCGCCGAAATTCATTTAAACGGGAGTGTTCATTTAAGTGTGTCATCCCTTTAAATTCTATTTTCAAATATAATTGTTAATTGATTTAAAATGGTTGGCCAATCA
>JAFGIP010000075.1 GCA_016929525.1 Bacteroidales bacterium
ATGATTGGCCAACCATTTTAAATCAATTAACAATTATATTTGAAAATAGAATTTAAAGGGATGACACACTTAAATGAACACTCCCGAATTTTCTTTTTCCGGATTTTTTCTTCTTGCAAATCTGAATCGCCTTATTTGATAATAAGTAATGCCAATTATTATAAAAAAAGCCGAGGGGATTATCATGTTTATCAATATCCAGGATGTTCGTGCTTCAGCTATTTTCTTTTTATCAAGAAGCCTGAGTTTAAACTCCCTTCCTCTTAAAACAAGTAAATTGTTATCGTCGGCAATGTATTGAACCAGATTGACCAGGAATTCTTTATTCCCAAATGTCTGCCTTGTATATCGGTCATAACCCAGGGGTTGTATTTCAGGACCCCCGGATGTATAGTTAACTTCGTTCCTTATTACATCTCCATCTGCAATGACCGCCATTTTTGTATAGTTACCTTTTTCAATTATTTCCGGAAGATTATCGAAATATTTTTCCAGTCCCCTGTTAATAAAAGCTGATTGGAACTCTCCTTCAAGCAGAACACCTGTAACTTCATTTGACAGATTGAAATCATTACGCTTAGGTGTTTCTCTTATAACCTCATCAAGTGTTATTAACGCTGGTACATTTCTGGTTCTGCATAACTCAGATGTTGTAAGTAAAGCAGTTTTTCTGATCCCGGTTCGTGCACTGATTGTATCGATTATATTTGTAAATCTCCCGCATACCAGATTTATATTTGTGGTTATCGGGTGTTTGGGATTTGGGTTCATCAGTGGGTTATATAGCCATGGGATCGGTTGAAAATCGGGGGTGTTCCCTGCCAAAGCAATATTTATCGGAATCACATTACATTGTATATCCTGGGCTAAAACAGGATTTATTCTCACGCCATATCGAAACAGCATATCTTCAATATCAAGCTGCGCTATAAATGCCATTGTTGTTCCGCTTACCAGGCTATCGAGACTAACCTCCACAGCATCAATTAACCATATCACTTTACCACCTTTCATAATATATTGATCGATTACAAACTTATCGGGTTCACTGAAAGGTAATTTTGGTTTGGCTATTATTACTGCGTTGTATTCATCCAGTATACCGAACTGCCCGTTAATTCTTCCTCTGTCGATCTGGTATGATTTGGATAATTCCCTTGAAATGTCATTCACTTCAATTTCATTTAACTCTCTGTGGCCTTCGATAAAGGCTATTTTCTCAATTTTTTTATTTGTAATATTCTTTATTGTACTTATAAAATTGTACTCAAGGTTTTCAATCGAATTATTAAGGTTTTGCTCTGCACTCAAACCTTTAGTGTTCATCAATAAATTCAGAGGGACATCGATATTCTTATATGTTACCAGTGCGGATGGGAAAATGATCTTTTCGGAAATCCCCCCTTCTTTATCCCTCTGATGAATATTTGTAGGTCGTAAACCCTGTTCATAAAGACTCGAAATTACTTTTTCCTGATCTTCCTGATCAACATCCTCAAACGGATTTACTATTTCGTATTGAAATTTATACCCGCCGTAAATTTTAAATTCTTCCATCAGGTCCCTGATATTCCGCTGAAATTTACTGAACGGAATATTCAACTCTCCTTCAAGATAAATTGTAATTAGTATGGCATCGTCAAGATTGTGAATTATATGTCTGGTTTCCTTAGCAAGTGTATAACGTTTCTCGGCCGTAAGGTCAACTCTGAAGAAAAACCGGTATGATATTAAATTGACCAGAAGTAATATTGCAATGGTACCGGCCAACATTGTAAGATCGTTTGTAAGGAGTTTTTTCTTTATATAGCCTTTTATCATATTCAGTTATTTACTTTTACCAGTTTCTGCTTTTAAGCTTTGTTACTGTAAATAAATGAAACAACAGAATAACAGAAATAAAATAAATTACATCGCGACTATCGATCACACCCCGTCTCATTGATTTATAGTGTGCATCAATACCAAGGTTCACTATAAAATTTCCAGTATTCCCTCTTAAGCTTAGATATCCTAACGAATTAAAGCCTATATAAATAAAGAAGCAAAGAATTACAGCCAACAGGAATGCAACAATCATGTTATCGGTCAGAGAAGATGCGAAGATACCGATTCCACAGTACACCGCTGCCAGGAACACCAGACCAATATATGATCCCCATGTAGCGCCAGTGTCGATTTTCATTCCCGGTATTCCCAGTTTATAAACCGAGTAATAAAAGATCAGTGTAGGTATTATTGACATTACAGCAACTGTTAGTCCTGCCAGATATTTTGCCAGGACAATTTGATTCTCACTAACAGGGCGTGTAAAGATCATATCAATAGTACCGGTCTTTTTTTCTTCAGAAAAACTTCGCATTGTAACAGCAGGCAGTAAAAACATAAATATCCAGGGTGCAATTGTAAAAAGTGTATCCATAGATGAATACCCGGCATCAAGAACATTTAGCTCGCCAGGAAAGACCCACATAAAAAGACCATTTACAATGAGAAAGATTACGATAACAACATATCCTGTTATGGAACTAAAAAATCCGGATACTTCCTTGAAAAACAGACTTTTCATTCAATTCAGATTCTAAAAACTTACATTACTAAAAATACAAACATTTATCAAACGCAAATAAGAAGTCTACAAACATAAAAAGTATTTTGTAATTGCTGTTTTATTTACTTACATAGTAATGCACAATTTTAGAATGATTGTCTAAACCTGTGATCAGATAAACAAATTTTCAGAGATTTTTAATATTTAGTCTATATATTGTAATATTGGAATTCATTTTAAAATTTCAGAAAGTTGTAATGATCTGCCTGTCGCACTCCTCTTATCGGATTAAATTAATGTTTTATCTTACCCTGCTTTTGTTGTGCTATGGTAATGTATCAGCTTCCGATTCCACATCATTTCTGAATAACATTCGTTTAAGTGTTTTGGGACATTATGGATTTGTTACTCCTCATAATTCATCGATAACATATTCTCTTGAAAGTAATATTGGGGGGATTGAAATAGATATGACTACCGACACTTATGGAAGAACCGCGTGGGATAAATCGTACCGGTATCCCAGGTTTGGAATAGGTTATTTATATACAACTCTGGGTAATGATGAGGTATTTGGTCACGCCAATTCACTTTTTCTATTTTCTGATATTGCCTTTATTAAAAACCGGTCACCTTTTACAGTTGGATACAGGTTAAGTCTGGGTATAGCCTATTTGAATAAAACATTCGATATTGAAGATAATCCGTTGAATTTAGCTATAGGTTCAGGAATAAATGTACATGTCGATGGTAAGATAACTTTGCGCTATAGCTTGAATTACAGGAATGAAATAGCCGGAGCATTGGGTTTTGTGCATTTTTCGAATGGTAAGATGAGTACTCCGAATCGCGGTATAAATACATTTGTAGTCTCCCTTGGTTATAACTATAATCTGAAACCTGCCAGATATCCGATAAAGACAGATACTGAAAGGCCGGAGCTTAAAAAAAATAATGTTGAGATTGTTCTGTCTTACGGGGCAAAAGCTGACGATCAACTAAGCGATAAGCTTTATGCAATTTCAAGCCTCGTAACAGATTATAAACGACGAATAGGTCTTAAGTATTCGGCAGGACTTGGGCTGGATTTTTTCTATGATGAAGCCCTGGGCCCAAATAAAGTTGATGATGAAGGAGGAGAATACACAAAAGCTGACTTATATCAGATAGGTTTACATGGCGGTTTTTTTGCAAGTTATTCTAAATTAACTGTGGTTATAAATATAGGAAAATACATACATGCAAATTATTATAAGTATACCAGCTTCTATTCGCGCATTGGGATAAGATATGAAGTATACAGGAATGTTTTATTTAATATCACTATTAAAGCCCATTATGCCATAGCAGATTACCTGGAGTGGGGAATAGGATACCGGTTTTAAAACTCAGACTTTGATATATTTACATAATTAATATTGAAATGAAAAGTAACTATTCAACATGCAGGTTAATATTAATTCCGGTTGTAATATTTATTATTGTCTCCGGATGTGAGATTCGTCAGTGTTTTCATAGTACAGGCAGAAATACAAGCAAAGAAATCCAAACCGGGTATTTCTACAGAGTTGATATAGAAGGTATTTTTAATATTAAACTGGTACAGGATACAGTTTGCTATGTTGAATTTAAAGGCGGAGACAATATGCTCGATTATGTTAATGCAAATAACACTGATTCGGTGCTTCATATCGGAAATTCTAATGACTGTTATTTTCTTCGTGATTATGAAAGGGTTGATTGTTACATACATTTCAGTAGTAAAACTCATCTAAATCTGTATGAAGTAAATAAAGTTGAAACTGTTGTACCTATAGAATCGACATTCAGATTGACCGTACAGACTGTAATGGCAGAAGTTGATATTGAAATGTATAACGACAGGTTCAGCTTTTATAACAACACCACTGCAGGAGGTGTTTATACGTTCAGGGGAACATGCGAAAGGTGCGATTTGGATGGTTACTACATGGCTTTGATTGATGCTTCTGCGTTGATAGCCCGAGAAATGATAATCAGGCATTATTCTATCGGCGACTTTTTTGTAAATGTAGAAGAAAAACTTAGTGTTGAGATACATAACAGTGGCGATCTTATTTATTATGGATCGCCTGAAGTTGTTATAGATTCTGTAACAGGAACCGGCAGTGTAATTCCAATAGATCAGTATGAATAATGCAGGTTAAAACTGACTTATCTCCAGATCACGATAATCGGTTATTTCAACATCGCAGAAGTAGAAATGAATAATATCCAACCAGGTATATCCAACGCGTGCCATTTCTATGGCTCCTTCCTGACACATACCAACACCATGTCCGTAACCCTTTCCATTGAAAATTATCTGATCTTCGTTATCGGTTATCGAAAAGAAAGCAGATTTCAGTCCGAAGTTTTCTCTCACTGTTCTCATATTAAGATTAACACCGTTGATTAAAACAAATTTGGTGCGGTGCTGAATTTTAAACGTGAAATTATATTTTGAATAATCGATATTATCATTTTGATATTCATTGATGAATTTCAACCATTGTTCTTTAGGTACTTTCAGAGTCCAGGCACTATGCGTCGATTTTGTGCAAAACGGGTCTTTTATCGACTGCAGATGAGGTAAATCTTTTTGCCAGACCATACCGGCGGCACTTGTTTCCCCTCCGCAGTTGCTGTGAAAGGGTGTCATTACCATTACCGAGTCAGCGTTTATCAAAACCTTTCCGGCAGTTGACACTGCGGCGTTTAGTATAACAGCATTGTTAGAAGCTCTTCCTTTATAGGCCTGGCAATGAACCTGGTCGCACAGGTTAAATCCTTCTTCGCCATGCTTATACATATTTTTTATTGTATATGTCCGGATCAGGACAGCCTGTGCTTTATAATACTCCAACGGGGCATGATTTCCTCCTTCAGCTTCAATTACGGCTGCTATATAGTTTTCCATATCGAGCTTATTGATCAGCTGAATTTTATTCTTACCTGCTGATATAATAAAATCATCATCATAATCCATACCTTCAATGATGGGATTTATAGCTTTCAGACTTATAATATTTTCCTGATCGATACCTTTAAATTCAATACTTCCGAAATCTCCGATCATATTTCGTTTGTCGCGTACCTGAAGTGAATTTCCAAACCTGCTTATGTGAAAAATACTTCCTTTTCTATATTCACCTAATGTTTCCCCATTTACTTTAAGCTGATATTTACCTTGTTTTACGCTAACGGTAACTGCATTGATTTCTTTACTGTTTAAAACCGATATTTTAATACTTTGAGCATTAACTGACTGATAAGAAAAAGAAATTACTAGAAAAACAGTGAATATTCGCATCATTGATTACTTATTAAATATTGATACATACTTTTTGCTATACGTTCCGATGTGCCGGGTTTACCAATCTTTTCACTTAATTGGGCAAAACTGCTCAACATTCTGTTTTGGTAATCATTATTGAAAAGTAATAAATCTAGTTCATTTTTTATATCCCTGGCAAGGTTAAACTGTAAAAGTTCTTTAACTACAAGCCTGTCCATAATAATATTTACCAGGGAAAAGAATTTAATATGTACAAATGGTTTTCCAATAATATAGGTTGGTTTGCTCAATTTATAAATAACTACTTCAGGGACGCGAATCAGAGCAGTTTCCAGGGTAGCAGTCCCTGATGTAACCACAGCAGCCCTTGCTTGATTTAACAAATCGTAGGTCTGATTAAAAATAACTTTAATATTAGTTCCCGTAAGAAACTGATTATAGTAATTTTCCGGTATCGATGGGGCTCCTGCTACGATAAACTGGTAATCGGGAAAATGTTTGCTTGCCTCAATCATTTCAGGCAGACAATGTTTGATCTCCGTTGTTCGACTTCCGGCCAGTAATGCAATAATTGGTTTATTATCAAGATTATTTTTATTATAGAACAATTCTGTTTCTGCAGGTTTGAAAGAACTAATTACGTCCGTAAGTGGATTACCAAGATATTCTACATTACAGTTCCGTTCTTTAAAATATTGTTCTTCAAACGGAAGAATAACATATAATTTGTCTACCGATTTGCGAATCCTTCTTATTCTCGATTTTCTTGACGCCCAAACCTTTGGTGCAATATAATACAGGGTTTTGATATTTTCAGACTTAGCGAATTCAGCCATCTTCAGGTTAAAACCAGGATAATCAATCAGGATTAAAACATCGGGTTTGTATTCGAGCAGATCCTGTTTACAGAATTTTAAAGTGCGGTTTATGGTTTTCAGGTTCATTAATATTTCCCATATACCAATGAACGACATTCTTTTATAATGTAATGCCAGTTTTGCACCGGCACGCTTCATAAGATCACCGCCAAAACACCTGAAATCAGCTTCAGGGTCTTGTTTTTTCATACTGCTGATCAGGTTGCTCCCGTGTAAATCTCCCGAAGGTTCACCTGCTATGAAATAGTATTTCACTTGGGATTAAATTAAATTCTAGTTTATTAAAATTATATTCATTGCTATACTCCTGTTCAGTGCTGTATCCCCATCCGGGTTAATTATAACCTTTATAAAAAATTCATGTATGAGGGCCTCATGGGAATATCTGAGTTTATCTTTTAAAGAATGAAACTTATCAGTAATAGTATTGAAGTAAGAACAGCCGAGCTTATCAAAAGTCCTTTTGCAATTTTAATTTGGTTTTGCCAGACCAGGATAAAAAATAAAAGAGCGTTAGGGAAGATACACCTGCTTAGGAAAAGTGGTAAAAACTTTATGACCATTTCACGATAATATCCGTCAATAAATGAAAAATGCTTCATTTTAGGGTAGACAAAAATAAAGTACAGAATTAGGGGGATAATTACCCCGATTATGGCTCCTGCGGCAACAGTGTTGAATTTTTTAAGCATCAGAACTTCCAGTTTTTCATGTTATTTAAAGTATCATAACATGTCAGGTCAATATTGACCGGAACTATTGCAATATAGTTATTTTTTAGTGCCCATTCATCTGTATCCTGAGCATCTGGTTCGGTATTATAGTATTCACCTTTAAGCCAGAAATATTCTCTTCCGGCAGGATCGGTTCGTTTGTCGAATTCTTCCTGCCAGAATCCCATGGTTTGCCTGCATATTTTAATACCCTTAAGCTCACTTTCTTCAGCCACGGGAATGTTAATATTCAGGCATGTACTTCTGGGTAATCCCTCTTGAAGTACTTTTGATGCAATTCTTCTTACATATTTTTCAGCAACATTAAAATCCGCATGAGGATCTAAGCTGATAAGCGAAAAGCCTATTGAAGGTACTCCGTTAATACATCCTTCCAATGCAGCCCCCATTGTTCCTGAATACAATATGCTGGTTGAACTGTTAGACCCGTGGTTAATACCCGATACCAGCAGATCTGGTTTGCGGGGTAATAACTGGTTAATTGCCAGCTTAACACAATCTGTAGGAGTACCGTTAACAGCATAACTGGCACTGCCGTTAAGCTGGATTTTTTTCGCTCTTAGCGGATGTTTGACAGTAATTGCCTGCGACATGCCAGATTGAGATTCTGTCGGTGCAACAATAACAACATCTCCCAATGGTTCTACCGCTCTAACCAGTGAAGTAATTCCTTTTGCATTTAATCCGTCGTCGTTGGTAACAAGTATTAATTTTCTGATGCTCATTTCTGTTCTTATTCTGACATAAAAGAATACAAAGATAGAATATTAGCCTGATTGATACATCAAATTCAGATACAGAGATGATAACCAGGAGATATCATTTTAAGTTATCTGAATATTTTATTCCAGTTTCTTAATTCTCTTTCTTTCCACACTTTACTATGGTATGCATAACTTACAATGAGAGGTAATATCGTTGTAGCTTCAGAATATACCATTTGTTCATCTGTTATATCAACTTTTCCCCAGGAGCTGGCTTCTTTAATTGTTGATGATGAGCATGCACCGTCTCGAACATCAGCTACGGTTATCTGTATTGCATATTGATGCATGGGTACTTCCTTTCCAAGTATTTCAGCACATACAACGGTATCCTGTGCAAAGTTTTTTGGAACACCACCGCCGATCATGAAAAGTCCGGTAGTTTCAGCCTGCATTTTAATCCTGGTAAGTTCCAGAAAATCCTTTACAGAGTCTATGGATACATGTGAATCGGGATTCTCCCACTGGTGTTTTACAAGTCCAAAACCGGCGCTGCTGTCGGAGAATGCCGGACAAAATACAGGTACGTTATTATCGTATGCTACTTCAATAAGGTTGTCTTTTTTTACGGAATTCTCTTTCAGGTATTTTCCTAGTTCCAGGATAAACTCACGCGATGAATAAGGGCGGGGTTCCAGTGAATCTGCAACTTTCTTAACTGTCATATCGCAATTCTGCAACTCTTCCTCATCAATGAAGGTATCATAAATCCTGTCGATGTATAAATTTCGTAAATGCTTGTCAGGTATGTCCATTCTTCCCTTGTAGTGTTTAAAGCCAATTGCTTCAAAGAAGTCCATGTCAATAATAGAGGCTCCGGTAGCCACAACGACATCGATCATTTTATGCCGCACCATTTCAACATAAACCTGCATGCAGCCACCAGCGCTTGTACTTCCGGCAAGCGTAAGAATATTTGTGCAATTTTTATTCTTAAGCATTTTCATGAAAATATCTGCTGCATTTGCAGTATCGCGCGATGTAAACGACATTCCTCTCATTGATTCTATAATCGGTGTAGAATCAAATGATTTTATATCGATATGTTTTATAATTTCTTTTAATAATTCGGACTTTTTCATCGTAAAAATTTATGACTTAAAAATTGATAAATCAGCTTAGCTGCCAAAAAATCGGGTGCTTTATTCGATTTGTCAGGGCAAAGTTCAACAATATCAATACCCACAATATTATGATGATCTATAAGGTATTTTAATGCATTTAATACTTCCCGGTAACTCATACCGTTAGGTTCAGGGGTTCCTGTAGATGGCATTATGGACGGATCAAAAACATCCAGATCAAGAGTTATGTAAACATTCTCGTTAAGTTTTTCCGAAACCTGATGTATCCAGCTTCTTTTTTCTGAAATCCGGTGTGCGAAAAAAACATTTTTTTTATTCATCAATCCTTTTTCCTCAACACTCATGCTTCTTATTCCTGCCTGTACGATCGGTGCAATTTCCATAGCCCTTGCCATAACGCATGCGTGGTTAAATTTACTGCCTTCATACTCATCCCGCAAATCAGCATGAGCATCGAACTGGAGGATACTTAAATCTTTGAAAGCTTTGCCGGCTGATTTAAATGCACCTATGCTGACAGAGTGTTCCCCGCCTATCAATACCGGGAATTTACCATCTGCAAAAATACAGGTTATCTTCTTTTCAACAACATCGACAATTTCATCGGGGGATTTAATATTAGTGACAGGTGATAGAGTATGAATACCTTTATAATAAACTTCCGAATTTGTTTCAATATCATACAGCTCCATATTTTCAGATGCCTGAAGAAGAGCAAATGGTCCCTTGTCAGCACCTTTAATCCATGTACTGGTACCATCATAGGCTACAGGAATTATAACAATTTCACTGGAATTATAATTCGAGTACTCGTCAGGTAAACCACCAAAATTCATTTCTGTTTTAATTTAAAGCGGGCTAATGTAATTTAAAATAATTTATGAATTTCAAATAAGTAAGAGTTTCATCAATGTTCTGTATAGTTAAAAATATCAATTATAATATTTCTGAACAACCGGTTAGCATTCTTCCTGCCAGAAATGTATTATTTCATTAATTATCCAAACGAAGGATTAAGAGCAGTATTGTTACCAGGAAATGGTTATGCAGACATTGTAAAATATTCAATATGCAGTAATATAAGAGCTTAAGAAAGTTATATTTTCTTATTTTTGCTGCTTTCAGAATAACTTATAATAAAGATATCATACAATGAAAATTTCATACAATTGGCTCGAAGACTATATAGAACTGGATAAAGATGCAGAGGAATTATCCGGAATTCTGACAAATATAGGTCTTGAAGTTGAGGGTCTTGAAGATTACAGTGAAGTTGAAGGCGGATTGGATGGGATTGTTATTGGCGAGGTTCTTTCCTGCAGCAAACATCCCAATGCAGATAAGTTAAGTTGTACGACAGTTTACATTGGTGAAGGACATCCGTTAAACATTGTATGCGGGGCTCCAAATGTTGCAAAAGGACAAAAAGTTGCAGTCGCCACAGTTGGAACAACACTTAAAATGGGTGAAAATAGCTTTGTAATAAGCAAAACGAAAATTCGCGGAGAGGTTTCGGAGGGGATGATTTGTGCCGAAGATGAAATGGGACTTGGCCCCAGTCACGATGGAATTATGGTTTTAGATAGTAAGGCTGTTCCCGGAACACCTGCTGCAGAATATTTTAAATTGTATAACGACAAAGTCTTCGAAATTGGATTAACGCCCAATAGAATTGATGCAGCATCGCATTTTGGCACAGCACGTGACCTTGCAGCTTATTTTTCACAACACGGAGACGTAAAGTTAAATAAACCGGATATTTCTGCTTTTAAGATTGATAATCCAGGCTTGACAGTAAATATTGAGATTGAAGATACCGTTGGGTGCAGGAGATTTACAGGAGTAACAATTTCGGATGTTAAAATAAAAGAGTCTCCTAAATGGTTAAAGAATAAACTGAATGCAATAGGTTTATCACCGATAAACAATGTTGTTGATATAACGAATTTCGTATTACACGAAACGGGTCAGCCTTTGCATGCTTATGATGCAGATAAGCTTAATGATAAAACGATTATTGTTAAAAGATTAAAGCAGGATACTCCGTTTATTACACTGGATGGTGTTGAAAGAAAACTTTCGAAGGATGATGTAATGGTTTGTGACGGGAAAGTTCCGGTATGTATTGCAGGAGTTTTCGGTGGCCTCGATTCGGGAGTAACTGAAAATACAAAGAACGTATTTCTGGAAAGTGCATATTTCGATCCGTTATTTGTCAGAAAGACTGCTAAAAGACACGGATTAAATACTGATTCTTCATTTCGGTTTGAGCGCGGCGTCGATCCGGAAAATACCTTATATGTACTCAAAAGAGCTGCTATTTTAATAAAAGAGATTGCTGAAGGAAAAATAAGTTCTGAAGCCATAGATATTCATCCAAACCCTGTTAAAGCAGTTCTGGTTGATGTTCTGTACAGTCATGTCGATCGTCTTACAGGAAGGATTTTAGACCGGGATATTATTAAGAAGATACTGATTTCACTCGATTTTGAGATTCTTAAGGAGTCGAAAGATGTTATTTTGGTTAAAGTACCTCCTTTCCGGGTGGATGTAACTCGCGAGGCTGATATTATAGAGGAAATGTTAAGAATTTACGGGTATAACAATATTGAGTTTTCTGAAAAACTTACATCCAGTCTGTCTTATCTGGAAAAACCATACAATGAAAATTATGTCAATAAGGTAAGCGAATACTTTACTGACAATGGTTTCTATGAAATAATGTCAAATTCTCTGACAAAGAGCAGTTATTATAATTCGTTAAATTCATTCCCGGAAGAAAAGTTAATACATATACTGAATCCATTAAGCGCCGATCTGAATGTGTTGCGACAAACACTTTTATTTGGGGGACTGGAAGCAATAGCCAGGAATACAAACTATAAAAATCCGGATTTAAAACTTTATGAATTTGGCAGGGTGTATACTTTAAAACATGAGGATAGTTCAAAGTTTGAGAGTTTTAAAGAAGAAGCCTGCTTCGGATTATTTATAACAGGTAAAAAACATGAGCAATCATGGGCTGCAGAAGATGCAGAATCTAATTTCTTCCAGCTTAAAGCATATTGTCTGAATATGTTGGGGAAAGTTTCTGTTCAATTAAATAAATTTAAAGTGCGGCCAATAGAAGAAAGTACTGAAATATTTTCAGGGGGACTTGAATATATTATTGAAAATAAAAGCGTGATCAAAGCCGGCATTATTAATAAAAAAATATTGAATGAATTTGAAATTGAAAACGAAGTATATTTTGCCGAAATTAAGTGGGATGAACTGTTAAGAATTGCCGGAGAGGCAAAGAAATTTAATGAGTTACCAAAATATCCTCAGGTTCGCCGCGATCTTTCACTGTTAATTGATGAAGAAGTTACTTTTGGTATGGTTGAAAAAATAGTGTTTGAAACAGAAAGAAGCATTTTAAAGAAAGTTAACTTGTTTGATCTTTATAAAGGAAAAAATATTCCGAAGGGGAAGAAGTCTTATGCAGTCAGTTTTTTTCTGCAGGATATTAATAAAACCCTAACCGATAAGGAAATTGACCGTATAATGAAGAAAATTGCTGATAATCTGATCAATAAATTGAAGGCAGAACTCAGATAACCTTTAATATCATGGCCAAACTTGAACTTATCAAAGGAGATATCACGAAATTAAAAGTAGATGCTATTGTAAATGCAGCAAATTCATTGCTTCAGGGTGGAGGTGGAGTGGATGGGGCAATACATCGTGCCGCGGGTCCCGGATTACTTGCAGAGTGCAAAACTCTAGGCGGTTGCCCGGTTGGTGAAGCAAAGATCACAAGTGGTTACAATCTGTTGGCAAAATTTGTAATTCATACAGTTGGTCCTATTTGGCACGGAGGAGGTAATAACGAAGAGCATTTGCTGGCAGGTTGTTATAAGAATAGCCTTGGCATTGCCGATAACCTGAAATTAAAAAGCATGGCCTTCCCAAATATCAGTACCGGTGTGTACAGGTTTCCCAAAGAACTGGCAGCTGACATAGCTATTAAACAGGTTCAGGATTTTACAAAGAAGGCTGAATTTTTAAAGCAAATTATTTTTGTTGCCTTCGACGAAGAGAACTATGAAATTTACAGGGAAAAGCTGAAGAGCTGATTAGTTCTTATCACTATTATTCCTAAATTTATCAGAAAGTAATTATTGTGAGGTCTGTCATCTTATCTGCTTTCTTGTTCCTTATTCCACGTTTGGTCACGTCACAATGTTTCAATCAGAATTTTGCTTTTTCTGAAGGTGAAAAAATTAACTACGAAGTATATTATAACTGGGGATTTATTTGGCTGAATGCCGGTTATGTGGAATTTAACGTAAAACCGGGGAAATATCGCAACGGGCCTATTTACTATCTCGATGCGTATGGATCAAGTCATAAATCGTATGACTGGCTTTTTAAAGTCAGAGATCATTACCAGTGTTATCTCGATAAAGAAACCTTAAGACCAATGTATTTCAGCAGAGAAAATTATGAAGGAGGTTATGAAGTTAAAAACAAATATTATTTCAATCCTGAAAAGAACAGCGCCATATCATTTACCGAAAATTCAAATAAACCACTGACTAAGGACACAATATCAATTCCTGGCTGTACATTCGATTTATTATCGATATTATATTATTGCCGTAACCTGGATTTCTCAAAACTTAATGTTGGTGATTCGATACCGATTATTTCAATAATTGATAATGAAATTTTTCATTTATTTATACGTTACCTGGGTAAAGAACAGATTAAAAATAAGGACGGTGTCAGATATAACTGTATTAAGTTTTCCGCTCTCCTGGTAGAAGGTACTATATTTAAAGGGGGTGAGGATCTTTTCGCCTGGGTGACTGACGATCTGAACAGAATACCTGTGTTGGTTGAAGCGAAGATCTTAATTGGTTCGGTTAAAGCCTACCTTAAGGAAACGAATGGTGTCAGAAATGCAGCTGAAGCAAGGGTTGAATGATTGACTATTTATTAATTTAGCATTTGTCAAAATCTGATAATCTAACCTGGCTATGGGAATAAATAAACAAGAATCAGTAATATATGTATTCACAGGTTTTAAAAAGATTATGCTTAGTATCCTGATAATTATATTTATAAGCTTGTCTTTTGGTTATTCACAGGTTGATGAATATGTTGTTGAAATTTTTAAAAATCACAAAGGTTCCGTGATATCCGTTGCATTTAGTCCCGATAGTAGGTACCTGGTAAGCGCTGGTGAAGACAAACTTCTTATTATTAATAATCTGGAAACCAATGAGACAGAGTATAGCTATGAAAATTATTTTTCTCCCCGTGGTATACAAGTAACACAGGTGAACAATATTTTTTTCGGTTCAGGGCCGGATATTAAACTCATCGATATCAATAATAACACACTTGCAGTTTATAAAGGTAATTCAACACACATCTGGTCTGTCGATTACGCTCCCGAAAGAAATCGTATTGTTGCCGGATCGTATGATTATAAAATTAAAGTCTGGAATGTTGCAACAGGCGAAATAGATATCGTTCTTGACGGACACGAAAAAAGCACTCTGCCGGTAGTTTTTAGTCCCGACGAAAAATACCTTGTTAGTGGGTCGTTGGATAAGACGGTAAGGGTTTGGAATGCAAAAACCGGTGAATTAATGAAAATATTGGAAAGACATAGTGATAACATTTACGACGTAGCATTTCATCCTACAGGCAAGTATTTTGCATCTGCATCGAGAGATAAAACCATAAGACTGTGGGATTTTGAATCGGGTGAAGTAATTAAGACATACGTTGGCCACGACAAAGGTATACTGGATATTGAATTTACTCCCGACGGAAACCATTTGCTGAGTGCATCATTTGATGGTTCCATACGATTATGGCAGACAAAAACCGCAAAGATGGTATACACATTCGCCGATCATGAAGATGCAGTAAACGCCATAGATGTCAGTTCAGATGGAATGCTACTTGCCAGTGTCGGTGCTGACGAAAAAGTTATCCTGTGGAAACTCTCACATAAAATTTTTGTTGAATTTGATTTTTATGAGGAATTCCATGCAGAAAAAGAAAAGTATGATCTTTTCGATCCAAAAGGTAAAGGAGAAAAAAAACAGGATTATGAAGAGAGAATGATAAAAGCAGCTGAACTGGAAAATGAGATCGTTCAAAGATATTATCAGAAGTATATCAGTAACTTAAATACAACTACATTTTAATTAATAAAATGAAAAGGCAAAAAAGAATTGCATTAGTAGCTCATGACAACAGAAAGAAGGATCTTGTTGAATGGGTCGAATGGAACTGGGAAGAATTATTGATCCATGAATTAACCTGTACAGGTACAACGGGCAGATTAGTTGAAGAAGCCATTCTGAAAAAGGTAGACGATAATAAATTAAAGTCAGTAAAGCTTAGAATAACAAAATTAAAATCGGGGCCGCTGGGGGGTGACCAGCAGTTGGGTGCTCTGATAGCTGAAGGTAAAATTGATATGCTGATCTTTTTGTGGGACCCTATGCAACCTCAGCCACACGATGTAGATGTGAAAGCTTTGCTTCGGATCACTGTTTTGTACAATATCCCTACTGCCAATAACAGGTCAACTGCCGATTTTTTAATTTCTTCCGATCTTATGAAGAAAGATTATAATCCTGTATTAAAGGATTATTCAGGCTATATAAAGAGAGAGGTATAATTACCAGGCATTATTTTATTATTCTCAGAAGATGCATTCAGTTTAGCAATTTTTATTGCAGGAAAAAGATTAATATTCCCCTGAAAGTATAGAATAATTTGTTCATCACAGGAAGTGAGTCTGAACTGTATAGCATTGTATTATTAATTCGTGTCATTACTATAAGTCCAATGACACATACTATTAATATTAAAAACGGAGTGGAGCGTGCGATTATTCGAAAGTTGAAATTTGTAAAATGCTGCCACTCCGGTAACCTGTTTTTAAGATTATTGTTAGCAGCAGAGAAACCGAACGAAAGACTAATTAACTTTTTATAAATAGCATTTTTAAATATCCATTGTTTAAAAGAAGTAACACTTCTGGTTTTAGCAGGATCAAATAACCAGTTAAAGAGAATAATGGCTAACCCGGATGTTACTAACCATATTATCCGATTATAAAGTGTTATACCTTTTAAATCTATTAATGCTGAATTTTTTTCTGTTACAGACCAGGGACCGGTCATTTCGGATATCGATTCTAAACCCAAAGGATCGAAAAGTGAATGAAGTTCATTTTGCCCGCGTCCGTAAATTAACATTCCCGAAACCAGATAGATAATGAGAAAAATTACTCCCTGTAAGTAAACAACTGTCTTTGATCGGAAAAAACTTCCTGTAATAAAAAATATAGAACCCAGAATAAAAAGGTTGGGAACTATAAAATATATAAAAGGATTAAAATATGATGATGGATGAAAAGGTCCCAGCAATTCTTTTTCCCGCCACGGCATAATATAACCGAGCATCATACCAAATACGATACCGGTGAATATTAATGTAACAACGATGAAAGAGCCTGTGAATTTTCCCCAGAGATAATTTTTTTTTGTAACCGGAAGGCTACTAATGATATCATAAAATTTATTATTGTAATCTCTGAAAAAGGATACTCCCATAACTGCGGCACAGATTACAGAGCCAAATATCATTATAACCAGCATTAATTTATTTATTACTACCGGTGCGTTTCTTAAAAGAGTATCGTCTGTGTCAGAGAATGATATATCTGGTATTGCAGCAAATATGAATGAAATTCCGAAAAGCAGAACAAAACAGATATATGTGGCAGGTTGTTTTAACCTGTACCTGATTTCAAAATTTACGATTTTCCTGAACATGATTTTAAATTCTGTTTTTAATCACTACTTTTTATCAGAAAACTTATCTGACATATTTTATAATTTCTTAATCACCGTATGAAAAGATAATCGGTTGCAGAATATAACCTTCTTTTATAAGTAAACTTATCAGACCCTCATCACCAATTAAGTGAGCACAGCCAACAGCTATAAATGATGATTCGTTAGCTATTGATTCATTTATTTTTGGAATCCAGTTAATGTTTCTTTCTGTAAGTAAATCGTTCTCAATATTTTCAAATTCCGGATCACTAAACATCAATGAGTTTATGCCTTGTAAATCTTGTTTCAGGTACAGATTAAGTAAACTGAAATACTCTTTATCAAGTTTATAATTGCAGGAATTAAAAGCTAATTGCTGTTCAAAAGGTATACTATCCAATAAATTCATTTGCTCATCTATTGTTTCCAGAGGAATAAAATTCTTCTTTTTTCCCGCCAACTTTTTAAGTTCGATGTCATATGCTTTTGGCTTATCGATGAATTCTGTCAGAATCATTGTTTGCATAAAAGCAGGTTTTAATGTAAAGTATCTGTTGATTTTTCCCTCTTTAATTTTAATGCTATCCTTCAGATAATTGTAAAATAATTCATATTGTACACTATCAATATAGTTTTCTATTGTTACACCTTTTGGTAAAAACATTCTTTGAGCAAGTTTAACCTGTTCGCCGATTGGAATATCAGGGTCAATTTCAAGAATTAGTGTACCGGAAATATTTAAATATTTTTGAACGGAATCGCTTATTTCAAATTGTTTCCCCGGTACAGCGTGTAATGTACCAAATAAATAAGATGACTCATTTAGTCCGTTTCCGGAAATCTCCCAAAGTGTGGAATTATTTTTTATTTGAGAAAAACAAAAGCAGCTGTTACTAATAATTAGAAATAAAATAAGGTGTTTCATGGTTGTGGTTTTATTACTGATGATTTATATTTTATTAATTTTTATTCTGAATGCAGTTCTTTAAGATCGCGAAATATGCATCTTCCAGATCAGGTTTAACTGGCTCGAAAGTTCCCGGGTTATGGTCGCTGTAAATATGAATTTCAACCATGCCCTCAGTCAGCCGACTTGATAACACAGTATATTTCTCCTGAAATTCACTCTCTTCTCCTCTTGTTATTACTTTTTCCCAGATCTTTCCGCGCAACTGTTCAGTCGCTTCTGAAGGTTTACCTGTATATTTTAATTCTCCTTTATCAATTACTGACATGCTGGTACAAATTTCTTCAACGTCGTCGATGATATGAGTTGAAAGGATCACAATTACATTTTCACTTATTGCGCTGAGCGCGTTTAAAAAATGTTTTCTTTCTGCCGGATCGAGACCTGCTGTTGGTTCATCAACAATAATTATTTTAGGATCGCCAATCATTGCCTGAGCAACACCAAACCTTTGTTTCATGCCAGCTGAATAGCTTCCAAGTCTTTTATTTCTGAATTCAAAAAGATTCGTCTGTTTTAATACCCGGTTGCAGAGTGATCTTCTTATTTCCTTGTCTCTAACACTTTTTAATATGGCAATATGCTCCAATAATTCAAATGCTGTAATATTTTTATATAGTCTAAATTCCTGGGGCAGGTAGCCAAGGATACGACGAACCTGTCGTTTTTCTTCCAGAACATTCAGTTTATCAATTGTTATTCTGCCAGAGTCCGGTTTTTGCAATGTTGCTATGGTTTTTATTAAAGTTGATTTTCCTGCACCATTAGGACCCAGTAATCCGAAAAGTCCGTTTGTGATATTAAGATTAATATTTTTCAGAGCTTGTGCTCCTTTCGGATACGTTTTACTCAGATTTTCAATTACCAGTTCCATGATTGCATTTTGTTTTTAACTATTAAATAATAATTATTGTTCTTCACGATATTCAAGAATGTCACCTGGTTGGCATTCAAGTGCTTCACATATTGATTCCAGTGTAGAAAATCTTACTCCCTTTGCTTTTCCTGTTTTAAAAACCGACAGGTTAACAACTGAGATTCCCACTTTATCGGCCAACTCTTTTAATGAGATTTTTCGTTTGGCCATCATAATATCCAGATTGACTATTATTGACATTTTTAAATTCTTTTTTACTAAACAAAGCTTTTATTCTCTTCTTCCATTTCAACACCGATCTTAAATACCGCAGCCATGAAAAATGTAAATACAATAGCAATTAGTTGTGCGGAAGATTCTGTGACTGATATCGTTATTGCCGGAATTATTGCTGCTCCTTTTAAGGGCATAACAGTAAAGATGTTTATATAAACAATAGCATAGCCCAGAATCCAGTTAGCCACTAATAAAAAACCTATTTTTTTTAAACGCCGGGCGTTAAGCAAAGAAAAAATGTTGTTCTGATCTATTGTTTTAATAATGTTCCTGATGATTTTTATTATTAGTATATATATAGCAACTGCTGTAAAGATGAACAGCACATTGATGATCTTCAGGAACAGAGGTACGTCTTTCACAACTACTGCTCCTATACCTGATAACAGTTCAGGTTTAACTTCCTTACCTAATATATTAAGTACAAGATCGGGTTGATCGATGGAATAAATAAGAGGGAGTATCCCGGTTTGGTCTTTATCCAGTACCAGAATGATAACTTGTGATAAAACTTCTATTCCGAATATCACAATAAGGACTATGTAAATGATTTTAAAGAAGATCTTAATTCCTTTAATAAGTTTTTTATTTGGCTGGTTCATAAGACAATGTTTTAAATTACGTGACAAACATAATAAATAAATTTATACAAAACAATAAAAAATTAATGTAAAACATTAAATAAATATAATAAAACATAAATAAATTAATGTTTCTAATAAGTAATTTACTTTAACAGAGCGGTAATCGCCTAATTTTGGACTTGAAATTTCAGGTAAAAAAAATCCCGGTAAATGCAACCGGGATTTAACAAATATTATACAAGAGTTATTATTTCAGCTTCGCCAAAGATTTTTTAATTCTTTCAATTGCCTCAATGATTTTTTCATCTGATGTAGCAAATGAGATTCTAATACATGTTGGTTCGCCGAAGGCTTCACCTGGCACAGTAGCAACATGACCTTCTTCCAGGAGATAAATACAAAGGTCGTTTGAGTTTTCGATTTTACGGCCGTCAACTGATTTTCCGAAATAAGAATCAACTTTAGGGAATACATAAAATGCTCCGTCGGGATTACTTAGTTCTATCCCGGGAATATCTTTCATCAAATCAATAGTCAGGTCTTTTCTTCTTTTAAATGCTTCAAGCATTTCTTTTACACATGACTGGTCTCCTTTAAGGGCTTCAACAGCGGCCTTTTGTGCATTGGTGGTTGGTCCGGTCAGGAGCTGTCCCTGAAGTTTGGTGCAGGCTTTGGCCAGCCAGAGCGGTGCGGCAATATAACCAATTCGCCAACCGGTCATTGCATAGGCTTTAGAAACGCCGTTTATAATAATTACACGATCTTTTATTGATTCAAACTGGCCAATTGATTCATGACCTCCCACAAAATTGATATGTTCATATATCTCATCGGTTACTACATGAATGCGTGGATGCTTTTCAATGACTTTGGCTATAGCCTCCAGTTCAGCTTTGCTGTAAACGCTGCCTGTCGGATTTGAAGGAGAACATAACAAAAGTGCTTTGGTTTTTGGGGTAATTACTTTTTCTATTTGATCTGCGGTTACTTTAAAATCATTTTCAATTTCACCACGGATGACAACGTTTTTACCTTCAGCGAGTTTTACCAGTTCAACATAGGTTACCCAGTAAGGAGCAGGAACAATAACTTCATCGCCTTTATCGATGAGGCTCAATATTACATTAGCGAGAGAATTTTTAGCACCAGCTGAGACAACTATTTGTTCAGGGCTGTAGTCAAGATTATTTTCCCTCTTAAATTTAGCTGCAACTGCTTCACGAAGATCCGGGAAACCCGGAGCAGGAGGATAAAAAGAGAAGTTGTCATCAATAGCTTTTTTCCCTGCTGCTTTTATATGTTCGGGGGTGTTAAAGTCAGGTTCACCCACACTTAAATTAATTACATCTATTCCTTTGGCTTTTAAGTCCCTGCCTTTTTGGTTCATTGCCATGGTCGCAGAAGGAGAAAGATTTGCTAAACGTTCTGATACAAATTCCATTTTTGCTAATTTATAAGAGGTTATTATTAGGTGTAAAAATAAAACATTTTTAATGTTATAAAATGTGAATCAATATCCGGCCGAAATAATATTAAATATAAAAGCTGCCAGACTTTACCAGCAGCTATAAGTCTATTAATCAAGAATACTTATAAGTTACATCAGTTCTATACTTCGTTTAACGAATTTTGTAAGCTCTTCACCTTTAAGCTGGCCGTTTGCAAGTAATGCAAGATCAATTAATTGTTTTACTAGTTTATTTTCGGCACCAAACTTTTTCAGTTTTTCATCTTTTTTATTTTCCAGTTCGGTGATTTTTTTGGTCAGTTCCTCAATCCGGTCTTTTTCTTCTTGTTTAATTTCTTCTTCTTTCTTGTCTTTTGCGTCTTTATCAAGCTTGGCTTTATTTTCGGAAAGAGGTTTTATTTTTTCATTTAACTTACTCAGATCTTTGCCCACCTTTTCTTCCAGTTCATTACTTATTCTCAATACCAGAGGATGATTACCATTTACCACGAGGTTGTAACTATCCGGAAGTTCTCCATAGAAACTCATTCCGCCACCTAATGCGGACATATCTTTCATTCGGCGCATAAATTCTGACTGTGTTATCACCAGTGGGTTGTCTGATTCAGCAAGTGATTCATACGTTACTATATAATTTGCCTTCTTAGGCAGCTGGCTCTGAAAAACAGGGGTCAGTCTGTTTTGCTGATCAGCAGTAAGTTTTGATTCTTTACTTGCTTCTTTTTCAATAAGCTTGTCAATTACATCAGCATCGACACGTGTAAACCTGGAATCTTTGAACTTGGTTTCGATATGATTGATGAAGTGCGTATCAAGTTGACCATCCATTAAAAGTACATCGTAACCCTTTGTTTTTGCAGCATCGATGAAACTATGCTGTTCTTCTGCATTGGTAGCATACAGATAAACAAGATTTTTATTTTTATCAGTCTGCTGATCTTTTATGAGTTTTTGGTATTCTTCGAATGTAAAATATTTACCGTCGGTATTTTTCAATAGCGAAAATTTCTGGGCTTTTTCATAAAATTTTTCTTCTGATATCATTCCATATTCTATGAACAATTTCAGATCGTCCCATTTTTTCTCAAACTGTTCTCTGTCATTTTTGAAAATTTCAGCCAGCCTGTCGGCTACCTTTTTAGTAATATGACTTGATATTTTCTTAACATTCGAGTCGCTTTGCAGGTAACTGCGTGAAACATTTAGCGGAATATCTGGTGAATCAAGAACCCCATGCAGCAGTGTCAGAAATTCCGGTACTATTCCTTCAACTGAATCTGTTACAAAAACCTGATTGCAGTATAGTTGTATTTTATTCTTCTGAATTTCTATATTATTCTTGATTCGCGGGAAATACAAAATACCGGTCAGATTAAACGGATAATCTACATTCAGGTGAATGTTGAAAAGCGGATCTTCAACCGTTGGATAAAGGTCATGATAAAATTTGTTGTAATCCTCATCTTTCAGATCTGCAGGTTTTTGTGTCCAAAGAGGATTAGTATTATTAATTATTTTATCTTTTTCCAGTTCAACTTCTTTCCCGTCTTTCCATTCCTTTTCTTTACCAAAAGCAATTTCTACCGGTAAATAGCGACAATATTTTCTTAACAATGAACTGATTTTACTTTCTTCGAGGAATTCTTTTGATTCTTTGTCCAGATAAAGAATAATATCGGTACCCCGACCTTCTCTTTCTGATTCTTCAATGGCATATTCAGGTGTTCCACTGCAGGACCATTTAACAGTCTTTGCATTCTTCCGGTATGATTTTGTAATTATCTCAACTTTCTCTGAAACCATGAATGAGCTATAAAAACCTAAACCGAAATGACCGATAATAGCATTTGACTGGTTTTTATATTTTTCCAGAAAATCCTCAGCACTTGATAAAGCGATCTGATTTATATATTTATCAATCTCTTCCTCGGTCATACCAATTCCGCTATCTGAAACGGTAAGGGTATTTTTTTTCTTATCAACACTTACCCGTATTGTAAGGTCGCCTAATTCACCTTTTATATCACCCATATTTGATAAAGTGCGCAGCTTTTGTGTGGCATCAACAGCATTCGATATCAACTCTCTAAGGAATATTTCGTGGTCAGAGTAAAGAAATTTCTTAATGATTGGAAAAATGTTCTCGGTAGTAACTCCTATTTTACCTGTTTGCATAATCTGGTTAATTAATTGATTCAACATCTTAAAGTGAATTATCCGTTCTAACATTTTTTATTGTTTACGGATCATTCGGATCAATGCCGGCCTACTTTCAAAGTATATGCCAACAACAGGCTTCTGTCAGAAAGTCACTTAAAGTTAGAATAAATAAATTGTGTCCTGAAAAAATATCAGTTTGTAATATCTATATTGGAATAATGCACCCAAATTCCTTTTTCAAATTTAAGTCCGTCGTAAGTGAAGTCGGGCCCGTAAAACTGGTAATTACCGGCAAGGGCTGGCTTTTGTGGTGATAAGTGATCAAACACAATCATTTTCTTTTCATTATTAAATCGGAGAGTCATGCTGGCTTTTTCGTTGTATTCAAATTCTAAACGATCAATGATTTTCCCTTCATACTGGATCAGTTCTTCACAGAAATATATCTGATCGAACTGATCGATTGAAAAAATTTCCACAACCTTTTTATTTGATAGCATATCATTCAGATTAAACCCGAGCAATGTATAATAAATCTGTCCGGCATGTTTATTTTCAATAGCCTGGTAATAAAGCGCGCCTTCCCAGTTTTGGTTTAGTTTATAAAGGTGTGGATCGGGCATGTTATTCAGGTCTATTATCCTGTATTTATTGTCCAGTTTCGAATAGTACTGAATGATTCCATAATAAATTATCTTGTTCGGACTTTCGGGGATATTCCATGTGTAAATTCTAACATTCTTTCCAGATGAATATATTTTACCTATATTTTTTAATGAATCAAAAGGGTATTCGAATGAGTTGTCAGTTTTAAGTACTTCCATAAAGTGATTAAAGAAAGAATCAGCTTTATCTTTCTTTTTAAATAAATGCACACTGAGGATTTGAGCGTATTCATCCACCAGTTCATTTTCATATTGAGACAGAATATCTGAATCTTGTGAATAAAGAGATATCAATGATATGAATATAAAGACAGGAATAAATATCAGCAATTTATACACTTTATTCATCGAAAGGAAGTTCTGAAGATAAAACCCGGAAATTGAAGATTTATTTTATCATCAGGTTGATATCGCCCATAAGCTTGTCTTTATATGACTTACCAATGGGTATAGTTTTAGCTCCGTCTTTTGTTTTAATAATAATTGCGTTGTCTTCAATAAAATTGATAGAGCTTATATTTACAATGTACGACCTGTGAACTCTTGTAAAGATACCTGAAGGAAGCTTTTGTTCAATAGCCTTCATTGTAAAATGAATGGTATATTTTTCTTCGAATGTATTAAATATCACATAATTTTCGAGGGCCTCAACCCAAAGAATGTCTTTATATTTAAGTCGTACCAGGGCTGAATTTTTCTTGATGAAAATTTCATCTTCTTTAGGATCGACTTTATTTTTGAAGCGCACACTTGCTTTGTTAACTGCCTTGAAGAAGCGGCTATAGTTAACTGGTTTTAACAAGTAATCAGTTACGTCATAATTAAATGCGTCGAGGGCATATTTTTCTTTGGAAGAAACAATGATGATTTGCGGAGGATTAGTGAGAGTTTCGAGAAAATCTATGCCACTCATTTCGGGCATTTCGATATCGAGAAAAATAAGGTCGATATCCTCGCCGGTGCTGAACGCATTGATTGCGTCCATGGCATTTTCGTAAGAACTCAGCAGGTTTAACTGATCGGTACGTTCAACGAACTCCTCAATCACTCTGCGAGACATTTGATCATCATCTATAATAATACAGTTCATAGTTTAGAGTGTTTCATCCATCGAAATACGACATTCGTCATAAGTATCGTCAAATATATAAAAAAAATTGAAGAACACTTGACATCAAAATCATGTGTCTTTTTTATGATTCTGAGAGTTAGCAATTTTGGTAAGAAAACTCTTTTCAATCAGTCCGGATTTTTTAATTGATTTGCGAAGCCAGTTGAGTTTTACTTCATTTTTTTCCTGCTGAGTAAGTTGCCAGTTTATATTCGAACTATATAATTTACGTGTAAGATGATGTAAAATTATTGCTGCAGAAACTGAGATGTTAAAACTTTCTGTAAATCCATGCATGACTATCGTAACATATTCATCTGTTTTTTTTATTATAGTATCAGATAAACCGTTCATTTCTGTTCCAAAACATAATGCAATTTTACCATCGTTTAAATTTAGATTTTCTAATTCAACGCCTTTTTTGTGTGGTGTAGTTGCAACAATTCTGTAACCTTTCTCTTTCAAATTATTAATGGCAATCTCGGCGTTATTGTTTTGACCACTATGTTTATGCATGGTCAACCATTTATCGGCTCCAAGAGCAACATCTTTATTTACCTTATACTGGTTTGATTCTTCAATAATATGCACATCCTGTATTCCGAAGCAATCACAGGAACGTAGCACAGCACTTGCATTGTGAGGTTGAAAAATATCTTCCAGGACAACGGTAATATAACGAGTTCTTTTTTCAAGGACACTGTTAAAGAGTTCAACCCTGTTTTTAGTTATAAAAGTTTCAAAATGTTCAATAAGGCTTTTACTCATATTCAAAAAATAAAAAAGGGAGCATTTGCTCCCTTTATAATGCAATCATTCCAATATTATTGAACAACATCAGCTAAATCGCTACCAGCTTTGAATTTCACCACTTTTTTAGCAGGAATTGTAATTTCTTTTCCGGTTTGAGGATTTCTACCAGTACGAGCACTTCTTTTAGCAACAGAGAATGATCCAAAACCAACGAGAGCTACACGGTCGCCTTTTTTGAGGGCTCCAGTAGTAGTTTCTATGAAAGCATCAAGAGCTTTTTTAGCATCAGCTTTAGTTATACCAGCACTGCCAGCGATTGCATCAATTAATTCTGCTTTATTCATGATAAATTAATTTAGGGTTAGTAAATATTTTCACAGAAGTAAAACTGTATACAAATATAGACTATTTAACAAGTTTCGCAAATTTAGAAGTCAAAATTTGCCCCTATTAATCAACCTTTCCGATGATTTTATTAAAAATGAGCAAAAAATAGTGTTTGAATTAAGTTATTGAGATAGTAGATATTGCATCAAATAAAGCTTGTAAATGACAGAATATCAATATTGTATATTTTAATTTATTTTTAATTATTCTGATTTCTCAATATATAAGGCTATTTTATTGGCTGTTGATAAATTGTTGAACACATTATATTAATTTTTCTTTGATAATAGTGCCTCAAAAAGTTTTTAAGAGCAATGTGCTTGTGGTAATGAAAAAAGTTTTATTTTCGCGCCCGGAGGAATGGCAGAGTGGTCGAATGCGGCGGTCTTGAAAACCGTTGTACCGCAAGGTACCGGGGGTTCGAATCC
>JAFGIP010000009.1 GCA_016929525.1 Bacteroidales bacterium
AAAAGAATTCCTCAGACAAAGAAATTATATATTTCTTATAATAAATTGATAATCAAATTAGTTACTGAATTAATACCAATATTTAATTTAAATTCAGCAACTACTAAAAACAAACAACCGTGAAGCATTTCCGACACATAATCCTGTTTATAACTTTCACGACACTAATAGTTACGAACAACTTCGCACAAGTTGATGCCGATTTTTCTGTTAGTGATTCTGTTGGATGTACACCATCACTAATTGTTGATTTTCAAAATGAAGGATCAACAGGGATCAATTTTGTATATGAATGGTTCTTTGGAGAGCTTGGTACTTCAGAGGAAGAAAATCCGACATTTGAATTTAATGATGCCGGAGTTTATGAAGTGAAACTTATTACCACCGATACCAGCATAATGGAATCCGATTCAATAACCGGAAATATTGAAGTATTCCAGACCCCCGGAGCAGCGTTTAGTATTGATCCGTTTAACAGTAACCTGTGTGTTAATGGTATTGTAATTTTTAATATTAACTCATTTGCAGCCAAAGACAGTGCATTCTGGAATTTTGGCGATGGAACGACAGTTAGTAACAGAGGATTTCAAACCGTTTATCATACCTATCCCGAAAATAATGTCTATCCGGTATCTTTATATACATATTATAAAGTATGCAGCGATACATCGTATGGTAATGCAACTATATCAGGACCTGTTGCCGACTTCACCCTAAGTGACGATGAAGGATGTCAGGGAGCTACCATAATGTTTACTCTTGGAGATACTAACGATGTGAACTCATTTTCATGGAACACCGGAGACGGAAATATACTTACCGGTGATTCTGCAGAATATATCTATGATTCAGTTGACATATTTAATCCGTCACTTACTGTTATTGGAGAAAGCGGAACATGTACAATTGTTGATACGATTGAAATAATTAGAGTTACTGCGGAATTTTCTACAACAGGAGGTCCATTTTGTCCCGGCGATACAGTATACTTCAACAATGAATCGGAAAACAATGATAATAATATCTGGGATTTCGGTGGTTTAGGTACCAGTATTGACCCAAATCCATATTATGTATTTCCGGAAGGAACACATACTGTAAGACTGGATGCTTCGAATACCCTTGGATGCTCTGACTGGATTGAACACAATGTTACCGTGAATAGCAATCCGTCAGTCACAATGGGTATTGATCCATGGATATGTCCGGGTGAATCTGTAGTCATTAGCGTAACCGGCGGAGACCATGTTGTCTGGAGCCCGGAAACAGGGCTTGATGATATTAACAGTTTTACCCCGGAAGCATCACCCGACGAAACTACTGCTTATACTGCAACAGTGACTGATACTGAAACAGGTTGCTCAAATTCAGGAGAATTAACAGTGTATTTGAGAGAAGTCCCCCGTTCCGACGGAATTATTGTATCTCCTGCCGATACTACAATTTTTATTGGAGATTCAGTTTATATTACAACCTACGATAGTCTTGACAGGGTTTTAATATACAGCTGGTCACCTGATATCAGAATAAGCTGTCTTGATTGTCCTAACCCTGCAGTTCAGCCTCTTGAAACACAAACATATATTTTGGAGATAGCTGACACCAATATATGCTTTATACCGCAAACATATAATGTTAACATTGAAGTAAACAGAGATTTTGTAATTGGAATTCCCGAAGCCTTCACACCCAATGGTGATATGATCAACGATATAATTATGGTTGATGGCAGAGGTATTAAGCAACTCATTGAATTCAGGGTTTATAACAGAAGCGGAAAAGAACTATTTTATTCCGATAATATTGAAGAAGGCTGGGACGGATACCACGAAGGGAAACTTCAGGCTATTGGAACCTATGCATATCTTATTAAAGCTGAAATGTGGAATGATCAGATAGTTACACAGCAGGGTACATTCAATTTGATCAGGTAATAAAATGCTAATGTATTAATGAGAATACCAAGGCAGGATTAATATATTTTAATCTGATTTTAACATTCCCTGAAAGAATTTTTAACGTACAAACTGAAACCGCTATAGCGTGTTACCGTATTTTTAATAACTAATATGCAACCTGCAATTAATTTGATTGTCTTAATTATAAACTATAAAAGTTTGGTTAATCATATAATCAGGATAAATGGAAGGTATTCATCTTCGAATGAACTAAAACCAGTATGAATATGAAAAAAATACTATTAATAATTGTTATGGTTCTTTTGGCTTTAAGCTGTAAAAAGGAAGACCTGATCATTAATTTACCTGCGATGTCTGCTACAATTAACGAGTCAGAATGGACTACAATAAGCAGGGTAACAAGACTTGAAGGAGACAAATTTGTTATAGCAGGAACTTCTGTAGACGGAGAAGTTCTTACTGTTACCATTTTCGGAACAACCACCGGAATTTACGAACTTAGTCTTACATCGGCTACATGTGCAGCAGTATATACAGAATCGGCAAGTAATCCATCGCTGGAAGATACTTATATTTCAGTAACGGGTGAAGTAAATCTGAACGAAGTAAATACATCATCAAAAAAGATTTCAGGTACCTTCAGTTTTACTCTTTTAAGAAATCTAACCGAAACCATGGAAATCACAAATGGTATATTTAACAATTTAACATACACGGTCCACGACGAGGATTAAGAATTATCTCTTTAATAATTCATAGTTTCTGAAACCACCAATCATCCCCCCCCTTAATACCTTCTGCTCAAGAAATGTGACAATTCTGTATTTCAGTTTCTCATGCTTAAAACGTGGTCTTGAATCAGGTATCGGCCCTCCCGTTCTGAGGCTGTCTGACCAGTTGAAAAGACCTATCCATTCTTTCATAGCAGCCGGGTGGTCTCCGTTGAATTTCATAGCCAGGCGCAGCGGGCCATAGTCAAATTCATCTTTTTCGTTTTTATAAATTTCTTCGACCCTCTCCGCTCCTTTATGTATTGTATCCAAAGCCTTTTTTTTGTTTTGCATGTATGACGGAGGTCTTACCCATCCGTAATGATAAATGTATGCATCTGCCATGGCAACCTTTAGCTTATACGTACCTTTCTGCTGTCGATAATTTACATAATTAAAACCCGGTATTCTTCGAAATGACTGTGCTGATTCCCAGGAATGGATATCCGGGTCATTTCTGACAATTCTTATTTCTTTCGGGTACCAGCCATGTGCAACATGATAATGATCATAATCACCCCAGAAATGCACATATTTAAATAACAGACCTTCTGTTTGTTTATCATCTAAAAGCTGTTCACACCTGTTCTTTATAGTGTTCAGGTATTTTTCATGAACAACTTCATCAGCCTGGAGATAAAAGAGCCAGTCACCTGAACATGCTTCCCTTGCAATGTCTGTCTGATGGGCATTCTCGGTACCATTAGGATATTTCTTAAGGTCCCACTTAGTATCAATTATTCGTACTTTTTCAGATCCGATACTTTCTATTTCTTTTCGTGTACTGTCATCTTCATCACAGTCGCCAACGGCAACAACAAATTCGTCTACAATTGGCAGTATTGACATTATTGAAGCTTTTATCGGATAATAAAGCTTTGTTGCATTTTTGACCATTGAAAAACCACTAATCTTCATCCCTTTAATATTTATTCTTTATTATTAGTTGGATGCAATAATACTTAAATAACACGAAATGAAAAATTGTAATAATAATCAGGTATGGATTAATGAATTAAATCTTCTATTCCCTTATTCAGATAGAATTCTTCAAATTTATCATCATAGTCACCGATTAAAAAAAGCGCATCGAATATATACAGATATATAGTCTGAAGTACAACAAGATGATAATCTTCCGGTTTATTCAATATCTGTTTTATCTGAGCTTTACTTAAAACCTGTTTAATCATTTGTGAATTAAAGATCTTCGATAACATCACCTTATCAAAGCTGAACAGATTTTTTGTATCGACCACATTTCGACTTTTTGATAAATGCTGCACTATTTCCAGCGGCAAAATCTCCTTTACCTTTTCTATATAAAACTTTTTTTTGTAATTCAGAAATCCAAGTCTTCGCGATAAATGTTTGGTTTTAAGATTTATATAAGGATATATACTCTGAACACCATGGTAATTCAGTATTATACCATGCATCTTTATCAACATTTCAATATCCGGATCAAACTGCAGGTGTCTGACAGTTTTTTTCATCCTTTTCCTGAGTATCCTTTCCTTTGTACAATGTCGCCTTACGATATACTCAAGCAAATATCTGAAATCAGGGTAATCTCTTATAATTTTCCTGAAACCCTGTGACGGGAAAAGAATCTGGTCACCACTGGCCCCCAGTATTACCGATGTAATGTTTTCATTCTTTAGCAGTTTTGATAATTCATATCTTAAGAAAAATCCTTCCTGAAAGATATATCCTTCATAAATCCAGGCCAGATTAACCAATTGATCCAAGTTATTATGTACTTCAGCAGTAAGACTTCTGATGTTATCATAACTTTTTTGTATCTCCTTTGTATAAGGCACTTCATTGACCTCACCTCCACCGTTTATTGTTACAGCATTTATTGTATTCTTTGTTAGTTCATTTGTAAAGAATAAAAGCAGATTTGTATCCCAACCTTTGGTATGGGTAACTGCGAAATGTTGTTCATCAATATTTTTAAAAGTATTCTTGAAATTTTCTTTCAACGAACCCATCAGGTTGTTTTTGGCGAAATCAAGTGAAATCTTTTTCCAGACCGGTTTTATTTTCCTTGTGATGCACTTCCTTCTTTTAACGTCGATAACCAGGTAAGTCCCCGGAATAATTTTATATACATTTCTTACTAAAGTATTTTTATCGGGCACCAGATAATAGAAATGAAGAAAATTTTTTGCTGCAGTACTATTCAGTTCTCTTTTATTTATCAGTTTCAATATCGGACGAAGACTTGTACTAAAATTAAATTCATCATCAGTGGAATAATAATATAGTGGAAGACTGTTGCCATGAAGCGGCTGGTACAAGTACCCAATATCATTATCGCCATCAAAAAGAAAAATTATAAAAATGCCATCCAGCTCAGAAAAAACAGAACTACCATTTTTTATATATAATTCTGATATGGTATCACCAATATTTTTCGAATGAACTGAGTACATTGTGCATACTTCTTCAAGATTATTGAAATAACCCAGCATACAGCAAATTATATTGTTTTTTATCGAATAATATTGTTCTTCAGTTGGTATCTCTATTTTATTAACGGATAGTGTTAGTTTAGTATTACTGAAATTATTCTTATCGTTCTTTAATGATTTACCCGTATTATTCCAGTAAACAGAACCGAAAAGAAAGTTTTTTTTCATTGCGCAGAAGATTTAAATAACGATTTAAAATTTTAGGTAATTAAATATACTTATTAATGTTTAACGACCTACCAAAACCCTCTATTTTAATCAGTAACGGACAAAATATCTGTTGTTATTATATTTTTTTCCATACAATTTTCTAATTTTCTGTCAGCCAATTAAACATTTCGTAATTAGACTGGTTTGTACATGAGTAAGTTATAAAATGGCTTAATACTGAAAAATCAATAACCACAATATGAGATACTTAAAATTTATATCAGCAGTTTTAATCAGTTTTATTCTGTATAACTGTAACCCGGAAAAAGACAAAAACTTTATTATGACCGTCAAGGGCCCGATAACCGCTAAAGATATGGGTATATCACTGATCCACGAACACGTTATGGTTGATTTTATCGGGGCTGACAGTACCGGTAAACACCGTTGGAACAATAATGAAGTATTCGAAGTGGTACTGCCCTACCTTAAAGAATTTGTTGAAGCTGGTGGTAAAACTCTGATTGAATGTACACCTTCATACCTGGGTAAAGACCCGGAACTGCTCAAATCTCTTTCCGATGCATCCGGATTAAACATAGTTACTAATACAGGATATTATGGGGCTTTTGATAATAAATACCTGCCTCCGCATGCGTTTACCGAAACTGCAGAAGAGCTTGCCCAACGCTGGATCAGCGAATGGGAAAATGGAATTGAAGGAACCGGTATTAAACCAGGCTTTATAAAAATTAGCGTCGATCCCGGTAATTTATCTGATCTGCATAAAAAGATTGTCGTTGCCGCGGCAAAAACACATTTAGCAACAGGGTTAACCATTGCTTCACATACCGGACCGGCAGTTCCTGCATTAGAGCAGCTAGACGTTCTGAAGAAACAAGGAGTTTCTCCAGATGCATTTATTTGGGTTCATGCACAGGCTGAAAAAGACCTGTCGAAACATATTGAAGCTGCAAAACAAGGTGCATGGATTAGCCTGGATGGTGTCAGTGATAACAATATTGAAAACTATATAAAAATGATCTCGAATTTACGTGATCATGATTTATTGAACAGAACTTTAATTTCTCATGATGCAGGATGGTATACTGTAGGAGAAGAAGGAGGTGGTGATTTCCGTGGTTATAATACAATATATAAGAAACTGGTTCCTGCATTATTAGAAAATGGCTTTAATGAAACAGACATTGCCACCCTGCTTGTGAAAAACCCGGCAGAAGCGTTTTCTGTTAAACTACGCCCTTTAAATAAATGAGGATCGAGCGATAAGACTACTTTTGGTTAGTTTTCAGAATTTACTGGTTCACGCGGTTTTGTAATACAGAATCTGCTTCAGTTACTAACTTCCTGTATTTTTCAGCATTTTTAAAGTCTCCGAAATTTGTATATATATAAGATATTTCCTGAAATTCCTGTGGAAGAAATACTTGCCCCTGAGCAAGATATACATCTAACAATTTTTTTGCCTTATCCTTATCCTTAGTAAGTATCGCATCTCTTATGTGCAGTAGATTTACATAATCATAATTCATTATCATATCAAGCCCGGGGTCGCGATTGATAAATTCGGGATAGTTAACAGCTCTCAGTCCGGTTTTTGAATTTTCCAGTAATACAGGTATTGAGCTTTCACCCTTTTCGTTAATATGAGTAAGGAACATATCGGTATAAATGCTCATACTTTTTGATGAATATACCAACCATTTGCTGTTCGGAGACCAAGCATGCCAGGAATTCATGTTTTTAAAGTTGCATTTCAATTTTTGGCTTTTACCACCTTTGGCCGGAATAATATGTAACCTGCTATCAGCCTGTAACATCATAAATTTCTCCGACTGACAATAGACTAACCATTTCCCATCCGGACTAACAGCAGGAAAATAATTACTCATACCATTATTCGATGCTCCTTCAAGCGGTTTTGCTTTCCCTCCTCTGCCATCATTAAAGGGGATGATATATAAATCATATTTTAACTCTCGTTTTCCTGTAAGAAACTCTTTTATCAACTCTTCATCAGCTAATGTTGAAGAGTCCCATTCTCCAGTACCATCAAAAGGTACTGCTTTCGCCCTGGCAAATACCAGGTATTTATCATCAGGATACCACATTGCATTTGTCTGAACATAATTTATGTCGTTGGCACCCTCAAGTTCCCATAGTATGCCGGTTTGTCGATCGTATATTGCCAATATCCCGTTAATTGGAAAGAATAATTGTGAGTATTCTCTATCCTTATAATCATCAAATTTTTCTGATACAACCCTGTCTTTTAATGTTGTTACCACATATCGTCCATCAGAAGAGATTTTCGAAAATAAACCAAAAGTACTTTGCCCCTGAAGCTTTGTCCAAGAAATATAATTATCCTTATTAAAATACATCTGAGTATCGATATCGGCAATAAAAAATCCACCTTTGTCCCTTGTTGAGGCATCGAAATCAACTGCCAAACTTTTTCCATCAAGCGATGCCGAATGGCAGTTACCGCATACCCTGAAATTGCTTAACCCGTCTCTTACCGGATTTTCTGATCCGACATTATATAAAGAATAACTCGTTAATTCAATATTTTTTTCAGCAAATGTGAATGGTAATGGTATTTGACGGTATAAAACCGGAGCATCGACACTATACTTGGATATTCGTATCGATATCTTTGCTTTTTGTTTTAATATATTTCTTCCTTGATCCTTATCACGGAAAACCGTTACCTGAACGGGTAAGTTGTATGATAAACTTTTAATACTGTCCCAGGCTTCAATTTCCGGTTTCCATACAAAGCCTTCGGTAGAATAACTAATCTTCTTACTATTCTTCAATTTAAATGTTATACAATACATCATTGAAGTGTCTCCTTCTGAATCAATCCACTTAAACGAAGGAGGAGCAAATTCACTAGGAAAGACTGCTTCATTTAATGGATACCTAAACTTAATATCATTATTTGCAAGTGAAATAAAATACAAGTAAACAATGAAGACCGCAGCAATTGAAGAAACAATAATGACTAATGTAATTTTCTTATTCAGGAACTTTAACATTGCGATTAATTAAACAACGCTTTTTGAAAACTTTGACAGAACCAAAGATAACAAAGCAATTTAATTGACTCTTGTATTAGATTTTATAAATCTAACCAATAATTGCTAAGTTCGATAATTTAAATTACTCTACTGTTCTAATTCTAACCACAAATTCATAATTCCCCGAAAAAAGTTTGAACTGATCGTGCGGTATAAAAGGTGCATTTTTAGGAAAAGGGATTTTCTTATATTTCTACAGTTTATTGACTTTATTAAAGTAATATAAAAATTAAAATGCTGCAATCTGTTACGACTGCAGCACTCTAAAACAAAGAACTAATCAACTTAAATTATAAAGTGATCCTTATAGAACAACTGTGAATATAGCATGCGGAGGAGCATTAAATTTAATTATCTGCCCTCCTACCCAAATTTGGAACATTTCATCGCAGTCATTCAGATTCTGAACAACAACTGCTATTTTCCCATTTGTATTTATAAAAGCTGTAGCAATAAAATAATCACTGCTGGAGGTACATGCAATTCGTTTTGCACCTGGTCTTATGAATTTCGAGAAATGTCCGAAGTAATAAAATGGCGGATTATAATGAACCTCTCCGGTTTGTAAATCGGCAACAACAATGCTGCTACCTCCTAACCCTCCTGCATGTCGCGGTCCACGTGTCTCATCCAGTAACAGGTTCCAGTAAACCCAACCATTTGCCCAGTTATTCAGATCAATGATTATATTCTTCCCAAGCTCATAAGCTGCTTCCCAGCTTCCGCGTTGTCCTGCCTCGGTATACAATAACATCTTATCCGGCCATGAATCATGTACTATTCGAACATTATCAAAATGATCACCGACATACCAATGATATCCCGTTCCCCAAACATACTTCGAAGCTTCAGGATCGTCATAAACAACTTCAGCACGCTGATACATTATCCCGCGATTATGGTCCCATATCATCAGTTTGATGTCCTCCATGCCATTTTTATGCAATGCAGGACCAAGGTAATCACGCACGAAATCTCGCTCTTCTGCAGCTGTAAAAATGCATGATTCCCAAACCTGTACAGCAAGAGCTTCATTCTGAACGGTAAGTCCCCAGATAGGGATATCCTCTTTTTCATAGGCTTTCACATACTTAACATAATAATCAGCCCAGGTTTGCCTGTATTCCGGTATAAGTTTTCCTCCGTGCAGCATTTCACCATTTGTCTTCATCCAACCGGGCGGGCTCCATGGGGAAGAAAATATTTTAATGCTACCACCGGCAGCTTCAATAGACCTTTTAATAAAAGGTAATCTGTACTTCCGGTCGTGATCAATGGTAAAGTGCTTTAACTCCTTATCACCCGGAACAGTGGCGTATGTGTATTGCTCATCGGAATAGTCGCAACTATGGATTGTACTTCTGCAAAGGGTGTAACCGTTACCTTTTTCCGGATCGAAATTTTTAATAAGGAACTCCTCCTGCTTTTCAGAAGTAAGTTTTCCGAAAGTTATTGCTGCGGCATCTGTAAATGCACCTCCAAAACCTTCGATAGTCTGGAAAGTCTTATCAACATCGATCATGATAGTCGGAAAATTCTCATCCGGTTGTTCAAGCTCTTCAAATGCACGGAAACCCAAATTGGTTATAAGATCCTGCGTTGACTGTGCAGTCATATACACTTCGGCTTCTTTAAATTTTTGCTGTCCGAAGGAATTTATTTGCAAACCGGTTATTAAACAGTATGCAAAACAGAGTCGTAATAAAGATTTTAAGTAGATCATTGTTAATTAGGGATTTATTAGTTTTTATAAAGCTAAAACAAAAGATCGGAGTTACATAAAATTTAAATTCAGCTTTACTTTCTCAGATAGATTATACTTCCATATATAACTACAAAATTTATACGACAACATCACGACATTTATTGTACAACAAAAAATTCACCTTCACTTATTCCATAATATTACAGGCTTAATATAGGTGCCGCTGAAGATCATTTTCATAATGTATGAATTTACGATATAAAATCTATGATATTCTAAGTTTTAATTTCTGTATTAACTCAGAAATTTGCATCATCAATAAAAACCAGCCGGAAAATTTCAGTATGGTTTAATAATCTAATGGAAAATTATTGAACAGTGCCTGAGTTGACGTATTTACCAAAACATCAGAAGCAGCCGGTTTAATAAGCATATCATCAACCGCAATAAATTTTCCGCTGGCCACTAACTGATAGAGAATTTCAGGCTTTGCATCAATTAACAATGATATTCTCACCCATTGATTGTAAACATCATTCACTTCACGTGTATCAATTCGTCGTTCTTCAATAATATTACCTTTTTCATCCTTCAGGTACAGCCTTGCTCCGGGCATATTATGAGTTCTTGTATCTACATATAACCAATATGAGATTTCTGTTTTCCCTTTAAAAGGAATTTTTCCATTATACAGCTCAATACTTCCATTTTTTTCATATATGGCAAATTTACCACTAAACTGTACCTTTGATCTTTTATCTTCAAATCCATTATAAATAACCTTATCAATATCTGTGTCACTGCAAATGGCAGCATTGCATTTCAAGCTGTCCTTAACTCTAATCGCATTCTCCTTCCAGTTTTTATGTGCTGTATGGAAAATCTCAACAGGTAATTCAGCAATTTTAAACTTATCTCCTTCATAAAGCAGATTTGATCTTGATATCAACCACTCTTCCCTTTCATTCATTTTGTCTCTGGTATAAAGTAAAAGCAATGGTTTATCATTCATATCATCAAGTCTGGTCTTGTAAATAGCAGAATCAGCAAGCATTTGAATGCTGCTTAGTGCATGGGTAAATGATAACCGTGGCGAGAAACTTTCTACAATTGGGATGCTGGTATAATATGAACATTTCATTCCTTCAACAAAACCATTCATTGAGTTATGGAACAGCAATTTATCGCCACAGGTATTGGAAAATGGTAAAAAGAATATTGCCTGAAATTCAGAGGGATCAATCCCTGATTTTTCTAAAACTGACAAATAACTGCTGCCAGATACTTCAAATACATCATTTTTACTGAATAGATCTTTTGTACTTCTCTGGATATTTGTTCCCGCATCTATAGTCCAATACGATAATACAAACATCAGCAATAATATTGCATATGCTTTAAGCTTTTTCGATCTGATATACCTGAATAATCGATAATAAAAGTATGCAGTGTATACGGTAAATACGTAATAGAATATCCAGGAAAACCTGCCCAGACACCTGAACTGTTTTACCGGTGGTAAAACTTTAACAAGAAACTGCAAACCCCAATCGAAAGGAATACACATTGCAAAAAGTAAAACAAGAAATGCAGCAACAAGATAGTTATTCATTCCGCTATCATTTCGGGGAAAAAACATTCTCCAACTTATTTTTTGTTTTGATATTATATTATTGATCAGCATGAACGTAATTGCAATGGCAAGTATAGTGGCAGGAAGGCCAACATAAGCCCTTCCCTCCCATTCAAAATTCATATCGACAACATCTCCTACCAGCCTCTTTAGAGGGGAAATAAACGGAAGAAAAATACTGTATATATTGGAATGAAAAACAAAGAAACCCCAGGGATTCTCAGGCCTGTCGTTTACCCAATCGGTAATAGCTACTAATCCTTTTACTGCAACAACGGGAAAGATGGCAATTATGAATAAAGCAATACCCGTAGGAATATAAGGTTTAATACTTTTTCTATGGTTCCATAAATCAACTACCAGCACCGCCAACAGAAATATAACATAAAAAGCTGCATAATAGGCACTAGTAAAACCTCCCACAAGTCCACCCAGAACAAGCACGATTGCCCACAACCACTTCTTTTTACCTTTCTTCCAAAGTATAAGAAGATACCAGAACATAGGTATAAAGAAGGCGTAAACCATCTCAAAGTGCCCTTTTATACGGTCAAACTGTGGTGTAAGAAAACCTATAATCAATGCAATAATAACAGCATACCAGCCCGGAAGACCAAAATGTCTTAATATCAAATACAGAAAAGGAAAGGCCAGGAGCAAAGAAATAATCATGGTCAGATTCAATATAGCGACTCCATAATTCCGGATTGATATTATATGCTTATCCACAAATTTCAGTACATGAACATAAAGCGGATGAGAATTAATATATTGCAAATGATCGCCATACGGATAGTTTATACCATTGTGTTTAATACCTCTGCCATATTTCAGGAAATACGAAAAATTATAATAGCTTTTCAATGCATCACCCGATTTAGAATAGACATAACTGCTTGGTTCAGTCAGAACAGGTTTAAAAAGGAAAAGCAGAATGGTTGCAGAAATAAGAATAAGGCATACAAAAGGTATTAGTTTTCTAATCATATCAGGTGCTGCATTTATATTTGAATTGTAATGTTATTGCTAATAATCGTAAAACAGAATTTGTCAGGAAATATATATGAAATATTGTTAACCTAATTAAATAGGTCCAGCGTATGATCTATGAGTTCTGTACCACCATGTTCACCATGACCCGGTATCACAATCTCCGCATCTAAAAATCTCTTTCGAACCTTTTCTATTGTGTTTGGCCATTCTTCCGTGTCTGCATCGGTTGTATTACCTAATCCCCTCGCATTTGCAGATCTTACAAGGCATCCTCCAAAAAGTACCTTTTCTGAAGGAATCCAGACAATAATGTTGTCAGTTGTATGTCCGCCTCCATAATAGGCCATCAATACCTCCTTATCACCTACTGTAAAGAGTAACGAATCATTAAAGGCATTTTGTGGGACCAGCAAGCTTTTTTCTTTTGTAATTTCAATTGTTCTGATATTTGCATAGGTTGGAATTCCTCTGGAATGAACAGCTGCCAGTCCGCCCAAATTATCAACATGCCAGTGCGTTGGTATTACAGCAATAATTTCAACGTGCAAACTGTCAATACACCAGTTCATTAATGCATTAGCAAGATCATTATTGACAGGAGTATCAATTATCACAGCTTTTCCATTATCAATGAATATTAACCCGTTCGATGGAAATCTGCCAAAATTCTCAGATTCCATATATGAAATATGAATGTAAACGCTCTTACTAATTTGCCTTACCTCTAAATTTTCTTCTATTTTAGATACAACAAAGTCATTACCTTCAGAAATGAAAAAAATAAAAACAGACCATATAGCAGTTAGAATTCCTTTTAACATTGACTTTTTCTTTTAATACTGTTATACTATTAAGGTATAAAGATCGGTGATAGTAACGAACAAAGCAAATGAAAGTATATTGATTATCTTTGCAAACTGAAAAGTGAATTTCATGAAAAAGCGTATTGAAGATCTGAAAATACTTGAAAATAAAAGGCTTAATGAGGAATTCTTTGTACTTAAACTTAAATCAGATCAAACCTTCGAGAAGATTCTCCCGGGACAGTTTGCTGAAGTCCGCGTAGATGGAAGTCCTACAACATTTTTACGAAGACCAATATCGATATATGATGTTGATTATGATGAAAATACCTTATACCTGCTCTTTAAAATAGCGGGTGATGGCACATTAAAGATATCTGAACTTAAAGCAGGTGAAAATCTGAATCTTGTTTATCCTCTTGGAAATTCCTTCACTGTTGGTAATGTTAAACGTGTACTGCTTATAGGTGGAGGAACTGGTGTTGCACCTATGCTTATTCTTGGAAAATATTTAAAAAATGAATTCAAAATAACACCTGAATTCTTACTTGGTTACAGATCTAAAGAATTAATTATTGAAAAAGACAAGTTTAATTCGCTGGGAACTGTCTATATAACTACAGAAGACGGCTCTGAAGGACATAAAGGTCTTGTAACGCATCATCCGGTACTTCAGGAAAATAATGAAGATATTGACCAGATTTATTGTTGTGGCCCCGAGCCAATGATGAAGGCTGTATCCGGGATTGCAAAAGATAATAATATACCTTGTGAGGTTTCTATGGAAAACCTTATGGGATGTGGTATTGGAGCATGTTTATGCTGTGTTGTTGATACATATGATGAAGGAAACGTAATAACCTGTACACAGGGCCCTGTATTTAACTCCAACAGACTAAAATGGCAGATCTAGCGATACGAATTGGAAAAATAAAGTTTAAAAATCCTGTAATGACCGCTTCCGGAACATTTGGCTTCGGTCCTGAATTTGATGATTTCATTGATGTATCAAGAATTGGAGCTGTACTTGTCAAAGGAATTACAGGTTCCGAAAGACAGGGAAATCCTTACCCTCGAATGGCAGAAACCGCTTCTGGTATGTTGAATACCGTAGGATTACAAAATAAAGGCATCGATTATTTTGTAGAAAAAATATATCCTGAGATAATAAAGTATGATACTGAAATAATTGTAAATGTTAACGGTGGTACCATTGAAGAATACTGTATGGTAGCTGAAAAGTGCAATAAACTGGAACGTATAAATGCAATTGAACTTAATATTTCATGTCCTAACGTCACACAGGGAGGTATGATTTTCGGTACACACTGCCCTTCTACAATTGCAGTTACAGACGCCGTTCGTAAATCATTTAATAAAACGCTAATTGTCAAATTATCGCCAAACGTAACTGATATTGTCGAATTTGCTCAGGCTGTTGAAGGATGTGGTGCAGATGCTGTTTCACTTATCAATACTTTGCTTGGAATGGCCATTGATGCAAAAACCCATCGTTCTAAATTATCTACAATTACAGGGGGACTTTCAGGTCCAGCTGTTAAACCTATAGCACTCAGAATGGTTTGGCAGGTTGCTAATGCTGTTAAAATACCAGTAATTGGTATTGGAGGTATTATGAATACAAACGATGCTATAGAATTCTTTCTTGCAGGTGCATCAGCTGTACAAATTGGTACTGCCAACTTTATTAATCCTGCTGTTACAATAGAAATTATTGATGGGATAAACAGATATCTCAATAATAAAGGTTTTTCAAGTATTCATAATTTAATCGGAGCATTAGAGGTTTAATTCATTTTCTTAACATTATTTCTCATTTTAAATTTTCTACCTGAGTTTTTATCTATTTTGATTTAAACCTTTCAAAAGTACCATCCTTGTAAAATATAAGTACAAAATCAATATTATTTACATTTGTAAACTCCTTTTTAACTGATTTTATTTCAGCATTTGATGTATTAGTATCAGATAAATTCTTTTTATCGTCTAACCTTATTGAATTAATATCAGACTTTTTATTATTTTCAATATTTATATCTGTTTTTGCAGGTTTCTCTGTTTCTTTTGAACTGAACAGATCAGTTTGTTCAGAAATGCCGTATTTCTTTTTTTCAGAGGTTTTAAAAATAGAACCATATCCTGTAAGCAACCATTCGGTATTAATACCAGGGAATCTTTCAACAATTTTCATTATAAAATCGTAGCTGGGCTTGTTTCTTCCGCTTAATATATGCGATATACTGGACCGCTGTACCCCAATTTCATCTGCAAATTTTGCTGGCGACAGACCTTCAGTTTCCAATATTTTAATAAGTTGATTTTTCATGATCTGTTTATTTTCACAAATGTAATTAAATTAAGTCAAACATATGTAAACTCTATATGATCTTTATTACGTTCACATATGTTAATTATATTGATGCGTCTACATATGTGATTTATGTTAATAAATGCCACATTACATATAATACAATAGATTCCATATATTACATTAAATTAAGCTCTACAACAAATAAATTTAATAATCATCTGATATATAATTAATAAAATTTAATATCAGCTTATTATGAACACTGAATGTTTATATAATAATCAATGATATGAATTATTACTTTCCTAAAACACATTATAATACTGAAATACAGTTAAATATCAATATTTATCACAATAAATTAAAGATATTTAAAATAATTACAAATGGAAACTTTATGAGTCTTTGTTTGGTGTTTACATAAGTCACTATATTCAATTAAGCTATGATTTACTGATGTAATTGTTTAATAATGTTAATTGGATATAAATTGCACCTAATTAATACTGTAAAAATTCTTACTCTGACGTTTAGAATTTTTGACCTGATTAATAAGTTATTTTAAAATGTTATACCAAACCTAAATTTGATAAAATAAAACTATAATATTTACCTAATTTTTGATAGTTAACGCGCTGAGAATTGAATATTTTCTACTTACCTACCCTGGAATAAAAAATATTTTATTATGCTGCAGTAATTTTAAGTATAATTAGTCACATTTTTAGTCGAAAATGTTATATAATAAGCTACTCTGTGCTTTTACGCCTTAATTTCAAGAGATAATATTATTTTTACTCTAAATCAGAATTTTCATAATTATGAGAAAAATTCCTCTACACTGGCAAATTGTAATTGCTCTTATCACTGCGGTTATTTGCGGAATTTTTTTCCCTGATACAGTTGAATATATTGACTGGGTCGGGATAGTTTTTCTGAGAGCATTACAAATGATTGTTGTTCCTCTTGTATTTTGTTCCTTAATATCTGGTGTAACAAATATTGGATCAGGTGGAAACCTTGGCAGAATCGGAACTAAGACCATTGGTTTTTACCTGCTAACAAGCATAATTGCGATTATAACCGGATTATTACTGGTAAATGTTTTTAAACCCGGGGCAGGCACCTCACATCTGATAGAGAATTTAGCAAAAAGTACAGAGTTAACATCTAAACCCATTGGAGAAACGCTGATTGAGATAATTCCAATAAATATTATTGATGCACTTGCATCGGGAGATATGCTCTCAATAATTCTTTTTGCATTGTTATTTGGATTTTTCATAACAAAAATCAAGTCCGGGTATCGTAAAACACTGGAGCATTTCTTTCAGGGGGCCTTTGAAGTCATGATGAAGATCACACTTTTCATTATCAGGTTCGCTCCTATCGGAATATTTGGAATTGTTGTGAAAGTAGTCGCCGAACAATCGGACCTTATTGGTTTGGCGTCATGTCTGGGTAAATTTATGTTGGTTGTAATTTTAGGATTGGCAATTCATAGTTTTTTAACTTTACCAGTTCTTTTAAAATTTATAGGTAAGATAAATCCTCTGAAACACGTCAAATCTGTTGGTAATGCGTTGTTAACTGCTTTTTCAACGGCATCCTCAAATGCAACTTTACCACTTACTATGGAATGCATTGAAGATAACGCCGGTGTTTCAAATAAAATATCCAGTTTCACACTCCCACTGGGGGCTACAATCAATATGGATGGAACGGCATTATATGAGCTTGTAGTGGTAGGATTTGTTGCTCAGTTATACGGCATTGATCTTACACTTAGTCAACAATTCATTATTATATTAACCGCGCTTCTCAGTTCTATAGGCACAGCCGGAGTTCCTATGGCCAGTTATGTTACAATGACAATTATCTTCTCTGCAGTAGGTCTGCCTTTTGAAGCCATGGCTCTGATAATTCCGATAGACCGGCCACTTGATATGTTGCGAACCGCAACAAACGTGTTCGGCGATACATGTGGTGCGACAATTATTGCTTCATCAGAAGGTGAAAAACTAAAGATAATATAGAGTATACCTGCTACAGGTGGTTATATTATATCAGGGCTTCATATAGAACTTCTACAGGATGTTTGGCAATAACACTTGTACCATCTTTAATCTGATGGCGACATGAAGTTCCTGCAGCAACAATTATTGTATCAGCTTCAGCTTTCTTCACAGCAGGAAATAGCACCAGCTCTCCAACTTTCATTGAAAGATCGAAGTGTTCTTTCTCATATCCAAAAGAGCCAGCCATTCCACAGCATCCCGATTTTATTTCTTCGACTGAATAGTTTTCAGGAATGCTTAATATGGTCTTTGTAAATTGGGTTGTTGATATTGCCTTCTGTTGACAATGACCATGAAATTTAATGTTCACCTTATTTTTTGTGAATAAATCCGCTGAAATGTTTTTATTCTCAATTTCTCGAACTAAAAATTCTTCCATAGTAAAAGTATTTTCGGCCAGTTGCAGAGCTTTTTCTTTCTTGTCATCTCTAAGAAGATCCGGATATTCATCCCTAAATGTAAGTATAGCCGATGGTTCAATACCAATTAAAGGTCTATCCGAAGTAACTTCACCTGAGAATAATTCAACATTATATTTTGCCAGTTTCCGGACTTTCTTTAAAAAACCTTTTGAAATAAAAGGCCTTCCACTGTCTTTATTTTTCAGAATGAATACTCGATAACCCAGTTTACTTAATAACTTCACAGTTGTTTTTCCAATGGGAACATCATTAAAATTGGTAAACTCATCAATAAACAGAAATACCTTTTTTGCATTTTCAGGCAAATTATTATTATACTGATTAAGATTCCTTTTAAGCCATTTTTTAAAGGTTTCAGCATAAACCTTTGGTAGTGAACGTCCCAATGCAAAACCTATCGACTTTTTAATAATTGATGAAAAAAATTTATTCTTCACCAATACATTGTATAAGCCCGCAACCTTGGAAGCCATTGACTGAAGACTCGAATAATATGCAATTAGTGTAGTCCTTAACGGAACTCTGTTCGATTTATAATACTGATAAAGAAATTCTGTTTTCAGCTTGGCCATATCAACATTGGACGGGCATTCCGATTTACAGCCTTTACATGACAAGCAAAGATCAAGTACATTAAATAATTCCTTATTATTAAATGGATTTTTTCCTTTACTATTGGTTAGAATATTCCGTAACATGTTAGCACGTGCACGAGTCGTTTTATCTTCATCACGAGTTGCCTGATATGATGGGCACATTGTGCCTCCAATAATTGCTGATTTCCGGCAATCTGCAGAGCCGTTGCATTTTTCAGCTAAACGAATCAAACCAAGATTATCGGAAAAATCAAGAATAGTATCAAATTGCGGTGTTGCCTGGCCGGGCTTATATCTGAGTGATGAATCCATCGGTGGTGTATCGGTTATTTTGCCAACATTGAAAACACCATTCGGGTCCCATATTTTCTTAATATCCTTTAATAATTCGTAATTTTCCTGCCCGATCATCAGAGGGATAAATTCTCCTCTCAGTCTTCCGTCACCATGTTCACCACTTAGTGATCCCCGATACTTTTTTACAATTTTTGCAATTCTTAAAGCGACTTCGCGAAATTTTTGAACTCCTTCTTCGGTTTTTAAATTTATCATTGGTCTCAGATGAAGTTCACCGGTGGCTATATGAGCATAAAATACACAGCTTAATTCCAGTTCTTCCAGGACTTCATTAAAATCATCAATATATTCCGGCAGATATTCAGGACTTACAGCAGTATCTTCAATTACCGGTTGTGGTTTTGCATCGCCGGGAATATTTGAGAGTAATCCAAGTCCGGCCTTACGCAATGCCCATACCTTCGAAATGTCGCCACCATATAATACGGGATACTCATAGCCATAGTCAGTGCTTTTCAGATCGGTTATCAGATTTTTACAAATATTGTCTATTTCTGTACGTTTATCTGCTACAAACTCAATACATAGAAGTGCTCCCGGATCTCCTTTCAAGAAAAACCTGTTTTTATTCTGTTCAATGTTTGTCTTGGTGCATTCGAGAATATAATTGTCAATTAATTCAACAGCAACAGGTTTGTGCTTCAGTGCAACAAGATTTGCTTTCAGAGCTTCATCTACCGAATTGAGATGTACAACCAGGAGACCATTTTCTTTTGGAGGAAGATCAACAAGATTTAGTTTAATTTCAGTCGCAAACATCAGTGTACCTTCTGAGCCACAAATTAGTTTACAGAAATTAAAAGGTTCTCCATTATTATTAAAAGGTTCAGTTTCCAATAAAATATCAATGGCATAACCCGTATTTCTTCTTTTAAGTCTCGGATCGGGAAATTCTTCCCGGATTCGTTTCTGATTTTCAGAATCACTTAATATTTTATTGATATTCCTATATATCTCACCTTCAAGATCTTTTAACTCAAGTTTTTTATTGAATTCATCCTTTGTGAGATTTTTAAAATGGACCTCAGATCCATCACTCAGGTAACCTTTTATTTCGAGGGTATGATCGCGCGTGCTTCCGTATATTATTGAATGAGCACCACAGGAATTATTACCAACCATACCTCCGATCATACATCGGTTTGAAGTAGAAGTTTCAGGGCCAAAATATAATCCATATGGTTTAAGCTTCATATTCAATTCATCAAGTACAACGCCTGGTTCTATCCTCACCCATTTTTCTCCAGAATTGATTTCCAGAATTTTACCAAAATGCTTTGAACAATCAACCACAATACCATTACCTACAACCTGGCCGGCAAGTGAAGTTCCTGCTGTTCTCGGAATAACAGATAATTTATTTTCACATGCATATTTAATCGCTTGTCTTATATCTTCATTATTTCTTGCAATTATCACAGCTAAGGGTTCTTCCTGATAAGCCGAAGCGTCATTCGCATATATTGTAAGACTTGTAAAATCAGTCAGGACATCTCCTTGCATATTTCTTTTCAATCCTGATAAAACTTCCTGTCTATTAACCATACACTATAATTATTTTGTTACTCTGACTTTTCTTAAAAATTAAGGTTGCAAAAATACAACCTCATTTCTTAATGTTTCTTAAAAAGATAAAGATAATTCTGATTAGCTTGTTTTTTGTACCAATGAGAACTAAATTAGTTCACTATTTAAAATTTAACTAAACTAAAACAAATGAAAATAAAAACAATTTCAATAGTTGTCCTATTAACTATATTATTTAGTGCGTGTATGCAAGATTCAGAATTAGCTCCACGAATTCAAATGGAAGATTTTTTTAAGAATCCGGAAAAATCAATTTTTAGAATCTCTCCAGACGGCAATTATTATTCTTATATGGCCCCCTGGGAATCCAGAATGAATATTTTCATTCAGGAAATCGGACAGGATTCTGTTATTCAGCTTACTTTTGAACAAGATCGTGATATTGCCGGTTACTTATGGGCAAGCAATAACAGATTACTTTATCTGAAAGATGAAGGAGGAAACGAAGATTATAAGTTGTATGGAGTTGATATTAATGGTCAAAATCTTAAGTGCCTGACCTGTTTTGAAGAAGTCAGAACTACATTAATAGATGAATTGGAAGAAAACCCCGATGAAGTTATTATAGGTCTAAACAAAAGAAATCCTCAGGTTTTTGATCCTTACAGATTAAACATTGTTAATGGTGAGCTAACACTTCTTGCTGAAAATCCAGGAAATATAGTCGGCTGGATGACAGATCACGATGGTAAACTTCGAGGAGCAGTAGCAATTACGGGAGGGGTAAACCAGTCATATCTATACAGAGATAATGAAAATGAAGAATTTACTGAAGTGCTTACTACTAGTTGGAGAGATAGATTTAATCCACATTTTTTTACATTTGATAATACCAAGATTTATGCTTCTTCTAATTTAGGGCGTGATAAAGAAGAAATTGTTGTTTTTGATCCAAAAACGGGTGAAGAAACAGAGACCTTATATAAAAATGATGAAGTTGATGCAGGAGGACTTAGTTTTTCCAAAAAAAGGAAAGTATTGATAGCAGCTTCATTTACCACAGATAAAAGACATTATCACTTCTTTGATGAAGTGGCCAAAGAACAGTATGAATTTCTACAAAAACAACTCCCGGGCTATGAAATAGTTGTTGTGACATCTGATAAACCTGAAAATAAATTCATCATACGTACTTTTAGCGATAGAAGCCGGGGAGCTTATTATTTTTTCGATTCAGAGAATAACAACCTGGTAAAAATTGCAGATGTAAGTCCATGGTTAAACGAAGATGATCTGGCTGAAATGCAGCCTGTTAGTTACACCAGTCGTGACGGACTTACAATACATGGTTACCTTACTCTTCCAAAAGGAAAAAACCCCAAAAAGCTGCCTGTTGTGATACATCCTCACGGAGGCCCATGGGCACGTGATTACTGGGGATTCAACCCTGGTGTACAGTTTCTTGCAAACAGGGGGTATGCCGTTCTTCAGATGAATTTCAGAGGATCGGTCGGATATGGTAAGGATTTCTGGCTTAAATCAGTAAAGCAGTGGGGTCGTACAATGCAGGATGATATAACAGATGGAGTAAACTGGCTTATTGATCAGGGAATAGCCGATCCGGTGAGGATTGCAATTTACGGAGGTAGTTATGGTGGTTATGCTGTACTTGCAGGATTGACGAAAACACCCGACCTTTATGCCTGCGGTATTGATTATGTTGGCGTATCAAATATGTTTACATTCATGAACACCATTCCTCCATATTGGGAACCATTAAGAGAACAGTTTTATGAACTGGTAGGGAATCCTGTTGATGATAGTCTTCTGTTAGCTGAGGTTTCACCGGTATTGCATGCCGATAAAATTAAAGCACCTTTATTCATAGCACAAGGTGCAAACGACCCTCGTGTAAATAAAGCTGAATCGGATCAGATGGTTGAAGCTTTAAAAGACAGAGGAATTAATGTAGAGTATATGGTAAAAGACAATGAAGGCCATGGTTTCCGTAATGAAGAAAACCGTTTTGATTTTTACAGGGCAATGGAAGAATTTCTTGCCCAACACATCGGCGATTCGCTCAACGTATCGAATTAGGCTACTGCTAAACCAAATATGAAGGCTGTCTTCCCTCATGGAAGGCAGCCTTCTCTTTAAAATTATTTATTCGTATTGTTTAATTCATGTTACTGATCAAGTTCCTTTGTTATCGCAATCGCGGCAATAGTTCCATCAGCAATGGCAGTAGTGATCTGGCGATATTTCTTACTTCCGACATCACCTACTGCGAATACACCGTCAATATTAGTTCTCATATCTTCGTCGGTATTTATATATCCCCATTTGTCAAGTTCAAGTCCTTTAGGAAACATATCCAAGTTTGGCTTCATCCCTATAAATATAAAAACTCCGTCTGTTTCAATAGTTTTTCTTTTACCTGACTTCAACTCTTCTATTTCAGTTACAATCTTACCGGCAACTTTTTTAAATGAGCGTGGTTCATGCTCAAAAATAAAATCGATTTTAGAATTTGTAAAAACCTTTTCCTGAGCCTGTTTATTTGCCTGTAATTTATCAAATTGGTGTACTATTGTTATTTTACTCGCAAACTTCGAAATAAAATCGGCTTCTTCAATTGCTGAATTACCTCCGCCAATAACCATAACCTCTTTATCGATAAAATATTTAGCATCACAAGTTGCACAGTATGAAATTCCATTCCCTTTAAGTTCACTTTCTCCGGGAATGTTTAGTAAATTATACTTTGTTCCTGTAGCAATGATAATTTTCTTTGCTTTTATGGTTTCATATTCATCAATAAGTATTTCCTTCTTTTCCAGGTCGACACGACTTACATCGACAGCTACCTTGTAAGTTGTTCCACAACGTTTTGTTTGTTCACTCATATTGTGAGATAACATATACCCGGGTTGCGGATCGATGAATCCCGGATAATTTGAAACCTGATGTGTAGTTGAAACATGACCACCTGGTAAAGCTACATCAATGACCACCGCATCAATTTTTGCCTGACACAGATAAAGCCCGGCCGTAAGACCTCCTGGTCCTGCTCCAAGTATTGCAACATCGCAATACGTGGTTAATGGTTTAATTTCCGATTTTATCTCCTTAACACGCTCTTTACCTAATATGATTTTTAAACCTTCAAACAACTCAGAACGCTTAATGCCGCCATTCAACCGAAAACCAACTTCTTTGCCGTCTTCAAAGAATAAAACTGTTGGTGAAGAACTAACTCCAAGTTTTTCTGCCAGTTCACGGTTTTCCTGACGAAATATTTTCAGGAACTTCACTTCTTTACCAAACAGCTCATTAAGTGCTTCAAACTTGGGTGCAAGTGCATCGCAAGGAGGACATTCCGTTGAATAAAAATCTAGAATAACCTTACCTCCATTTAATACTTCGCTCTCAAATTGAGTTAAATTTATCTCTTTCATTTTATTATATTTTTCTTAATTATTCAAATACACGGATATTGAAAGACCGTCCTTATATTTTTATTTCTAATTTTTAATAAAAAAATCCTTTGGAGTTTCTCTAAAATAATATGATAACCCCAGTTCCAGCAGTTCCTTAACAGGCCTGCAATCGGGAGAACATATCCTGCCTGTATGATTTTTCGAAACTGATCCGCACCCTCCACCACAGGCCAGTTGTACACTACAATCTTTGCACTCAGGTATTGCAAGCACATCCCGATTTTGCCATTCTTCAATAATTTCTTCTTTTTTGGTTACTTCAGGATAAAAAGTACCCAGCTCCTCTCCTTCTTTTCCAACTGTTGCTGTGCATGAATATATTTTCCCGGTATAGTCAAATGCCCATTCAGTCTTTGTTCCGGGACAAGAATCAAATAGCGGATCGGGTAGCTCTCCCTCTTCAAATAAAAATTTAGCTACCGAAAAAGCAGGCTTATAAAACTCTTTTATTTCAGGATATAATTTTAACTGCTCATATATGTCTTCATACATTCCTAATCGGGTATAAAGCCTGTTACTTTCAACCTGACAATGATGAAGCTCGTAATTTCTGCCTAACTGTGTTTTAAATAATTGATTATTTGTCCAACCCTTATGGTTAGCAAAACGGGCAAGTTTTGATAATTCTTCAATATTTCCCTTATCGATAACCATTCTTAAATTTACAGGTATTCTCTCCCGCAGTAATGCATCAATACCATCAACAATTCTTAAAAATGTTGAAGATCCATTTTTATGGGGTCTCCTTGTGTTGTGTGTATCCTCGGTTCCATCAAGGGTTACCTGTACTTCTCTTATTGATGCGGATTTTAACACAGGAATAAATGATAATAGGTTATAACCATTGGTGACAACTGCAATATCAAGATTTCGCATATTACATTCCCTGATAAACCGTTTATAAAAATTACTTTGTGCTTTGATATTTAATAGGGGTTCCCCTCCAAAAATGGTAATGTATTTTTTTCTGTTTACAAATTCACTATCAATATAATTAAAAAAAGACGTGATAATCTGGTCATCTATCTGTTCATATTTATTAAGATACTCATCCTGATAACAATAACTGCATTTGAAATTACATGCATAACCCGGAACAAAGAACAGTTGAATTTCATCTGTCTCCCTGTTATCAATGAACTCAAGGTATTTTTGTCTGTAAATATTATTTTCAGTTTCCGGATCAATGATATAACCTTTTTCTTTGAGTTCTTCAGTTATATTAATATTATGTGCTAAAAATTCCTGATATTGATCTTCAGTAAGAATATCGGCATTCCTTGATAAAAGGTTTACAATGAAGTAATCTTCAGAATCTTTCAGTCGGGAAATAATATTATGTTTTGAAAATTCCATAGAAACAGAATATCCTGAATGAAAATATTATTAAAACATTAAAAGAGATATACTCCTTTCTGAGACGAATGGAATCAAAAATTGGATCACAAGCCTTTTTTACATATCATCAAAGATTCGATGTTCCAACAGAAGTTTAATCGTGGCAACCTGCAACTATCTTTGATTGTTTAGCACAACATTGTGCCGCTTGCTGTTTGCTTTTCACTTTCTTTTTTATTAATGACTTCATATCATGCAATTTTTATTTTGAACAACAGCTATTACTTATTCTACCACGAATTGTAAAGCTGGAAACTTTAATTTTGCCTTTGTCATAAGGCTGGCTTTCTTCTATAATTTCAATTTCTTTAAACCCGGCCCTTTTCAGTTGCGATAAGTAAACATCTTTAGTAACAGCTCCACCCCAGCATTCTGCTACAGCCTGCGGATCTTTTTTATATTCCTCCGGGACTGTTTCAGATGAAAAAATATCACTTACTACAAAACGACCTCCGTTTTTTAAAATTCTGGCAACTTCATTCCATACTTTTTGCTTATCAGCAGCATGATTAATTGTACAGTTTGATATTACCATATCCACTGATCTCTCTTCAATTGGCAACTCTTCCAGTTCAGCCTTTATAAACTTAACATTTTTAATTTCCAGTTTCTCTGCAGAGGATTGCGATTTTTTCAGCATTCCTTCCGATACATCTATCCCATAAACAAATCCATCCTGCCCTACTTTTTCAGCTAGTCGCAGTACATCGGTTCCGCGTCCGCTACCCAGATCAACACATATTTCCCCGCGCTGAGGTTCTGTAAAATTTATCGCCCCACCACACGACAGGCAACAAATATCCTCTGCTAATTTTGTATATCTTTTATTTATTTCAACGTAACTCATTTAAATTTTTTTACAAATATATGTAATAATCTAGATACGTCAATTCATAATGATTATTTAGAACGAATCTAATTTATATCTCTTAATTAACGATTTATCATAAATTTAATACTTCTTTAACATCGATGTATATGTTACTCTTTTATTTATATTTTCTCTAAATAATATTATTCTGTTATAAGAATAACACAATCCTTAATTTGCAACTCATTGTTTCACTATAATTTAGGCTAATTCTTAATTAAACCCATTAAGGAAAAACACATATTAAATATTATACAACAGTGATAAATTTTAATTAATTTTACACTTAACCGTAATAATCTATAATAATCTAATACACAATGGATTTGATAAATGAGATCAAAGCTAAAGCAAGAGAAATTCAGCAGCGTATTGTATTGCCGGAAAGTTTTGAAGAACGAACATTAAAAGCCGCAGATATTATTATTTCAGAAGATATAGCTAAGATCATACTTATCGGAAAACCTACTGATATACTTAATAAAGCTGGTTTATTAAGTTTAAAAAATATATCAAAGGCTACCATTGTAGATCCTGTCAATAATTCCAAAACTGAGGATTATATTAAACTCATGCTGGAAATAAGAAAAACTAAGGGCTTGACACGTGATCAGGCCCTTAACCTTTTAGAAAATCCATTATATCTGGCTACAATAATGATAAAAAACGGAGATGCTGATGGAGAAGTAGCAGGTGCTGAAAATGCCACAGGAAATGTGCTTCGGCCGGCATTCCAATATGTAAAAACAATGCCGGGAATAAGTGTTGTATCAGGAGCATTCTTGATGTTTCTGAACGATAAGAATTTTGGTGAGAATGGTCTTATGATATTTGCTGATTGTGCAGTACACCCTGATCCTACTGCCAATGAGTTGGCAGAAATAGCTGTAGCAACCGGGAAAACAACCCGTGCGATAGCCGGTATAGAACCTAAGATTGCCATGTTAAGTTTTTCTACAAAAGGGAGTGCAGTGCATGAAATGGTAGATAAGGTGCGGGAAGCAACTGAAATAGCACAAAAAATCGATCCTTCACTGAAAATTGATGGTGAATTGCAAGCCGATGCTGCCATAATTGAATCAATTGGAAATAAAAAAGCACCCGGGAGTTCAATAGCAGGTCATGCCAATGTACTGATATTCCCAACTCTTGAAGCAGGTAATATAGCATATAAACTCGTACAGCGTCTCGCAAAAGCTGAAGCAGTTGGTCCCATACTTCAAGGTATGGCAGCACCTATAAACGATCTTTCAAGAGGTTGTTCTGTTGACGATATTGTAAACCTGGTTGCAATTACTGCCAATCAGTCTACAGCTATTTGAGAATTTTTTCATAACTTAATAAAGAACAAAGATTTAAAGAAATGTCAGAAGTTATTGTTGAACCCATTGAGAAATATGGATTAAGCAAAAAAAACAGACCCAAACAGCTATTTTCAAAGGTAGGAGTTGTAGGTTGTGGAACTGTTGGGCAAAGTATAGCCATGCTTATTAGTCAGAAAGAATTAGAGGTTGCGTTTATTGAGCTTTCTGAAGAAAAAATCAACTATGCATTATGTAAAATTGAAGAAGAACTTGACAATATGATTGAACACTGGGGTATGACTTCCGGTGAAAAAAGAGCTATATTGTCACGTATACATGGATACGTGGGGTATGAACATTTAAAGGGTTGTGACCTGGTTATTGAATCCATACGGTCGAAAACCCGTGAAAGAAGGATTTCATGTAGAAAAGAAGTTTTTAAAAATGTAGAAAAATACGTCGATCCTGAATGTATTATAGCAACTAATTCTACCACTATTGTTATTACAGAACTATCCTCAGAACTTGAACATAAAGAGCGTTGCGTTAGCTTACATTTTCTTACAAATGTAGCTAATGCCAAAATGATTGAGGTTGTTCGCGGGCTATACACTTCTGATGAAGCATACGACCGTGTATGTAAATTTGTAAAAATGCTCGGAAAGGAAGTTATTCAGGTTCAGGAATCACCAGGACTTATTAGTGTTAGAATTTTAGTCGCATTGCTTAATGAAGCATGTGAAGTATTGATGGAGCGGGTAGGCAGCATGGAAGATATTGATAAAACAATGAGAATTGGACTTGGTCTTACTCTGGGTCCTTTTGAAACAGCTGATAAAATTGGACTTGACAAGGTTATGCGCTGGATGGAAAATCTGTATAATGAATTCGGCGATAAAAAATATATTGCATCACCCATCATTAAAAGACTTGTTAGAGCTAATCAATTGGGCCGAATCACTGGTAAAGGTTTTTACAAATATGAAGAATCCGGTAATAAAGTCCCAAATCTTTAATTTCTAGAATACAATGAAAATACTCGTATTGAACTGTGGAAGTTCTTCTATCAAATATCAACTGTTCGATATGGACAGAATTGTTATACTCGCAAAAGGTATTGCAGAAAAGGTAGGTTTAAAGGGATCTTTTATAAAACTTGAAAAACAAGATGGAAGTAAATCAACCTTTGAAGGTGAAATAATCGATCATCAGACAGGAATAGAATATATACTGGGAATACTTACAAGTAAAAAACATGGTTGTCTTGATAATCTCGAAGATATTGATGCTGTTGGGCACAGAGTAGCTCATGGTGGAGAAAATTTTAAATCAAGTGCTTTCATAGATGATCATGCGCAAAAAGAAATTGAGCAACTTGGTGAAATTGCTCCTTTACATAATCCGGCAAATCTTAAAGGGATTGTCGCAATGAAAATTCTGCTTCCCGGAGTAAAACAGGTAGCCGTTTTCGACACTGCGTTTCACCAGACTATTCCTGAGCATGCATACATGTATGCTATACCTTACTCGCTTTACAATAAGTATAAGATAAGAAGATATGGTTTCCATGGTACGAGTCATTATTTCGTTTCCAAACGTGCATGTGAAATACTTAATGTTGATATTAAGAAACAAAAAATTATTACCTGTCATTTGGGAAATGGAGCATCTATGACTGCAATTGACGGTGGAAAATCTATTGATACATCGATGGGATTCACTCCAATTGAAGGTTTAATTATGGGAACACGTTCAGGTGATTTGGATATAGGAGTAGTATCGCACATAATGAATAAAGAAGAGATAGGGCTTAACTCCGTAAACACAGTTTTCAATAAACAAAGTGGTATGCTCGGAGTTACAGGTGTTTCATCTGATATGAGGGAAATTGAGAAAGCAGCCTGGGAAAAGAAGAATGCCCGCGCTCAACTGGGTTTAGATATGTATCATTACCGTATTAAAAAATATATTGGTTCATATGCTGCTGCTTTAGGTGGCCTTGACTGTCTAATTTTTACCGGTGGAATCGGAGAAAATGGTCCTGAAACACGTGAATATGCATGCAAAAATCTTGAATTCCTGGGAATTGAAATTGATAAAAAAAAGAATAACGGGCTTCGCTCGAAGGAGGCAATTATATCAACCGATAATTCAAGAGTTAAGGTAATGGTTATACCAACGAATGAGGAACTTGTGATCGCACAGGATACATTAAAGATTGTAAGCAGTATGTAAAAATCTTATCATGCAAATCAGAACACTTAATGAAATTCTTAAGCGTGTAACAGATAGAAAACAAAGTAAAATGCTGGCTGTAGTTGCAGCGGACGATCAATATGTACTGCATGCTGTCCGGAAAGCAGAAACTTTCGGATTGATTACCCCGATTTTAATTGGTAACCGAAAAAAAATAGAGCAGACTGCTGATATTAACAAGATATCCATTAAAAATACTACCATAATAGATACAGGTAGTAAAACCAACCCTGCAGCAATCGCTATAAATGAAATTAAAAGAGGAAATGCCGATATGCTCATGAAAGGCTTTATTTCTACAAAAGAGCTTTTACTTGAGATAGTAAAAAAAGATTCCGGAATATTGAGTGAGTCCATATTAAGCCATCTGGCAGTTTTTGAAACACCTTATTACCATAAACTTCTGGGAGTTACTGATGCAGCAATGAACATATCTCCTTCTGTAGATGATAAAATATCTATTATTAAAAATTCAGTAAATGCATTTCAAAAATTAGGGATCGAAATACCAAAGGTTGCCCTGATTGCAGCTATTGAAAAGGTGAACCCTAAAATGTCAGCAACAACGGATGCAGTAAAAATTTTAGAAAAACATAACCATCATCAGCTAGCAGCATGTATATTGCAAGGACCAATCGCACTCGACCTTGCAGTCTCAAAAGAGGCTGCAAAGCATAAACATATTAATGGTGATGTTGCAGGTGATGCAGACATTCTTTTAGTTCCCGAAATAGTAAGCGGTAATGTACTGTACAAATCACTTACTTGTCTAGGTGGGGCTAAAACAGCCGGCGTTATATTAGGAGCAAAAGTTCCTTTAGTATTAACTTCCCGGGCTGATTCTGAAGAAAGCAAATTCTTCTCTATTGTACTCGCATTAAGTCTATGTTAAATACTTAAGATCAAAATAATGATACATCAGATTTTAGCTATAAACCCCGGCTCTACAAGTACAAAAATAGCTGTCTACCATGGATCAAAACCCGTATTTCTAAAAAGTATATTACATCCTTCTGAAGAGCTTCGAGATTTTAAAAAGGTCACTGATCAATATGAATATAGAAAAAATGCTATAATTCGCGAATTATCCGATTCGCATATTGACATTCATAAAATTGAAGCAATAGTTGCCCGCGGTGGTCTGATTAAACCGATTAAATCCGGAGTATATCGTATAAATGAGGCGATGAAAAAAGATTTAAAAGATGGTTTACTGGGTGAACATGCCAGTAATTTAGGAGGACTTATTGCTGATGAAATAGCTAAGACAATTCCAAATTGTCAGGCATATATTGCTGATCCGGTTGTCGTTGATGAAATGCAGGATATAGCAAAATTCACCGGTCATCCCAAATTCAAACGTCTTTCGATATTTCATGCTCTTAACCAAAAAGCAACTGCCAGGGCATACGCACGACTGATGAACCAAAAATATGAGGATCTCAACCTTATTATAGCACACATGGGAGGAGGAATCTCGATAGGGGCTCATTCAAAAGGAAAAGTAATTGATGTAAATCAGGCTCTTGACGGTGAAGGCCCTTTTTCTCCTGAAAGAACCGGAACCTTGCCTGCAGGGGCCTTGGCAAAATACTGTTTCCGGGAAGATGTTACATTGGATGATATAAGAAAAATGATTACCGGCCGGGGTGGCTATATGGCATATCTAAATACAAATAATGCATATGAGGTGGAACTAATGGCTCAGGATGGTGATGAAAATGCGAGGAAAGTTCAGGATGCAATGTCATATCAGATAGGGAAAGAGATTGGTTCTCTGGCTGCTGTTCTTAGAGGTGAAGTCGATGCTATTATACTAACAGGAGGAATATCGCACAATCCAATGGTAGTTGAATATATAAAATCGATGGTGTCTTTTATTGCCCCTGTTGTGATATATCCGGGCGAAGATGAAATGCATGCATTGGTTTGGAATGGTTTACTGGTACTGCGAGGCGCCCTGGAACCAAAGGAATATGATGAAACCAATATGGTTAAATAATTACTATAATAATTATTAGCATTAGGGAGTAGAAACAGAAACAGGTAAAATCTTCCCTCTGAAGAATTTATGTCCGTTAACCGCAAAATTATAAACAAATTCAGCCATCTCGTCAGCAGACAGAGGTGCTTTATAACCAGGAAAAGCTTCATTAAGCATTTCTGTCTGAACAGCACCCAGAGCCAGACAGTTTACATAAACATCAGTGTCTGCATATTCATGGGCCATGCATTCTGTGAAAGAGGCTATTGCTGCCTTTGTTGCACTGTAAATACTTAATCCCGGAAATTTAACACTCCCCTGATATCCTCCCATACTTCCTATATTTACTACGTGCGTAATGCCCTTTGTACCTAATCTATCAGACAGATTTTTTAAAAGTATGACTGGTGCAATAAAATTAACACTTGTCATATCTACTATTTCATCCACAATTAATTCGCTAAATTTCTTATTAATGAGCAATCCGGCATTGTTAATAATAATATCCAAATGAGGAACATCAATATCCAGGTCTGAATTTTCAACAATCAATCTGGTAAAGTCATAAGGGATAATATTAATTTTTGCCTTTGAGTTTATTGCGACACAATCTTTGGCAAGCTTTTTTAATAATTTTTCCGATCGTGATAATAAAAATTGTTTGCAGCTATCCTGCCTTGCAAATTTAAGTGCAAGTTCCCTTCCTAATCCTTTGCTTGCTCCCGTTATTAAAATGTTCATTTGATACAGAATTGATCTTATATTTGTAAAACTATTGCTATTTATTTAAATATTCCATGAAGAACTATAAATATATATTGTTTCTCGTTTTGTGTGCTATAACAACTAACTTATTGGCACAATATGATTACCCTGGTGAAGAAAAAGAATATAAGAAAAGAGAAAGGGGAAAGTATTATAATTCAAATTTTGTATTTGGAGGAAATTTAGGCTTATCTTTCGGGACTATCACTTATGTGGAATTATCTCCATTTGTTGGCTATTATATAATCCCACGATTATTGGTTGGTCTGGGACCAAGGTACACATATTATAAAAATGGAGGTCTTGTAACTAACAGATATGGAGGTATGGTTTTCACTCAGTTCACAGTTTTTAAAAATCTTAAGGAAAGCATTGGAATTAATCTAGGTGATATTTTTATTTATACTGAAAATGAGACTCTAAGCCTTGAACCAATTTATGTAGACAGGGTAGCAAATATAGCTTGGAAAGGAGAAAGAAAATGGTATAATACTACACTCGTTGGAGGAGGAATGCGTATTCCTTTAGGTGAAAGGGGCGGAATCTCAATATTTGTTTTATTCGATGTTATTCAAAATCCGGAACATCATTACGAAAATCCAGTTATACGACTTTGGTTCGATTTTTAAAAAAGCTGTCCTGATTAAGACAGCTTCCATAATACAATTTCATTTTTATCTGAAACTAACACCAACGCCGGCAGTAAAAGCGTTAAAGTTAGCCCTTGTGTAATCCCCATGTAATGTAAACACACCAAATTTCAGACGCATACCAATATTAAATCTTGGTTTCACTATCCCTCCATCCTGGTTCTTAACTTCCATACTAATCGGATCGGGATCAGTTGTTTCAACTATCGGATCGGTACCTGATACCCCAAGCATCGGATATACTCCCTGCATTTTTAAAGTTGTTTTAGTTTGAGCAATACCAACACCTCCATAAAAAGTAATAATCGGTAAATCTGCTGAAACCAGCAGGTTCCCTGTAAAGCTGGCAGACTGAACAAACATGTTCTGGCCATTCCATGTTTCATCAGGAAGTGTATTATAGTCACTTAATCCAATGTGAGATGGATTAACAGAAATACCAAGATTTGAAGTTATCCGGGTATATCCACCCATTAAAGATATGTTTAATACAGGAAGTTCTTTAAGGCCCGGAATCCATTGCGAAATGCTATGTTTTAAACCTACTCCCCACATAAAAATATCATTGTCATCTTTAATTTTTATCTTCGGGAATAAACGTCCCATAATTTCTGTCTCCTTATATATTCCAATGCCTGCCTGAATCATGGGTGTTGGTACTCCAATAAGACCTACTCCCTGAGGCATTTCAAATGCTTCCCCATTGTAATAAGGGTGATTATAATTCATTTGAGGACCCGGCTCTCCCTTCCCTGCGATTGTGGGAGACTCCGGGTCTGTTCCGTCAGCTCTGACCAAGGTAGTAAGTTCAAGTTCATCTACATTGAATGATTTAAACTCGTTTGGTATAGATGCATAAGTTGCAGAAATTGTAATATCGAAACCTCCCGGTTTATGCGCTTTGGCAGTATTATACCAACCACCGGTCAATGAAGCTCCAAAAGCATTCAACATTGGCGATACATATGCTTCTAACATTTTTTCGGCATCTTCCGGACCAGCAGCCATAAATGTACCCAGATCGCTTATCTGTGCAATAGTTTGAATATAAATACCAATATTTAAAATAATGGTAAAAATTAGTAGTCTTTTCAGATGTTTCATTTTATAGATATTTAGTTCCAAGTAAATTACAATATTTTAATATTACGATATCTTGCTTAATAGGTTTTCTTTTAACAGGTAACTTTTGAAATATATAGACTTTTTGAATACTTTTTATTGAATTATAAAAACCAATAGAACTTTTTGTAGGTTAAAAAAACGTACTATATTTGCCACTCGTTTTTTCAAGGCAAATCTGATTCTGTAGCTCAGCAGGTAGAGCACCTCCCTTTTAAGGAGGGGGTCCTGGGTTCGAGCCCCAGCAGAATCACACCATGGACCGGAACTAGTTATTTTTCGGTCTTTTCTTTTTAATTATACTTATACTTTCTATATTATTTTAAGTTATATTTCTTACAGAAATGTTTAATACCAGTTTATAACTACAAAATAAATGATATAAATCATCAGTAATAAGAAATCCATATCACCACTATATTCTTGACTAAAAGGGGATGTTTGTATTAGTTTAGTCCCTGAAAACTTAATCTCATTCATTTATGGAAGCATTAGTACAAACTCCTGTCCTGAAACTTGAAAAAGATATGTGCTTTTCAAGCGACGAACTGCAAAACCTCGGTATATTCCCTACAAATCTGCAGTGTTTCACTTATTATCATTATGTACTATATCAAAAGGGTAATAAGCGAATTATTCTTAAACCTTTACCCCATAATCTTTATAAAGTAATTCGCACGTACGATTTTATGCCAGCCTAAAAAGCTTTCATTTATAAAAGAAAATAATCCAAATTACTTGGGTTATTTTTTTTTATATTCATGTATGAAAAAATACCAAAGTAAAACAGACAAATACAAAAGACTTTATAATCAGCTATCCTTACTTTTAGACAAAAGTCCGTCAGTTCAGGCACAAATGGCAACTGTTAATGCAATTCTGTATTATAAAATTGATTATATATTTTGGATCGGATTTTATATTATAAATAATAAAATCTTAACTGTTGGTCCGTATCAGGGCCCCCTTGCCTGTCAGATTTTAGACTATCCGAGTGGTGCTTGCTGGTATAGTATATTGAATAAAAAAATAGTAAATATACCAGATGTAAGTAAATTTCCAGGTCATATACCCTGCGATTCAAGATCGAAATCGGAACTCGTTATTCCATTGCTTGATAATAGTAATAATATATATGCAGTATTGGATATTGACAGTGATAAATTAAATGCATTTGATATTGTCGATGAAAAAGGAATATCAGAAATTGTTAAATTAATTAGAAGTTAAAGCCTATTCTGTTTGAACTTTGGAAATAAAACTATCAAGCAACTCTGTTATCTTTTTAACTGAATAAGGTTTTGTAAGTAACTGACTAAAGCCAACATCTTTATAATCATTAAAAAAAATCTTCGGGTTATGGGCTGTAAGTGCAACTACTGGAATATCGCATTTAGGTCTATTTAATTTTTCACGAATATGTCTTGTAGCTTCCAGTCCATTCATAACAGGCATTTCTATATCCATTAAAACAATATCAACATCATTTTTTAAAAGTGCCTCAACTGCTTCCTTCCCATTTTCAACAGTAATAAATTCGTGTCCTAAGTCTTCAATTATCTCAGATAAAAGTAACCGGTTTGTGAAAATATCATCTGCTATTACTACAGTAAGTTTTGACATATAAACTCTATTTAAGTATTACCCTAAGTCACTAAGCGTTTTAACAATCTTCATACTGTTGATTTTCACCATCGAACCCTCAAGATCAATTATTTTATCATGTTTAAATTCTGCCAGAGTTCTTATAAAACTTTCTTTAGTAGTACCTGCTAGTTCAGCCAACTCTCTTCGTGTAAAAGGAAATTCAAAGCTTTCGCTCCCATATATCGTTTCTGCGAAATATAGTATCACATCGGCAATTCTTCCAGGGAGTTGCTTATGCGACTGACTCATTAGTCTTTCAAATATAAAGAGCCCGTCATTAGCAATTTTACCAATAATCTTGGAAGAGAACGCCCCATTCGATTTCAGAATGCTATTAAAAACGTTGATATCAACAAAGCATATCTCCGAAGGTTGTATGGCAGAAACCGAATATTGATGAGTATCACCGCCGTAAATCGATAATAATCCTAAGAAATCCTCCGGTAAAGCTACTTTCAGAATAATATATTTACCATTGCGGCCTTCTTTAAAGATTTTAACCAGCCCTGATTTGATATACATTATATGCGAAGTCCTTGTATTTTGTCTGAAAATAATCTCTTTCTTATTGAAATTAACGACATTACTGTTATCGATAACATCCTGAAGCTCATTCTCTTCTAATAAATTCCCGAAAGGAATAACAGAATTTTGTTCAATCATTGGCGAGTCATCCATGAAAAATTTTTTTCTGTGTATTATAAATATAATAATAAAAGTTCATGATTTGAAAAGATTTCAAAAAAATGATGAGATAAATCATCAAATTTATTTTCCATTCAGAATTTACTTTTTAAAATGTTCTATTTGCCTTATATTTAAGTATAGAATAACCAAATTATTATATTGCCAATATTGCATATTCAGTTATTTTTATTAGCTTTAGATAAAACTATAGAAATGGATGAAAACAGAGACTACAAAATTTTAGTTGTTGATGATTCTACAACTAATGTTGTATTACTCGAAGCGATACTGGATGAGAAGGGATATCAGATTGAAACGGCTTTAAATGCAAAAGAAGCTTACGCTATAATGGAAAGAGAATCACCCGACCTTATTCTGTTAGATTTGTTAATGCCTAAAATTAGTGGATTTGATTTTCTGGAAGAAATAAGAAAAAATGAAAAAACAAAAAAAACCCCGGTAATAGTAGTTTCAGCACTTACAGATGAGGAAAATGTCGACAGGATAATGAACATGGGCGCAATCGATTTTGTGAAGAAACCCATTGATTTGCAATACCTGGTAGAAAGAGTTGAACTTGTCCTGCATAAAGCATACGATGCGCAATAAATTTATTCTTAACTCCTTTTATAGTCTTTTCATCACTATTTCCTGATTATTGGTAAACATATAACAACCTTATATATTATTCAAACGTTAGTGTAATTAAAGCGCAGACATGAAAAGATTATTATTGGTTGAGGATAATCGGCTGGAAAGAAAAATGCTTTTACATCTGCTTAAGGAAAATTTATATTCTTTTGCCAATATAGATGTAACCAATGATGGAATAAGCGCTATTGAATATTTATCCCGTTCACATTACGATCTCATCATAACGGATCTGATCATGCCAAAAGTTGATGGCATCGAGTTAATCAGAAATGTCAAGAAAAAATATCCCGCTAGTAAAATAATTGCCATTTCAGGCAGTAAACCTTATTATTTACTCATGGCAAAAAAGTTAGGTATCGAAGCTGTATTTACCAAACCTATTGATCAAGATCGATTTCTAAAAAAAATCTTCGAACTGTTCAATATTAATTCAAAAAGTAAAATTATAAGCGTTAAACAAATATAATTCTGCACTGGTTTTAATATGACATATATCATCTGAATCCGGTAATAACAATCAGTTTTAATTTTTCTTTTAATGCCAGCTATCTAATAATTTTATTAAGCCCAGAATATTATTAAATGGTCTTAATTAAATAGCTGCATCCAGTGCCAGTTAATCTTGTTAAATCGGGAACTGTTCTTAAAAAGCCTGTAATGGTGTTTACAGACATTAATAGTCGCATTAATTCTTTAATAGATTGCTCAGCAAAAGATTTCAACACTCTAAATGATAACTTTCAGAAGTATCATAAAAAAATAAACAATCTGATAATCCAGCTGAATTCATCCTGCCATAGCTTTATAGATATTCCTGAAAACGTAATGACTGATTTTGAAGCACAGTTAAATGAAATCAGTGATATCTTAAAAAAGAGCTATGAATACATAACTGGAATTGATTATTCTTTGCTTAAACTTCAAAAGAGAATTGAACACATTTATTTGAAAGTAAACAATTTGAAACAAAATGTTAGCACGCTTAAACTTCTAACTACAAATATTCAGTTTGAACCTACCTATCGTAAACTATACCAGGAAATTATTATTAATCTAAATGATTTATCATCACGCATTCATGATCTTGAAACAAAATTTCAAAAAATAGATATGCGTATAAAACCTTGCTCTGAAATAACTGAACAAATTAAGTTCCATCAAATCCCTCTTATTTCGCAAGTATTAGATCGATTAAAAACTTTGGTGCAGGGATACAAACATAGTCAAACAGAAATTAAAAACTATGAATCGGCACATGAACAGCTCACAACAAGGCACACTTCCAGCAGTTCAGCAATAATACCCAATTTAAAATTTCAGGATATAATCAAACAAAATATTGAACATGTGAAGGTTGCTCACGAGTCTATACAGAAACAGCTTTCCAATTTTTCTGAGAATGGCGCCATTAAAGGAATATCAGAAGAGATTAATGTTGAAATGTTGTTTAAAATCAGAGACATTGGAGCCTTACAGGCAATTCAACTGGTACACGCCAATAGTGAATATCAAAAGACTGTAGAAAATATTACCGAAAAATTTGGGGAGCTCGATGATACTTTACAGAAGACCAAAAACTTATTGTATTCACTATCGCCATATAATAAATCAGATAACAAATTTAGTACGGATAGTCTTAACAGGAGTTCAGTAAAATTCAACCTTGAGATTAATACCTTCCTCGATCTGAACTCGAATCTAAATTTAAATTACACCGATTTGTCAAGAAAAGTCCGGGGTCTGATTTATTCAAAACAAAAAAATGATCATTTTATTAAGAGTATCAGTTTACTTTTTGAAAGAATTAAACCACTTATAAACAACCAGAAAATAAATAAGAACAGTTCCTACATTGATCAAATAATTTTTTCGAATAAACCCAAGTTAAAAGTTATAGATAAGTCTGACGTCGAAACCTATTTCTCAATGCATAAAAGGCTTGAAAATATTGCCGGAAATTTCATAGAAACAGTGACGCAAAAGATTTCTAAATCGACATCTGAATTTATCTTAGAACCAAGACCCTGGAACGAATCTGATTTCCATAACAGTGAATTTATACTTGATCGGTTAAAATACTATAAAGTTTTTGATAAAGAAATCGAAGAGATAATTGAAAATTTAAACCAACTTTTAAAACAAATTGATATTGGAAATCTGGAATCTGAAATTAGTACGTTGAGTCTAGAGATACTTAAGAAGCTCTATACGATGGAGAGCGAAAGAATAATTCATGAATTATATACAGGTAATAAGTATCACAATCATAACAATAACAATGTCGTACTATTTTAATACTGAATATTTCAAGTACTTAATATTTTTAAAAATGGGGAAAAAAATTCTATTCGTCGATGATTCAGAAAGCATTCGCGAAATAGTAAACTTCACTCTCGAAAATGAAGGTTACGATGTCTTACTCAGCAATAACGGGGAAAATGCGCTGAAACATCTTAATGGTCAGGATATTAATTTAATTATTACAGACCTGCACATGCCTGAAATGAATGGCATTGAATTAATAATAGAGATTCGGAAGATGGAAGATTATCAGCATACGCCAATACTTTTTCTAACCACCGAATCCCAGACAGAAAAAAAGATGGAAGCTAAAAATGCCGGTGCAACCGGATGGATAGTTAAGCCGTTTGTACCTGCTAAGCTATTAGCTGCCATTAATAAAGTGATAAGATAATAACTTAAAAACGAGACGTATGAGCACAAAAACAAAAAACCAGATCAACTCATTTCTGTCATTCAGGATAGGTAGTGAAGTGTTTGCTGCGAATGTACGGAACGTGTTGAATATTCTTGAGATGACCAAAATAACGAAAGTACCCAAAGCATCTTCTTATATGAAAGGTGTAATAAACTTACGTGGTAATGTTCTTCCCATAATTGACAGTCGTCTAAAATTTGGTCTCGAAGAAACAGAATATACAACAAACACATGTATAATTGTTTTAGAACTGCACATAGGTAATGATCCGATAACAGTTGGCGCAATTGTAGATTCTGTAAATGAAGTCCTTGAAATAGATGATGACAACATACTTCCTCCTCCAGGCATTGGAACCAATTTTCGTTCAGACTTTCTGAAAGGTATGGCTAAGAAGGACGAAGGTTTTATAATGTTACTGGATGTTGAAAAAGTATTTGCAACTGATGAAGTGGTTGACATACAGAATATCACTGAAGAAATAAGCAAACAGACAACAGCAGAACAGTCGTAATAATATTATAATATGGTATACTGAAGACATGTGAATTAATGAATAATCAGGGAAATCCAATTTCATATTTTCAGACTAAATTAAGTTCAAAAGATTTCGAAAAACTTAGCAGATTTATCATGTCGGAGTATGGTATCAAAATGCCTCCCGAAAATAAAATTATGCTCCAGAGTCGTCTTCAAAAAAGACTTAAAGCTTTAAACATAAGCACATTTAATGAGTATGTCGACTATGTGTTTTCTCCTTTAGGGCAGAGTGAGGAAGTTATCCACATGATGGATGTTGTAAGTACTAATAAAACAGACTTTTTCCGCGAACCGGTTCATTTTGATTTCTTACTAACAGATGCTCTCCCCGAGATAATCAATATTAAAAATATCAGAAATTTAAAAGTATGGTCAGCGGGTTGTTCATCTGGTGAAGAACCTTATACATTGGCAATTGTATTGTCTGAGTTTAAAGAACATAATCCTGGTATTGATTTTTCGATAGATGCAACTGATATATCTACCCGTATGTTAACAGTTGCAGCTAACGCTGTATATCAGGAAGCAAAAACTGCTGATTTACCTATGACAATAAAACATAAGTATTTTCTACGCAGCAAAAATCGCGATGAGAAAAAAGTAAGAGTAAAAAGTGAATTAAGATCGAAGGTGAAATTTTACAGGAAAAACTTATTATACGTTCCCTATTGCAATAATCCTGAATTTGATATTATCTTCTGCAGAAATGTACTTATTTACTTCGACAGAAATAACCAGTACAGTATTCTTCAAAAACTCTGCATGCATATAAAATCCGGCGGATATCTTTTTCTGGGACATTCTGAGTCTATCACCGGTTTTGAATTGCCATTACAACATATAAAACCAACCATCTTTCAAAAACTTTAAAAAAGTGATATGGAATTAAATAATATATCAGATAAGGAAATAATCCTGGAGTTGAAAAACCGGCTGCAGGAAAAAGCAATTTGTGAACAACAGGTTAAGGATCTGAATATTTCATTAAAAAAACTTAACCGTAAGCTAAAAGAATCAGAATCTATGAAAAGTCATTTCATTTCAAATATTAGAAATGAGATAATAAATCCCTTTACATCGATTCTGGCGATCGCTGAAAACATTCTTGACGTAGAAAAAGAAAACTGGAAAAAGGTTATACATATGGTTTCGTTAATTCATACGGAAGTATTTAATCTTGATTTCCAGCTGAGAAATATTTTTGCCGCTGCGGAACTTGAAGCTGGAGAAAACGAGCCTGACATAACACTAGTAAATATTGATAAAACAATCCAACACGTTATCGATACCTTTAAATACGAAGCCAGAAGAAAACACCTTAAAATTGAATATGTTTCAGCTAATAAAAATTCAAATACGAAAATGTATTTCAAGTCAGATGCTGAGAAAATCCAGATAATAATCAGCAACCTTATAAGCAACGCTATTAAATTCAGTTATAATGAAGGAATCATTCTGATTAAGGTTACAAAGCAAGAAAATAACTTAAGATTAACAGTAAAAGACGAAGGTCAGGGAATTTCAAAAACCAACGAGCAGATTATTTTTGACCGTTTTAAAAGAATAGATACCGGTATTAATTCGCTGAACAGAGGACACGGACTGGGATTATCTATCATTAAAGCAATGATAGACTCACTGGATGGTAAAATTGAATTTTCAAGTCGGCTTGGTAAAGGCGCCACTTTCACAATCCAGCTGTATGAATCAGAAAAGGAAACATCAGGAATATCAAACGATGCCGACGAATTGTTCTTCAGAGAAGAAAAGTTTTAATAAACAACATTAACATAGAAACCGAAAACATTTATTTATATCCGGCCTCTCTTATCGCAACGGACAAACCTTCATTGATTCATACCATATTGGGATCGTGTGTTTCTGTTTGTCTCTAAGATAAAGTAAACAAACGTGAAGGAATCAATCATTACATGCTCCCCTTTTGGAATGGCAGTGGTCTCGCAACTCCAAAATATGGAAACATTGCTATTGAAAAATTGCTTAAAAAACTTGTTAGCATGGGATCAAGAAAAGACCAGATTATTGCAAAAGTATTTGGAGGAAGTGAAGTTTAACAAGCAATAAGTCATTTAATATAGGCAGAAAAAATATTGTTCTGGCCTTCGAGCTTCTAAAGAAATTAGGAATACCAGTAATAACCAAAAGTACAGGAGGAAGAAATGGTCGAATTATCCTATTCAATACTTTGAATGGAGAAGTTATTCAAAGATTTGTAAAACAGGGATGTTCAAATTTTTAAAATGTATACATACTTTACTAATACTGGTTGCAAAAAAATAAAAGTACTTATTGTTGATGATTTCGCAGTAGTAAGACAGCCTTTAAAATCGACTCTTGAAAGTGACAAACACATTGAGGTGCTGGGAACCGCTGCCGATCCGATATTTGCTGCAAAGAAAATTGCTAAAGAAGTCCCGGATGTTATAACACTCGATATTGAAATGAACTGTTTTGCGGAAAATGGCGAAGTTGTTATCCGAGGGAAAACCCTGATAGCAAAGGGTAATAAGCATTTACTGGTAAAACGATCCGGTGCCCGATATCACGTAGAAATTCAGGAAGGTCCTCTTGTAAACAGACACAGACCAAGTGCGGATGTACTTTTCAGATCAACGGCAAAATGTGCCGGTAAAAATGCAATTGGAATAATAATGACAGGTATGGGAGACGATGGTGCAAGAGGCTTACCGGAAATGAAAGAAGCCGGTGCTGTTACCATAGTCCAAGATGAAAAATCATGTGTTGTTTTTGGTATGCCCAAAGAAGCTATTAATTTGGGAGCTGTTTCAAAAGTTCTTTCTCTTGAGAAAATTGTATCTCATATTTATAATCTGTAACATATACTTCGTATTAATGACAATGCATGCATGATGTTTGTAACATTTAAGCCTAATATTCAGAAATTTTCTTAATATTTGATTATATTTAATTTATTCAACGAATAGATATTGCCAGTATGAAGTTTCTTAGCTTTAAAGAAGCAACAAATCAAGCTACTTTTTTTAGTATTATACTTACAATTTGTCTGTTAACCATTGGTATCCTGCTTACATTTATGGCCGATATTACCAGTGCTATAACATTCACTTCAATTGGCTATGCAATAATATCAAGACCTGCATTATGGGTACTTATACTGTTAGTCTTTTTAATTCCACTTATAACCTATTTAATATACAATAACTTCGCAAAGAAACTTTCAGAAATGCAGGAATCTCTTGAAAATGAAAGTTCAAAATCATATAAAATTAACAGTTTTGTTTCCGAACTGATTCAGGAAAATTTTGAAACAGAATATAGTTTGGAGGGTGAAGATGACAAACTCGGAAAATCTCTTCTGGAGTTAAGAAATACTCTTAAATCGAATAGAGAAATACGGGAAAAAAGAAGAAAGGAAGACGAGATTAGAAACTGGACAGCAGAAGGCCTGGCAAATTTTGGAGAGATACTTAGAAGAGACAATGACAATCTGAATAACTTTTCATTCAATGTAATAAAGAATCTTACTAATTACATAAATGCTATTCAGGGAGGATTTTATCTTCTGCAAAATGAAGATGACAAAAAAAACAGGTTCTTTAATTTAATTTCGTTTTACGCGTATGGCAGAAAAAAATTTGCCGATAACAGAATACCATGGGGTAAAGGAATTATAGGAACAAGTGGCCTTGAAAATAAAACAATTTACATTACTGACCTCCCGGATACTTATGTAACTGTTACATCGGGTCTGGGGAAGGCAAATCCAAGGAATTTAATAGTGGCTCCGCTTATCGCAAACGAAGAGTTATTCGGAGTATTTGAAATAGCATCACTTAATAAACTTGATAAACATCAGATCTCATTTGTTGAAAAAGTAGCTGAAAGTACTGCGTCTATTCTGTCTTCTGTTAAAATGAATATGCAAACAGCAAGGTTATTAGAAGAATCAAAGTCGCAGGCACAAGCACTGTCATCACAGGAAGAGGAAATGCGCCAGAATATGGAAGAATTACAAGCTACTCAGGAAGAAGCAGCAAGGCAGGCTCAACGTTTCTTGAAGCTTGAAACTACTGTCAACCATACAATGCTTAGGGCAGAATACCATCTTAATGGCATACTGCTTTATGCAAACACCAAATTCCTGAATAAGCTTGAATATGAAGCAAATGCTGATGTTGAAGGTAAACATATTTCGATGTTCATATCAAAGAAAGACGAAGAATGGTTCCAGCGTATATGGAACAATCTTGTCAAGGGAGGAAGACACTTTGAAGGATATATGAAACATGTTACAAAAACCGGCAAGGATCTCTGGACAATGGCAACATATACCTGTATCAGAGATGAAGATGGTGAAGTAGAACAAATTTTATTTTTGGGTCTCGATACCACAGAACATAAAAAATTAAGTCTGAATCTCGAAGGTATTGTTGATGCTGTTAACCGTTCAAGTATAAGTATTGAATTCGATATTAACGGGAATATTAAAGAATACAACGAATCTTTCCTGTATTTATTTAAATACTCTGAAAAAGAGATTAGCGGTTTGGCTATTTTCGATCTGATTGATACTTTAGAACTTGAACTCTTTAACAAGAAATGGGAAAACGTTGTGCGTGGCATGAATTTCCAGGGCGCATTCAAAGTAAAAACAAAATCGGGAGAAGAAAGATGGATACGCGGCGCATTTAGTGCTGTTTATAATATGTACTCTGAAGTAGAGAAGGTAATTTATATTGGTAACGACATTACCCGCGAGAAGTTAATGGAAATTGAATCGAAAAAACAAAATGAAATATTTAAAATCCAGGAGAAGCAGTTGCGGGAAACAGAAAAAGAATTAAGTAAAAAACTTAAAGAATCACGTCTGGAGATGAAAGAACAATTCAAGGAAATTGAAAGAATTAAAATCAGGAATGAAAGAACACTCGAAGGAGCACTTGACGCTATTATTACAACATCCAATGATAATAAAATCATTTTCTTTAACGAGGCTGCAGTTATACTGTTTGGTTATAATAAAGATGAAGTCATTGGCAAAGATGTCGGAATTCTGTTTTCAAATAAGACGATCGCTGAAAATGAATTTGTAAATAAATATACAGGGCCCGGAGATAAAAAAATCGTTGGACAACGAAAAGAAGTTAAGATCAAAACAAAAAAAGGAGATGAAATACCTGTTTTGATACTTCTGTCGAATGCGCAGGTTGAAAAGGAAAACACTTATACGGCTTTTATTCAAACAATTGAGGTTGAATTATTTTAAAATATCTACCAGCTGGTTTCGCCGGCTATACTAATAGCTCAACTTTCTATGTCAGTAAAAAGAAAAAATCATATCAGAAAGGATAATGAAAATAAGCTTGCTGAATTAGAAGAAGCTAACAGAAAACTTAATTCTGATATAAATGAATTGAAAAAAGAGGTTGAGTTTTTAATAACCAAAAACATATTTAATGATCAGTTAAATGAACTATGTGATTTTTTATCATTGGGATATTTTATTTACAATATTAATGATCAGGTTTTTATTAATAAATCATCCCTGGTTAAATTAATTGAGAGTTGTATCCCGGGTGAACCCGTTACTGTAAATTCAATTCTTAATATCGCACACCCCGAAGATGCAGAATTTATTAAAGAAATTTTCAGCCCTCAAAATTTTCAGAAAAAATCAGTCAACGGGCAAATAAGGTTATTCCAAAAAATAAAAGAGTCAAGAGAGATAAGATATTTTAGTGTAAATGGCATCTATAGTTCCGGTAATAACATCACAACTGTATTTACCGGAATATTGCGAGATATTACGCGTGAAGTAAAACAAAGCAAGGATTATCAAAGAAGCATTGAAAAAGCATCGGAAGCCGATAGAATAAAAACAATGTTCCTTCTGAATATTTCACATAATATCAGAACGCCTATGAATTCAATTCTTGGGTTTGCAGAGCTGTTAAGCCTTACTGATCCGGGCCGGGAAAAAAGAAAAGAATATATAAAAGTCATTAAGAATCAAAGTAAAAGTCTGCTTCAGCTTATTGATGATGTAGCCGAATTAGCAAAATATGAAAGTGGTTCAATGACAGTGACAAAAACACCAGTAAACCTGAATCATCTTATTAATGAAGTAAGACTTGAACTTGAATCTTACCGTTCAATTAAAAACAGAGAACAAGTTAATATTGAAGTAAAGTATCGGGTTCCTGAAGGTTTGGAAATCTATACCGATGCCGGCAGATTACACCAGATCATTTCAAATCTGCTAAAACATTCTCTAAAATATACCAGTAATGGAACTGTTTCTGTTGGATATAATTTACCCGCAGATAATAAGCTTGAGATATTTGTGAAAGATACAAGCCAGGGGATCAGTAAAGATGAAATAAAATTTCTTTTCGATCGATTTACACAAATCGAAAAGAACGACTTTAGCAGATATGAAGAAGATCCCGGTTTTGGTTTGACAATCGCAAGATCTGCAGTGAAACTTCTCGGAGGAAGGATTAATTTCGAAACAAATGAAGATAATGGAATTTTTTTCACAGTAAGCTTACCATTTGAGGCTCCTCCAAAAATAAAACATGAAGAGATCGGGAAAGAAGTTGAAGGAGAAATATCATTCCAGTCGAAATACAAATGGGGAAATAAACTAATTCTAATTGTTGAAGATGAAGAGGTAAACGGATTATTTCTTGAAGCAGTATTCCAGGAAACAGGTGCTCAGACAATTTATGCAAAGAATGGAAAAGAAGCAATCGATCTATGCAAATCTATTATTAAGATAAGCATGGTCCTGATGGACATTAAAATGCCCGTTATGAGTGGAATTAAAGCTACTCAGGAAATCCGGAAATTTAATAAAACTCTGCCGATAATTGCTCAAACAGCACTGGCATCGGAAGAAGATAAACATCACTGCATGGTTGCAGGATGCAACGATACTATAACAAAACCTATTGATGTTGAGGAATTACTAAATCTGGTCAGTAAATATCTGTCTGTTTAATTTTTTTTCGTCTTAATTTACATTTATCGGAATTGAAGTGAATGATATTATTTTTGTATCGAGTGGTAGATAGTTATTTATTTTTAAATTTCTTTTATGCCCGATATTAAAAAAAAACATAAAAATATTATTGTTAAAGGGCGGGTGCAGGGGGTAGGTTTCAGATTTTCAGCCCGAAATATGGCAATCTCTCTTGGTATAAAAGGTTATGTCAGAAATTTATATGATGGAAATGTCCTTATTGAAGCTGAAGGTTCGGAAATACAGTTAAAACATTTCCTGGAATGGTGTTATAAAGGTCCCGGTTATGCAAGCGTAGAAGATATAGAAATTTCCGATGGTGAATTTAAAGATTACCTGTATTTTGATATCAAACACTGATTTTTTTCCATATTACTGAATGAACACATGAAATAAGCAGCCAACATGATAAAAATAATATTATCACACTCATCGATACTAATAAATAATCCTCTGCTTGAAGAAATACTAGCAAATTTTCAAAAATAGACCATAATGTCATTGTTAATACAAATAACATAGGTACTGCTGCAAGAAAATAATTTTTCCTTTTTCGATATAAATAAATACTTACAATAGCCAAACCTAATGCTGCCAACAGTTGGTTCAACGTTCCAAAGAGCGGCCATAATAATAGTGCTCCTTTCCCTCCTGGTTTTAGAAATGTCATAGTTGCCGCAAGGGCAACAACAAAAAAAGTTGCAATATACCTGTTTTTAAATGGTGCGAATGTTTTTTCTGTTCTGACTGATTTTGATAATTCCTGTAATGATAATCTCTGCATACGAGTTGCTGAGTCAAGTGTTGTATTGGCAAAACTCACAATAAAAACTGCAATCATTGGTCGGCCAATATTAGGAGGAATACCAATAGAACTAAACAAATTCGATGCACCAATAATAAAAGACTCCAGCTTAGCCCCTATTCCACTATTGGTTGTCGACCATGAAGAATAATATCTGTAAAAGGCTTCTGTTCCAACCAATCTTCCATTATCACTGTCAACTCCCATTCCCAAACCTGCTGCTACACTAATCAACACCAGTACTGCAAGTAAACCTTCAGTCAACATAGCTCCATAACCAATCGGCAGAGTATCCGTTTCGTATTTAACCTGTTTTACCGTTGTACCGGAACTTGCAATTGAATGAAAACCGGATATAGCTCCACAGGCAATTATAATAAAAAGTATGGGCATCATGTCCGGCACATCACTTTCAGGGGCAAATGAAAGATTATTTATCGCCGGAGCAGATATCACAGGGTGGGCAACAAATACTGCAATTATTAACAGACCCAAAGCAACAAATAATTGATGGGAGTTTATATAATCACGGGGTTGTAATAGTTTCTGTACCGGCAGTGTCGAAGCAAAGAATACATATATAAAAAGAGCAATACACCAGGTAACAGTGATAGCGTCACTAACATTCCAGCCATATGCGGGCATATTCTGAAATAAGGGAAGCTTTGATAAATCAACCGGGAAATAAACACCCAGAATAATTGTTCCATACATTAGCAATAAGGCAATTATCGAGTATAATAAATCGCTTCCCCCTTTTTTTATCTGCCAACCAAGCCAGACAGCAATTGGTAACTGGGCCCATACAGGAATTACGGACTCAGGGTATAGCACAAACAATGTTGCTACGATCAGAGCAAATACTGATAATACTATAAAAAGGAGAAATTGCATTATAAACTGGAACGCAATTCGCGATCCCGGGCCAACAATATCACCAGTCAGTTCACCTATAGATTTTCCCTCTTTACGAGCAGAAATAACAAGGGTAGAGAAATCATGAACTGCACCCATAAAAACAGAACCAAAGAATACCCAAAGAAACGCCGGTAACCATCCCCAGATTATTCCTATTGCAGGACCAACAATTGGACCCAGGCCAGCAATAGTTGTAAAATGATGTCCAAAAACTATATTTTTTTTTGTTGGAACAAAATCGATATTATCTTCGTATTTTTCAGAGGGCATTTTATTGCTTAAAGTAATTCCAAATATTCTTCTTGCAAGATATTTTCCGTAGGTATGGTAGGCAATTAAATAACCCGCAAAAACAATAATTACAAGAATAACTGAGTTCATGTTAGAATATTTAAAGTGGAAAATAATTCATTTTAAGGCTTTTTTCAGAATTTTAGATAAAAATTCATTACTTTAATTGTAGAAAATTTCAAAGTCATGACCAATCCCCGACCGAGAATACTGGTACCCTACGACTTCTCAGAGTTATCCGATGCAGCTGTGAAGCATGCTGTTCAGTTTGCTAAGATAACAGAATCTTCCATTGTATTCCTTAATATTGTGCCTGATCTTGCACACGAATCAGAAGCCCTGAAGAGATTACAGGAGGTAGCTGGTGCTTTCATGAGTAAATATGGTGTCGATATAGAATGTAAAATAAGACCTGGAAGAGTGTCAACAGCAATAAGAACTTATGCTGAAACCATGGATGCGTTTCTTGTAATAATGAAAACCCAGAGACCTAAAGGCAGAGAAAAATATATTGGTACAAGGACCGTTCGTTTAATGGCCGGTTCAAAAATACCGTTCTATGTAGTACAGGAACCCCCAAAACGACTTGGACTGCGTCATGTGGTCTTTCCTATAGATTTCCGTCGTGAGAATAAAGAAAAACTCTCGTGGATCAGTATACTTTCAAAATACTATACTTCAAAGATATACTTTGTAAAACCCAAAGGGAAAGATTATATAGTACGTAATAATCTGGAGTTTGCCAAAAGATTCCTAGAAGGGAAAAATATCTATTACGAAATAAAAACCGTTGGACATAAATACAATACTGTGCAGGATACACTCGATTTTGCAAATGAAATTAAGGCAGAACTTATCATTATTATGCTTAGTAAAAACATAACCTTTGCTAAGGTTATGCTGGGACTTAAAGAACAAAAATATATTTCAAACGATTATAAAATTCCGGTGTTGTGTCTAAATCCACGTTCTGATCTGAGAAAATATGAAGGCTGGTTTTAATTAAATCGGTTCTACATCTTCTTTTAAAAGCCATCCCTGTTTACCATCGGAAAGTTTAATTTCATACCATTCATCCAGTTCATCGACAATATATACCTTTGTACCTTCGTGAATAATGAACAGATTGGTACTTGACTGACTTGGTGAACTTTTTACTGTGATCGTCGATGATATTGCTATACAACTATTTTCTTTAGCAAGTAACATTTTTGATTTATATGAACAATAAAATGTGCTTACTGATATTATTAAAAGGATGACACTAATATAAAAGGCGCTTTTCCTAAGATCTATTTTTACAGTAATGAAATAAACCAAAAGTAAAACTAGCATCAGTACAAATGCTGACAGACTAATAATTGACCACAGATTTGTATTTACCAATGAAATTAAGCTATTAACCCACCGGCGTATGACAAATTCGGGAATTTGATCTATCTCATCGATATTATACATTTTCACCTTATTTAGATTATATGTAATGTCCTCATTGGAAGGGTCTAGAAGCAAAGCTCTTTCATAGTTCAGGATTGCCTTTGGATAGTTACGGATTTTATAGTAAGCGTTACCAAGGTTATAATATATTTCTGCCGATTCAAATCCCAGATTAATGATATGTTCGTATCCCGCTATCGCTTCATCAAAACTGTTATTACTATACATTGTATTAGCTGCTGTAAATAGCGAATCAACTGTATCACTTGCAAAAGCCCCTTGTAAGTTGAATGCGGCAATTAATATCAAAATGATGAGTTTCTTCATTATATCTTAATTTTTTGGTCGAGTTTAGTTATGACCTTTTCAGCCCTTTTATACAGACCTGACATTTCCGCCTCAGGATTACCAGGTGCGAACCTCGCATATTCACAGATTTCAAGAATTGCAAAAAATTCGTCAGATATTTCAATATTCACTTTTTGGGTTTGCAACACTTCCAGTGAATGCCCTTTAGAAAGTTCCGAAATGGAAATGTTTAACTTATCTGACAGGAAGCCCCATAATGCCTTACTTAATTCATCATAAAACTCTTCTTTTTTATCCTGTTTTAAAAGTCGTTGTGCCATCTTTAGTTTTCGTGATGCCACTTTGTTTGCCTTGCGGTTTTTATATTTAACAACGTTGGCGCTTCTTTTTATCTGTTCCCTGCGAATAATTAAAACAACTATAAAAGCAGCAAAACTCAAAATATAGAGCGAAAAGAACCACTTGCTTCCAAAATAGAATCTGTCTTTGCGTTTTAATTTTGTTATTGTCTCAATATATCGAATATCACTGCCAAGTAATTCTACTTCTTCCTTTGACAGATTGCTGATTTGAACAGATGTGCTATCCCCTTCCCCCTTTTCAACAATAATGTCAAATGAGCGTGTTGTGATGGTTTTGTAAGTTCTTGATAAAGGATCAAAATAGACAAGTGAAAATGGTGGAACCGTAAAATGCCCTGCATGTCTCGGAATTGCAGTATACTCTATCAGAACTTTACCCGTACGATTATCGTTGTTCTTATCCAGACGAACTTCTTTTACCGGGTCAAAAACTTCAAAAGCCGGCGGAAAGTCAGATCCAATACTTTCAATAAGTTTTATATTACCTCTTCCTGAAATGGCAACCCGGAAAATAATCGCATCATTAGTTTTAACATTGGTTTCTGATACAGAGGCACCAATCTCGAAATGACCCACAGCACCGGAAAATCCCTCAGGCTGATTACCGGGAAGCTGTCTTATATTAAATGTCAAAGGTTTGCTTTTCAGATTAATTCTTTTTCTCTGAACCGGAGATCCAAAAAATTCATCGAAAATACTTCTTGGAGTCCTGCTGCTCTGTTCCTGTACTTCCACCAATAAATTAAAAGGTTCAATTTTAATTTCACCACTTTTCTGAGGATAGAGAATCACTTTACTCAAAACGCCGGAATAATATATATCATTCCCTACCTTTTCTCTTTCGAATGATGTTTGCGGTATTTCAACATTTTGCTGGTAAAAACCCACAAAATTCGGTCCTTTAAACTGCTGGTCAATGCCGGATATCTGTACTTTGGTATATAGTTTTACCCATGCAGTAATCTGCTCACCTATGTAAGCGGTTTTCTTATCAGCAACCAACTGTACAAAAATATCTTCACCATCGCTAATCGTACTTCCTGCAACCGTCTTATCCTGTTTTGAACCCTGCGAGGATTGCGTGCCCGATCCCACAACTTCAATATTCAGAGAATTTGATTTGTATTCATCTCTCTTATATGTAGCAGTTGCATGTGCAATGGTATAGGTACCTGCATTGGGAGGAGCCTGCAAATAATATGTATATGTATAAGTGGAACTTCGGGTTGTTTTTCCGTTGATCATCTGAAAAGAAGTACTCTGACCTGTATGTGGACCACCTACATATCTGAATTCACCAAAATTGGGGGGAGTAAAATTGTCAATATCCTTATTGACTGTATAAGTAAGCTGAAATTGTTCTTCTGCTCTTAATACTTTTGGTGCACTTGCAGTAAATGAGATATCCTGTGTGTAGGCAATATTTAAAATCGCAGTCAGTATGATGATCAGGGTACTTATCCAAAAAATTTTATTCTTACTCATATTTACTGCAAGTTTCATAGCTTTAATTTTACCATTCTTTTTCTACTGGTATTTTTCTCATCATTGCCTTTTGCTCCTGGACTTTTTTCATTACATCCTTTTCATCCTGTTCCATTGCTTCAAGAAGTCTTTCAGCATCTTCTTTCGATATTTGTTGTTCTTTTCCGGTCTGTTGCTGTTGCTGTTGCTGTTGCTGATTTTGCTGTTGCTGTTGCTGATCCTGTTGTTGTTGTTGCTGATCCTGTTGTTGCTGTTGCTGATCCTGTTGTTGCTGTTGATTTTGTTGTTGGTTTAACATATTCTGTGCAAGGAACAAATTATGTTTTGCATCCCGATCTTTGGGGTTCAGGCGTAAGCTTTGTTTATAGGCCTCAATACTTCTTTCCAGTTTTTGAGATTTAAAGTATGAATTTCCTAAGTTATAGTAATAATCAGCAAGCTTTTCATTTTCTTCTTCTTTGCTGACTGCTGTTTCAAATTTTGTAATTGCAGGTTCATACTGATCCTGTTTATATAATGAATTGCCAAGATTATAAGTTGCATCTGTCGATTCGGGATTTTTATCCAGAGCTTTCCGATAATGAAGTTCAGCTTCGGAATACCCTTCCTGTTTAAACTCCCTGTTTCCCCTTCTGATTTCCTTTTTTACATTCTGTGCATTCAAAAAAACAGAACATGAAACCAATATGAATATAATTAATGTTCTCATGACGGCAAGTTCTTTCTGAAAATTGATAAATTGGCAAATTTTTGATTCTTCCTTTCCATAATTAAAAAATCGATCAGCAGCAGAAGAAGAGCAAATGCTATAAAATAGTGAAACTGATCGTCGTATTCGGAATAAACCTTAGTTTCAATTTCCGATTTGTTCAGCTGATTAAGTTCGTTGTATAACTTATTTAAACCAACATTTCCTGTCGAAGCTGCATAAAATTCTCCGCCGCCATTATGTGCTATATCTTTCAACATTTTTGCATTAAGTCTGCTTATTACAGGGTTACCCTGTCTGTCCTGAAGGTATCCGGCCTGTGATGTTCTGCCTCCTGTAACAGGTATCAAAGCCCCTTTTGATGAGCCCATTCCTATTGTATAAACAAGAATTCCTTTTTCTGCTGCACGCTTTGCAGCTTCTGTCGCATCACCTTCATGATTTTCACCGTCTGAAATTATCACTATAACCTTACTGGCTTCCTGATCCTGAGTAAATGATTTCATTCCCAGCTCAATTGCCGAACCAATGGCAGTACCCTGTTTTGATACAATTCCTGTACTTATGTTAGAAAGAAATATTTTTGCAGAAATATAATCGGTTGTTATTGGCAACTGAGTATATGCATCACCGGCAAAAACTATCATCCCAATCTTATCATCCTGCATCTTATCAATCATAGAAGTAATAGCCTGCTTTGCACGTTCCAGCCTGTTTGGTTTAATATCTTCCGCCAGCATACTTCTTGAAACATCCAATGCAATAATAAGTTCTATACCTTCTCTTTTTACCTCCTCAAGCTTAGAACCAAATTGCGGTCGGGCTAATGCTATTATTATGGAAATTATTGCCATTAAGTACAAAATAAACTTAATATTGTTTCTGCCGGGTGAACGCATTGGCATAAGAATATCGTAAAAACTCATATCCGTAAACCTGCGCATTGCTCTTTTTTTAAAAAAATGAAATACAATATAAATTGCAATTAGCAGCGGAATAAGAAAAAGCAGATTAAGTAAATATGGATTTGCAAACCTGAACATACTTTTAAGTTTTAAGGTATTGACCGTAAAAGAGTTTTTCTGGTTATAAATTCAAATAGTAAAATACAAAATGCAACCAGTACAAAAGGCAGATATTCTTCCTCTTTACGACTAAACTCCTTAACATTGATTTTTGATTTTTCAAGCTTATCAATTTCCTGATATATCTGTCGGAGTTTATCGTTATTTGCAGCCCTGTAATATTTGCCATCTGTTATATCTGCAATTTGTTGCAAAGTTTCTTCATCAATTTCTACCGGCATTTGTCGCGTAACTGTTCTGCCAAAGAAATCCTGAACAGGGTAAGGGGCTGTGCCCTGTGTTCCCACACCGATTGTATATACACGTATTCCGAAAGTTTTTGCGAGTTCGGCAGCTGTTATCGGATCAATTACTCCCTGGTTGTTAACCCCGTCAGTAAGTAAAATAATAACTTTGCTAATTGCTTCACTGTCTTTCAATCTTTTTACAGCATTTGCAAGACCAACACCAATAGCAGTGCCATCTTCAATAATCCCGCTTTGCAAATCCTTGAATAAATTAATAAGCACACTATGGTCAGTTGTGAGTGGGCACTGTGTAAAGCTTTCGCCGCTAAAAACAACCAGTCCTATCCGGTCATTACGGCGGCCTGAAATAAATTCAACAGCCACATCTTTTGATGCTCTCAACCTGTCGGGTTTAAGGTCCTGAGCCAACATACTACTGCTTACATCAAGAGCCAGTACAATGTCTATCCCCTGTGTGCTAACATTTTCCCAATTATTTGACGACTGGGGTCTCGCAAGTGCAATTATAAGCAATGCCAGAGCAACTATTTTTAATGAAAACATCACATGTGCCAATATGCTCTTATATGACGGAACCAATTGTTCTAAAGCTTTTGTGCTTGCTACCTGCACTGTTGCAACAGTATTTCTTCGTCGTAATATATACCATACAACCGGTGCTACCAATATTAACAGCAGTAAGAAAATTTTTGGATATGCAAACTCTATTTCACTCATAAATGCTATTCATTTTTAGCTTCTAAAGTGTCAACCCCCTTTGGTATTTCCTGTCTGTCTTTTGTTTTTTTAATAAAATCGAAGGCATTGTCAAGATGCCTGATATTCTCATCAGGGTCAGTCTCGCCTTTCGCAAATTTTACAAGGTCGGCAAGGCTCAGTAAATCTTCTAAAATATCATAGTTTATCCTTGCTGTCTCCAGTTCTCTGATTTGACTCAATATTTCATCGGATGTTAGTTCCAGTGCAGGGATGTCAAATCTTTTTGATATGTACCATCGGATAACATATGTGATCCGAGTATAATATTCTTTTTGCTTTTGCTGCTGCCACAGCTTTTGGGCCTTTATCTTATCGAGCTCCCGTAATGCTGTAATATGGGGAGGTTCCTCAGGTTTAACCTGAATTGGTTCAGCGTCTTGTTTCTCTTTCTTTCCTAAATAATAAATAACAATAAGAATTATTGCTAATATTAATAATACCGGCAATGAATAAATTAGTATCTCGCCAACGGTTACCGGGGCTCTTCTGTTTGCCTTAATATCTCTTATTGTTCCCGTAGTATCAATAGCTACACCAAGCACTTCAAGGTATGTTGGCTCGGTTAAAATTGTATCTGTAAAACCACTTAGTGGTACCAGGATTGGCTGAGGAGGTATATAATACAATCCTGTATCGAATGACGTAATTGTCAACTGCAAAGAAACAATATTCAATCCTTTTCCGGATTTTAAGGAATCGATAACCGGCGCACCGACAATTTCAATCCCATCTGTCAATGATTCTGTGTAAACCGGGAATCGCACCGGTTGCTGTTTATTTTTTTCAACTTCGTATTTTAATTTAATCTGATCGCCAATAGTAATCCTGTTTGTATCAATCGAAGTTTTAACAACCGGGATCTGTCCGAAACTACTATTATTAAATAACTGAAATGTCAATACTAAAATTACGAAATCAATTCTTCGAAACATAAAATCAAGCTCTTTTCTTAAACAACTTCATTAGCGGTTTAACATAGTCTTCATGTGTTGCCAGTTCAGCATTATCAATACCATATTTCTTAAATAATTCCATTGTTTCTTTCGACTTATTTGTCCAATATTCAGCATATGCTTTTCTGACAATCTTCAAACCCGAATCTACTTCAATCATCTTACCAGATTCTGCGTCCTTCATTCTTATAAGGCCTACATCTGGTAATTCAGTTTCTCTTATATCAAATACTTTAAGTGCTATTAAATCGTGTTTTTTACTTCCTATTTTAAGTGCCTCTTCATAATTATCGTCTATAAAGTCGGAAATAAGAAATGCAGTACTTCTTTTCTTAATTGCATTAATAAGATATTCAAGAGCTATGCTGATATTAGTCCCTCTGCTTTGTGGTTCAAAATCTATAAGTTCCCGAATGATTCTTAAGATATGTTGTCTTCCTTTTTTGGGAGGAATAAACTTTTCAATGTTATTAGAAAATAGTATTACACCAATTTTATCATTATTTGAAATCGCAGAAAAAGAAAGTACAGCAGCAACTTCGGTGATAAGATTTTTCTTTAAACGGAAACTTGATGCAAATTCTCTTGATCCGCTTACATCAATTAAGAGCATAACAGTAAGCTCACGTTCTTCTTCAAATACCTTGACATAAGGGTGATTAAACCGTGCTGTTACATTCCAGTCGATATTACGAATGTCATCACCATACTGATATTCGCGAACTTCACTGAATGCCATACCCTTCCCCTTAAAAGCACTATGATATTCACCTGAGAAAATCTGTTGTGATAATCCCCTTGTTTTTATTTCAATCCTGCGCACTCTTTTTAACAGATCCGTTGCTTCCATTAATTCCTTCTTTCTTGTGTGGTGACTGTAAAGAACCATTCACCCTCTTCCATACTTATATCGAATATCCGTTCATCCATCTTATAACTCCATTTATTATTACCTTCTGAGTTGTATTTCTCATTCAGTTCAGCGAGAACATCATTAATATTTGAATAATCGCACATTTTCCTGATCAATGTGCATTTCTCCACATCCGACAGAAAAAACAATATGGTTATTTCATTGATTTTATCTTCGTACTTTAAATATTTATAATGTGGGTTTATTACCCCTGTATTCAGTTTAAAATTTTTGTGCGACACTTTCATTTCTGCAATAATCTCATCTTTATGCATACCAATAAAATTTTGTGATTTGCATGAGATACTGGCAACAGTTGCTAATATCAGAACAACTAATGTTATTTGCAGAAATTTTTTCATTAGTTCTCTTTTTATATTATGGTACTTCTACTTTATTCAATATTTCGGTAATTATGTTTTCAGAAGTTATATTTTCTGCTTCTGCTTCATAAGTCAATCCTATCCTGTGACGCATTACATCGTAACATACTGCGCGCACATCTTCGGGAATAACATAACCTCTTCTTTTAATGAATGCATAAGTTTTTGCAGCCTTTGCCAGATTGATACTGGCTCTTGGAGATGAACCATAACTGATCATGTTCTTAAACTCAGGAAGATTGTATTTATCCGCATATCTGGTAGAGAAAACAATATCGAGAATGTAATTCTCTATTTTCTCATCCATATATACTTCCTTTACTACCTCCCTTGCTTTCATTATATTTTCAGGTTTTAATACTTTATTTGCGGTTGGGAATTCGACCTCAAGGTTTTCCCGCATTATGCCAAGCTCTTCATTTTTTTGCGGATAATCCAACACTATTTTTAGCATAAAACGATCCATTTGTGCCTCCGGTAACGGATATGTGCCTTCCTGCTCAATTGGGTTCTGTGTAGCCATTACCAGAAATGGTTTTGGTAAATCAAATGTCTCACTCCCTATTGTAACATGTTTTTCCTGCATAGCTTCAAGTAAAGCACTTTGTACTTTTGCCGGTGAACGGTTAATCTCATCGGCGAGGATGAAGTTGGCAAATATTGGCCCCTTCTTAACCTGGAATTCTTCTTTTTTCTGGCTGTAAATCATTGTACCTATTAAATCAGCAGGCAGCAGATCAGGAGTAAACTGTATTCTGCTGAACTTAGCTTCAATTGTAGTGGCCAGCGTATTTATTGCTAACGTTTTGGCTAGACCAGGAACTCCTTCAAGTAGAATGTGACCATCGGATAGTAATCCTACAAGCAACCCTTCCAATAAGTGTTTCTGGCCTATAATTACTTTGCTCATTTCCAGATTTATTAAATCTACAAATGAACTTTCCTGCTTGATTTTTTCATTCAGTTCCTGGATATTAACATTCATTTGACTCATATCTGACTATTTTTCACTATTTTTTACCAGAGAGCGAAAGTAACAATTTTTAAAAAAGGTGACTTTGTTCAGAAAATTAAAAAAATTTAAATGTCTGATATATTGCGAATTAGGTTCTGTTAAAAAATGTTAAGTGGAAATATAGAGTCAAAATGAGTATTTTCGGGAAAATAGTATTTAACGTATTATGCAAAGGTATTTCATTGAATTACAGTACGATGGAAGTAATTACCATGGATGGCAGATACAACCCAATGCACCTACAGTTCAACAGGAGCTGAACGAAAAGCTTTCTGTTCTTTTAAATAAAAAAATTGAAACAATCGGAGCCGGCAGAACAGATACCGGTGTTCATGCCAGGCATTTTGTGGCACATTTCGATCTAAATAAACCTATTCATACAGATATTCAAAAGTTTATCCATAAGCTTAACTGTTTTCTTGCAGAAGATATTAAAGTTAATAATATTATACCTGTCGATAGCAAAGCACATGCACGTTTCGATGCTGTTTCAAGAACTTACAGTTATTACATAGCAACAGGTAAAACTGTTTTTAATAAAAACTACGTATGGCAAATTTATCAACCGCTTAATTTAAGCAAGATGAATCTTGGGGCTAAAAAGCTTATGGAATATCATGATTTTACAAGCTTCAGTAAATTGCACTCTGATGTTAAATCCTATATATGCGATATATATTCATCAAAATGGAAGTTTGAGAATGATTTAATGGTATATAATATTACAGCTAACCGCTTTTTGAGAAATATGGTGAGAGCGATTGTAGGAACGCTTGTTTTACTTGGTCGCAATAAAATAGATATTGAACAATTTTGTAAAATCATAGAAAGTAAAGACCGTTCGTTAGCCGGAGAATCGGCACCGGCAAATGCTCTTTTTCTGGAGCATATTCAGTATTCATAAGCCTTTTGGAATAAAATCTGTTTATATCTTTTTATAACAAAGTGGTAACAAATAGCTATATTAAACGTTAAATACTTCGGGATATAAGCCTTAAAACAGCTACTAATGAGAAGGTTAATTACATTGATTTTATTTGTGTCAGTTTGTTTGGGAGCAAAAGCACAGACAGGTATACCAAGGGCGCAGGCTATGTTTATCTATAATTTTTCACGCCTGATAGAATGGCCGGCAAATTATAAAACAGGACCGTTTGTAATTGGTGTTGTGGGGTCTACACCTACACTAGCAGAAATTGAAACTTATGCTTTAGGCAAAAATGTTGGCAGTCAGCCCATAGCTATTAAAAAATTTAATTCCCCTTCAGAAATATCTACATGCCATATTTTATTTGTACCCTTTAGTAAAACAAAACTTTTATCTGAAATAATTCCGGCTGTTCAGGATAAGAGCACTTTGATAATTACCGAAAAGAATGGTGCAATCGACGAAGGAGCATCAATTAATTTTGTAATAATAGGTGACAAACTTAAGTTTGAAATAAAACCTTCCAATCTTACCAGGGTTAATATTAAAGTAAGTTCTAAACTTAGTGAAATGGCCTTTAAGGTTTACTAATTAAGTATTCCATATCTCCCATGCCTTATCAGCCTGTAGTTTTAACATTGGCAGTCCGTTAAGTACTGTTGCATCTTGCTTTTCCCCTTTTTTCAAAAAAAGAGTTTTTTCCGGATTATAAATCAAATCGTATAAAATATGGTTTCTGGTTAATGCTCCATAAGGAATATCCGGACACCGGGCTGTATTTGGGTACATACCTAAAGGGGATGTGTTAATAATAATATGAAACTGTTTAATGACAGATTCATCCAAATCTTCATAGGAATAAAAATCTTTCGATTTTGGAACACGAGAAACATACTTATATTTTATGTTATGCTTCTTCAGAATATATGCAACAGCTTTTGATGCTCCCCCGGTTCCCAGAATTAAGGCCGTTCTATGATATTCCCGCATAACTTTTAAAAGTGGTTGCTCAAATCCAAAAGCATCGGTATTAAATCCCTTTAATCTGTATTCATTTCCACTACGAACTATTTTTATTGTATTAATTGCGCCTATTTCCTGTGCCTCATGGTCAATCTCATCTAAATATTGAAATACTTTTTCCTTATAAGGTATAGTAACATTCAAACCAAAAAGATACTGCTGTTCTTTCAGAATATTTGGAAGTTGCGAAATATCTTCTATCGGATAGTTGTCGTAACTGCAGTCAGCAATTTTCTCATCTCTGAATTTTTCAGTAAAGAAAGCTTTCGAGAAGCTATGACCAAGAGGGTATCCTATAAGACCAAATTTTCGCATTATTCATCATTTTCAGATAACAGACCTGCATATTTTTCGATAGCCCAAATAATTAAAATTCCTGCTAAAACAAGTAATACTGCAACAACTACTTCCCGGTTAAATGAATCAGGAAGATAACTCCTGTAACCCGCTATTACCTTTTCTCCATTGCTTTTTGTTAAAATATTCCCGAAACCATCGTACTTATAAAGAGGCATTTTCCATGGCCAGAGTATTGCAAGCGAACCAAGTATGAAACCGGTAAGCAATGCTATTGTCTGATCTCTGAATTTTTTATAAACCCATGACAGAATATGAGAAAACAATATTAATCCGACAACTGCACCAATACCCACTGGTATAATAATCTTAAGACTTTCAAGATCACCTTCCCGCAAACTGTTAACTGCATCGATCATTACCAGTTTGTAATTACCTAACAGGATAAGTACGAATGAACCTGACAGTCCGGGCAATATCATACTGCAAATTGCAATCACACCACATAGAATAAGATAACCGAAAGAACTATTCTCAGAAGCAGGCGATAACACCGATATTAAGATCGCTATCGCTGTTCCAACAAGAAATGTTGCGATTACAAAAACTGACCACCTTTTAATGGTTCTTCCTACAAAATATACCGATGCCAGTATCAACCCAAAAAAGAATGCCCATACGTAAACCGGGTAAAATTCAAATAAATAGTCGAGCAGAACTGCAAGAGAAAACACACTTACCAACGCACCACCAAACACGACAATCAGGAAAATAAGATTGGTATGTTTAATGAACTCTTTAAATTTTCCTGTAAACAATAATTTTATTGCCTTCAGATCGAAAGATTTAATTGAGTCTATCAGCTCTTCGAAAATATTTGTTATAAGTGCAATAGTTCCACCTGACACCCCGGGTATAACATTCGCCGCTCCCATACCAGCACCTTTGAGTACCAATGAGATATAATCCTTAAAGTTTCTTTTTTGCATATTTGAATTTTGCCGCTAAGATAATATTTCTGAATAAAGTTTAACTTCTAAATTCTGATGCACGTTTTCTTATTTTATAGTATTTTATAGTATTTTATCATTTTTATTCAAATTGTTACTTACATATCAAATAATATGATACCTACAATCGGTGATAAATTATTGCAGTTTTACATAAATCTGAAACTGGAAGATATGATCGGAAGAGATATATCGGTGCTTAATCCGTTTGCTAATTTAAAAGTTCAGGATGTTAACATACTATTTTATAAAAAGTATTTCAATGATACTAAACCAAGAATATTACTGCTGGGTATTAATCCTGGCAGGTTTGGAGCAGGAATTACAGGTATACCATTTACCGATCCCATTCGTTTGGAAGACATACTTGACATTAAAAATAATTTCGTGAAAAAGCCGGAGTTATCTTCAGAATTCATTTATAAGATGATAGAAAAGTATGGTGGTGCTGAAGAATTTTATAAGAAATACATATTATCCGCAGTGTGCCCGCTGGGATTTGTAAAAAACGGCGTTAACATCAATTATTATGATGATAAAAAATTACAAAAAGCTGTCACCCCTTTTATCATTGACACTTTAAAACAACAGATTCATATTTCCGCTAATGCAAATCTGTGTTTTATAATAGGAAAAGGAAAGAACCTGCAATTTCTGACTAAACTGAATGAAGATCAGCACTTATTTAAAGAAATCAAAGTGCTTGAGCATCCTCGCTGGGTGATGCAGTATCGCAGAAAAAAGTTAGATTATTACATTGATAAATATCTAGATAACTTATCAGTGTAAGGATTTATTTATATTGTAATGAACTTTAGTATTAAAAATATCATCTTGCTATCCCGACTCCCAGGGTAATATATGGCACTCCGAGAGTTCTAACATATCCAACATCGTGAACACCGTCATATGGCTGGGCAATAAAGCCCATATCCGCTAAAAGAAAATAATCGGGTTTGAAATAATATTGAAATTCTGCATTATAGTTAATAACAACACCCTGCTCCCTCCCACCCTGACTGGATGAGAACGTTCTTCTGTATCCAAGATATAAACATGGTTTTAAAACCATATTCTCAGACAGCAATAATATCCCTTTTATAGAACCATTAATTTCCATCATTTTTATATCGTCAAGATTGATTACGTGTTCCCTGCCGTCCCAATATCCCAAATTTACTTCATTACCATCTGCTATGGATGATCCTTCAAAAAGGATATCCTTAATATTGAATTTGGCAATATTCAAATTCCCTCCTATCGATAGATGTTCCTTCAAGCGATAATCGAACACGATCTTTATTAAAGGAGAAACAGCATTTTTAATGTCAACAGTTTCATCATCCGGGTAGTATGATTCGTATGATGCCTTTACATTACCAGGCAATATTGCGCCCCCGGACACTGAAATTTCATTTTTTGTACCAGAATCTTGCGCTCCGACAAATATGAATACGAATATGCTTAAAATTAAGATCAGGGAACATTTTTGAATTTTTTTCATGAAAAGTATTAATAAGTTAGTTCAGTAATTAATACCCTTACTAATCTAACATCACAAAATATCAGAGTCATAAATAAAAATCTGTCCTTATATTCCGGTTTTAAATCTGGAAATCAAAATAGGGTATATAATCGTATGGACTTTGCTTTTTGCCTTTTTCTTCTTTTGGCAACGAATCAAAAAAAGTATCTCCTCTAAGTCCAAGGCGAAGACATTCCAATGGTATTACTCCATTTGTGGCAATATTCCCGAGATTTACATTGGCTCCATACAGTTTAATAAACCAAACCTGTTGTTTTCCGTTAGGTGCTTCCCATAATATGTCTGAAGGATTTATTTGCGAAGAAATAGTATTGATCAAAGCTTCGTTGGCTGAACCATCACTATTGTATATACCGATTGTACCACTCTCCCGTGCTTCGGCAATAACTTTGAGTGATCCGGCTTCAAGTTCGGTTTTCATCATGCTTACCCATTCATTGGCCGGTATGAAAACACCACGTTGTTTCGAACCGACTTCTGAAATAACAGTAACATCCTTCGATAACTTTCTGATATATTCCAGCTTTTCATTGTGAGGCATGCTCATAGAGCCATCAGAAACTTCGGCAAGATCGAGTCCACAATCGGAAATAAATCGTTTGTAGTCATCGAACATATTTCGAATAACAAAAACCTCGAAAAGTGTACCCCCAAAATACGGACGGATATTAGCCTCGCGATAAAGTTTAAGTTTTTCTTTTAACTTGTTTGTAATAACAGAGGTTCCAAATCCAAATTTTACGTAATCGGTATATTCTCCGCTTGACTCAATAAAGCTTTCAACTTCTTTTAAACTCAAACCTTTGTCCATCATCATAGTGAGTCCTTCGTTCCTTGGTTTCCCGGAGCGTTCGGGTATATATGGTAATTGAAAGTTCATTGGATGTTAACTTTGGTTTTTATATTTTTTTATCAATTGGGATATTATTTTATTATCCGTCGTTTTAGGGTATCGTGAAAGTAACTCGCTGTGTTCATTGTAATTTATCGACAGTCCTTTTTCAAAATATTCATACGCAAGCTGATCCTGTTTATTATATAAATAATAAACAGCCAGGTTGTAATTAATGGTAGATATATCTTTATTATATTGATATGCTTTGTTCAGTATATTAATAGCCTCGGTCAGGTTATCCTCCATAAAAAGTATATCTGCATGCGACAGCCATGCTTCATAATCGTTTGGATCCAGTTCTACAGCCCGGTTATAAGACTCTGCTGATTTTTCCAGAATATTTAGTTTTCTGTAAGCTTCACCGAGCATGAACCAATACTCAGGATTTTCCGGATCAATACCTTTTGCATGAATAAAATACTTTAAGCTTAATGCATACTCGTCCATGTGAAAGAATCCCATGCCCATTCCAAACCAGGCATCTCCAAATGCACTATCCAGTTCTATTGATTTCCGGTAATAATGTATAGCGAGTTTATAATTCAGCAGTTTCTCGTAGCATTCACCTATGTAAGTATATACCTGAGCATTATCAGGTTCAATAAAAATAATTTCTTCGTATGTTTTAATTGCTTCTTCATAGTTTTCCTGCAAAACATGGGTATTGGCTTTACTAAAATAAGCCGAAACATAATCAGGGCTGATGGCTATAGCAAAATCATATGCTTCAATTGCATCTTCATACTGTTCCAGACTGGAATAAACCATACCAAGGTTGAACCAGATATTTTCCGAATAAGGTTCGAGATCGATATACTTCTTGTAATAAACGACGCTTTTTTGAAGATCATCAATCCGTTCGTATACCATAGCCAGTTCATGCAGAGCCATAGTATTTTTCGGGTTGATTTCAATAAGAAGCTTTAAAAATTTAATGGCAAGTTTATATCTTCTTGTATTGATATATGAGTATGCGATTGAATATATAATATCTTCTTTACCTTCGTATGCATATTGTATTGCTTTATTGAAAGCATAAGAAGCCTCTTCTTTTCTGCCAAGCACATTAAGTGCGATCCCTTTTAGTAAAAAGAATTCACTGTTATTTGACTCAACACCTTCAATCTTACGCAGGAAATGCAGACCTTTTGAAGGTTTACCATTGTTAATATATATCTGAGCTAAACGAAGTTTAAGTGCTGTAGAATAAGGATGTTGTTTTAAGCCTTTCTCAATGGCTGTTTTAGCACTGTGAAAACTATGTTGATCGATGTAGAAATCAACTATGTTCTCAAATTCATACAAATCAAAGAAATATGCTGAATTCTTTTTCAGCATTTCTTCAAACCTGTTTATAGATTCGTATATGCTTTCTTCCTCAAAAAATTGTTCCTGATTCTCATTCATCTCAACTCTGATAGTTATATCTAAATTAACAATAAATCTATTTCTCCCCCCCTTCAGATATCAACAGTTTTTCACCAATTATTGCCAAATAACAGTCATTATCAATGTGATAGTACGGTTGATAACTACTATTCCATTTTAACATTCCCTGTTATTCTATTAATGTGAATTTCAATTTCCCTTATTAGACTTGCTACTATATTATTTAGTTCTTTAAGACTTTCAGTATTGTTTTTGTTTCTGAGTTTACCCTGCAGCTCCTTCAGCTCTTTCATATATGCAGATACTTTGCGAATATGCTTGTTATAGCTACCATAGCTTGCTGCTAATATTAATTCGCATTTAGATTTAAAATAAAGATCATTGATCTTAATAATGTCTTTGGCAGCTTCAGTTCCAAATTCCGAAACCAGAGCTCTGTATAGCGACAGGTCAGGATTATAATTATTCGGGTTCCAAAAAAAGTCAGAGGCAGTCTGCAACCTCACCCTGTCAAAAATATTTGATATGTTATATGCAATAATAGTTTTTTCAACATTTTTAAACACTTCAGGCAATACTTCATTATAATATGCATCAAACAAACAACCGGTTAAAAGCTTATATGGAGATACCGAGTCATTTGCAAAGTATGACATTTCCCGGTCGCATGGATATAATGTGAGATCGATAAAAGCCGGTATCTGTCCATAGTAGTTTTTAAAACTTAAAAGATCACTTTCATCCAGTTGCCATGTCTGTAATCCATAGCCACTCCATAACAGGCATACATTCGATAAGTCTGCCTCCGAAGACCTGCAACCATAAGCCGACACTTTGTTAATTTCCTGATTAGACGAATGAAATGGCAGAATCTCTGTTTCTATGTTTAGGTACATAGAGGTATTTACTATTCTTTTATAGTCAGGCTCATTATAAGCCGAAAACTGAATATCGGAATAATATTGTTCCAAAGATTTTTCAATAGATATGCCACCAATAAATGAAGGATCCATCAGATAAGCAACACCATCAATAAACTGACTGTAACGTATCAGCTTTGGTTTTGTTAATGCCATGTCAGTTTCTAGCCTGTCATTTTCTTCATAACTAAAATATAACCACTTTGAAAAAGCCCATGATCTTCTATCCCTTATAAATTGAAGTGTAGCATCGGAATCAGCAGGAAGATAGGCTTCGCTAAATCTCGTTTGATTTGTTGAATTCAGGAAGTTTAATGAGTAATCATCTAATTCTGTCAATAGTAAGGCCCGGTCTTCTTCTTCAGGATAATCGATGACATTAGCAGTATGAAACAATAAGCGTTTGTTATCAAAAAGCTGTGTTGCTGCCTGAACCGCATAAAAATTAGCCAAAGGTGTTGTCCCGCGTAAAAAAACAGTTCCCGGTATATTATCAAGCGAATGAATAAAGAAACCCTGATCATGATCTTTAATGCTGTCTACCGGTAATTTCTCACTATACTTCTTAAAAAGACTTGTTCTGCCAACTGAAATGACAAAAATTTCTTTTTCCGGACCATCAATAATATTATTACTTATTAAGGCAGGTATTTCCGTGCTATCTAATCCTGCCAGTTCAATCAGATGCTTTCTCAAACGGGTTTCGAGTCTTTTAGCTGCCAGCAAAGTAATACGGTCAGAATTATCGGGAATCAGGATCATTGGAAATTTTTCTTTGTAGAAAGGTCTGTAATAAATATCGGATTCCAGCACCTCAACCGTCCTGGGTTGAGGTATAATAAGCTCGCTACGCGCAAAGGTAGTATCAAAATAAGGAGACAATCTTTCAAGGCAGGTAAAATTCAAGCTGTTATATTCATAATGGATATCATCGACCCACATGGTCCCGGTTCCTTTTAATCCAATAAATATCCTGACAAACTTAGTGTCGTCGGGCAAATCGCCATCGGGAAATGGAAAGATGTGCGACCTGCCCAGTATATGTATCCACCCTGTAGAATCAATCTCGGTATAATTAGAAAATGATGTTCCTTTAAATGACGTGTTTACCTTAGTCTGGTAATGCTGAGAATACTGATCCCCACTTATTTCACGTTTTTCCCTGTCATAATAAACCAGCCTGATGTCGATTGCATCGTAAATCTTTGTACCAAGCCTTGATTTAGGGTTTTTTATATTTTTCAGATTTACATATAAAGAAAAATGATAATTTCCCGGTATTACTTTGATATAATCAGAAAGAACACCTTCTCCTTCTTTATCTGTTTCATTAGCCTTATCACGATGTATTTTAATGCTGTGTGTACCAGAATGTACCTCATTTTTCTTTGAAGTATTTACAGCTGAATCGGATTTAATCCATACCACATTTTTCCCGATAACATCCCAACCTACTAAAATGAGTGACTGGGTTAGAGAATCGAGTTGTTTTATTTTACCTTCCTCAAAGGATGGATTATATACCAAATTGCCAAGAATATGTTTCTGATATCGGGCTTTATAACTTACAGAAAGCGGATCGGAACTGGTCCATCTTTCATATACCTGTTCCTTATCGGTTGGTGTACAACCCAGACAAAGTATCATAATTATAATTATGATTATCAGACCTATGCCGGTAACTGAGCGTATAAACCTCATATAGCTAATTTTTAAAAGGCATCTGAAATTACAAACTTTATGCCCGATTTTTCAGATATTTTTTCTTTAATATATTTCTTTTTTAGCAGCTAACAATGTATTTTTTAATAGCGAAACCCTTGTCATTGGCCCAACACCTCCGGGAACCGGAGTAATAAAACTACATTTTTCGGCAACTTCGCTAAACATAACATCGCCCTTGAGTTTCCATCCCGATTTGGTTTCTTTTGACGGTATTCGTGTTGTACCAACGTCAATAACAACCGCACCCTCTTTAACCATATGGCCTTTAACAAATTCTGGCGAACCCAGTGCAGCAACCAGGATATCTGCTTCAGCACATATCTTTTCCAGGTTTTTTGTCCTGCTGTGTGCAACGGTTACCGTAGCGTCAACTCCCTTTTGTGAAAGTAATATGCTCACAGGTCTTCCGACAATCTGGCTGCGTCCCACGACAACACAATTCCTCCCTGAAATTTCAATATTATATCTTCTTATCAGTTCCATTATTCCATATGGTGTTGCAGAAACATACGCAGGTAATCCGATAACCGTGCGCCCGACATTTACAGGATGAAATCCATCAACATCTTTCTTTGGATCAATCGCCTCAATTACTTTTTGCTCAGAGATATGTTTGGGAAGCGGCAACTGAACTATAAAACCATCCAGCTCATTGTCATTATTCAGCTCAGTAATTTTCGAAAGTAATTCCTCTTCCGTAACATCATCTTCATACCTGATTAAAGAAGATCTGAAACCAACTGCTTCACAGTCTTTTATTTTATATGCAACATACGTTTCACTGCCTCCGTCGTGACCAACCAGTACTGCCGCCAAATGAGGAGGTCTTTTACCACTGGCCACGATTTTATCAACTTCGAGAGCAATCTCTTTTTTTATTTCTTCTGCTACTTTCTTACCATCAATTAGCTGCATATTTTCTGTTCTTTATGGAAATAATCAGGAATGTTAAATTATAAATATTTTTTCTCAAAGCTTATAATATTATATGTCATAATGGAATAATACCTTATACTTTATCTAATCATTTTAAAATAATTCACACTACTTTTTCACTCCCTGCATTGCATTCATCATCCGACCCATATTTTTACCTCCGCTTTGCATCATTTTCATCATTTTTCTTGTTTCATCAAATTGTTTTAGCAATCTGTTTATATCCTGAACTGTGTTTCCACTTCCGGAGGCAATTCTTTTTTTCCGGCTTCCATTAAGAACAACGGGGTTTTCTCGTTCTTCAGGAGTCATAGATTGTATTATTGCCTCAATACCTTTAAAAGCATCATCGTCAATATCAAGGTTTTTCATTGCCTTACCAACACCTGGGATCATTGACGCCAGATCTTTGATATTACCCATCTTTTTTATTTGCTGGATCTGCTTAATAAAATCGTTAAAGTTAAACTGATTCTTGGCGATCTTCTTCTGGAGTTTTCTGGTTTCATCGACATCGAATTGTTCCTGTGCTTTTTCTACCAGTGACACAATATCTCCCATTCCCAAAATACGGTCTGCCATACGTTCAGGATGAAACAACTCAATAGCTTCCATCTTCTCACCGGCACTAACAAATTTAATAGGCTTCTCAACTACCGATCGGATTGAAAGGGCTGCACCGCCTCGTGTATCACCATCGAGTTTGGTTAGCACAACCCCGTCGAAGTTGAGTCTGCTGTTGAATTCTTTCGCTGTGTTTACGGCATCCTGCCCTGTCATAGAATCTACAACAAAGAGAGTTTCAGTCGGACTTATATTTTTCTTTATCGATTCAATCTCTGCCATCATCTGTTCATCAATAGCCAGGCGTCCTGCCGTATCCACAATAACCAGATCGAATCCCTTACTTTTTGCTTCCCTGATTCCTTCCCTTGCAATTTTCACCGGATCCCGGTTCCCTTCCTCGGTATAGACAGTAACACCAATCTGTTCACCCAACACCTTCAGCTGATCAATTGCCGCTGGTCTGTACACGTCACCCGCGATTAGTATCGGATTTTTACCACGTTTCGATTTTAAATGCTGCGCAAGTTTTCCTGAAAACGTTGTTTTACCGGAACCTTGAAGTCCGGCGATAAGAATAACCGCAGGATTTCCCTTTATATCAATATCAACATTGCTTCCTCCCATCAGTGCAGCCAGCTCATCGTGGACTATCTTCACCATCATCTGAGCCGGTTTTACCGAAGTAAGAATTTTCTGCCCCAATGCTTTCTCTTTAATTGTATCGGTAAAAGTCTTAGCAATTTTAAAATTAACGTCGGCATCAAGTAAAGCACGGCGTACTTCCTTCAGGGTCTCAGATACGTTAATTTCTGTAATAACACCTTGACCTTTTAATATTTTAAACGATCTCTCAAGTTTTTCTGTTAGATTATCAAACATCTCTAATATTCGTTTTTATCAGCTGGCAAAAATAAAGATTATATGTTAAAATCACATGCGCTCCGGCACTTCTATACCCATAAGATTCATACCATTCTTAATAACTTTTCCCACTGCTTCTGAAAGTGATATCCTGAAATTCCTCAATTCCAAGTTACTTTCTTTTATTATTGTATAGTCGTGGTAAAACTGATTGAATTCTTTCGTTATCTCATACATATAATTGGCAATTAATGCCGGACTGTAATTATCTGCAGCTTCTTTCACAATTTCAGGAAAGTCGTGGAGAATTTTCAGTAAAGATTTTTCCTTGTCATTAATTTCTGTCATTACTGTATACTCTCGATATGATTCAATATTCATTTCTTTTGCTTTCCGCAGAACAGAGCAGATACGTGCATGTGTATATTGAATAAAAGGTCCGGTATTGCCATTGAAATCAATTGATTCCCTGGGATTAAACATCATATTCTTAACGGGGTCTACTTTTAAAATAAAATATTTAAGCGCCCCTAAACCAATTATCCTGTATGTTTCTTCTTTCTCCTCAGAAGTAAGCCCTTCCAGCTTACCCAATTCATTGGCCATTTCTCTAGATGTATCGATCATCTCATCCATCAGATCGTCTGCATCCACAACTGTACCTTCACGCGATTTCATTTTTCCATCAGGCAGTTCAACCATCCCATACGACATGTGATAAAGATTTTTTGCCCACGGGAAACCAAGTTTATCAAGAATTATTGCCAGTACTTTAAAATGATAATTCTGTTCATTACCCACAACATATACCATTTTATCGAAGGGATAATCATTTTGTCTCATCTGCGCAGTTCCAATATCCTGGGTCATATATACCGATGTACCATCGGAGCGAAGAAGAATTTTCTGATCAAGGCCGTCATTAGTAAGGTCTGCCCAAACAGAATTATCCTCGTGTTGAATAAATACCCCTTTTTTTAAACCTTCAAGCACGGTATCCCTCCCAACGGTATAAGTATCTGACTCATAGTATATCTTGTCAAATTCAACTCCAAGTCGTTTGTAAGTTACGTCAAAACCATCGTAGACCCATCCATTCATCATTTCCCATAGATGTATTACTTCGGGATCTTTATCCTCCCACCTGCGCAGCATATCCTGAGCTTCCAGCAGCAGAGGAGCATTTTTAGCAGCATCTTCTTCTTTTTCACCTTTATTAATTAGTGCGGTAATCTGATTTTTATATTCCTGGTCAAATTTTACATAATATTTACCAACCAGGTGATCACCCTTTATTTCTGAATTTTCGGGTGTTTCGCCTTTCCCCCATTTTTGCCAGGCAAGCATTGATTTGCATATATGTATTCCGCGATCATTTACAATATTTGTTTTTACTACCCTTTTACCCGATGCTTCAAGAATTTTGCTAACCGACCATCCTAACAGATTATTCCTGATATGACCCAGATGCAAAGGTTTGTTTGTATTAGGCGAAGAATACTCTACCATATAAAGTTCAGAATTACCCTTACTTTCAACTTTCCCGTAATCCTGTTTAATACCATGATTCCTAAGAAAATCAACATAATAAGTACTGCTTACATCTATATTCAGGAAACCCTTGATTACATTAAACGATTTAACAATTACAATCTTTTTCTGTAAATACTCACCAAGCTCTTTCGCTGTACTTTCCGGCGACTTTTTTGAAATTCTGAGAAACGGAAAAACAACAACCGTAATGTCACCATCAAATTCTTTACGTGTTTTTTGGAGCTGAATCGATTTCAGGTCGGGGACTTCTCCATAAAGCTCATGCACTGCATCCGACACTCCCCTGGTAATAATATAGTTTAAATCCATTGAAAGGATATATTTAAAATTGAAAACTTTTTAAAATGAGCCTACAAAGATAATATTTGAATTGAACCTCTCAATATTAACAGTCCCGATTTTAAAGGAGATATAGAAAGTCAATCAGATGAACAAGAACTGAATTTACCTTAACTATTTAAACTCACTTTTCAGTGAACATAAATAACCTAACTTGTAAAGGTCGAAAAGAATTAAATTGGGTTTGGTACTTAATAAGTTTTTACGCAATAAGTATTCATTCTTAGAATAAAAGTACCTGCATATTTTATCGAGATGAAGATCTTTAAGCTTCTTATAATATGAGAGCAAAGTAATATCGTGAACAAGCTTCTTTTCATTTCCGTTAATATTCATTATTCGCATAAGATTTTTTATTCCTTCCCTGGTCTTCCGAAGAAACTCTTCATTTGACTCAAGACCCAAATGAACTAAAGGATTGTCGATATGCTTAATAGTAATATTGTTTTTTAATAAATCATACCCAAATAAGGTATCTTCGTGACCATATCCTCTGATCTTTTCATTAAAACGAACCTTAGCGAATGCTTCTCTGGAAATAAGAAAGTTATTTGTCATAAATGACCTGTTGGGTTCACTCGATCGCACTTCAACAGGTATTTGTTCTCTTTTTATTCCGTGTAACCAGTGTAGCCTATACTTTTCTTCTATAGGTTTGCTGTAATTATATATTCTTCCTCCATAAATCACACTATTTTTATCTTTTACCTGATTAACATACTTCCTGATAAAATCAGGGTTCTTAATATACGAATCACAATCGAGGAAAAGAAAATTATTATACTTAGCCAGATCGGCGAGCTTATTTCTGATCTTTGATCTTCCGATATTTGAAATTTCTTCGTGGTAAACCAAATATGGTAATGAGTTTACCGCAGAATTAATCTTTTTATACTTATTATTAGATGCATCGTCAACAATAATAATCTCAAACGGAATCTGTGCATTGGTAGCTTGCTGATGCAAAGTTTTAACCAGATCAACTATATTGAAGTTATAAACGGGTATCAGTACTGAAATCATCTGTTAATGATTTAGGGTATCATGAAAGTTTTGCAAAGTAAAACGTTATATTTTAATTAATATTGTTTGATATTGATTTTTTTTACGATGGATTCATTTTTTCGTTTTATATTCCTTTGTCAGCTATTAGTTATAATCCTGCTAAATTCCTTCTGTACAGAGCCGGAGATAGTTAATATAAATATTAATGCAGGACCTTTTAAGGATCATTATATTACATTAGGTTATTACCATGGTATTAAAACCTATTTTAAGGACAGCATATATATTAATAATACAGGATATGCTGATTACAGAACGACTTTACACGACGGCCTCTATTTTATTGTTTTGCCCGATTCATCGGTACATGAAATAATGATTTCTGAAGCAAGTGAATATAGCGTTCAGGTGATGCAAGAGAGGTTAAAAAGCAGCATTATTATCTCAGGCAGTATTTCAGCTGAAGCCTATAATAACTATTTACATGAAGCAGAAAAAATTTATACTGAAATAGATTCATTGAAAAAGGCCGTCATTGAAAAAACAGTTAAGGGATCAGAGAAAAGCAGGATATTTAAAGAAGTTAAAATTCTTGAATCAAATGTTGATAAGCTCAAAAATAGATATGCATTAAAATACAAAGGAACACTTGCGGGGAATTATCTACAGTCGCAGATTTCGGTTGCAGTGCCGGGTTTTGAAGAATATCATGATAGTGAAAGTTATGATTCTATAAAATGGTTTTTAAGTCTGAACTATTATAAGGAGAACTATCTTAAAAACATTATCTGGGAAGATGAAAGATTAATTTATACCCCTGTTATCGATCAGAAAACAAATATGTATCTGAACAGGATTGTCAGACAAAATACCATAGAAATAACACAGGCGATAGATAATATACTAAGTAACATCAAGAATCAGGAGATGAAAAAATATGTTTTAAAATTATTAACCGATAAATACTATTCGGATAAACATACGCCGCTTTCTGAGTATGCTTATATATACTTAATAAAAAATTATTACTTCACTGGTTATGCACCTTGGATATCAAATGATGAGATGGAATTTTTAAATCAGGAATATAATAAAGTCAAACCAACGATCCTGCATGAAAAAGCCCCTGACTTTAAAATTTTTGAATCACTTTCTAATAAATCACAACTTGACAGTATAAATGCACATTACACCGTTATTATATTCTGGGATTTTAATTGCAGCTTTTGCAGGAAGGTTATAGAACAATTGAAAAAACTCAGCGTCAAGTATCAATATTTGGATATTGCATATGTAACCGTTTATACAGGAAATGAAACTGATAAGTGGAAGCAGTATGCAAAAAGCACATTCCCGAGAAACTGGTTCAACACTTATCAGACCAGTGACCAAAGAATTGCTGATTGGTATAATATTTCATTAACCCCAACATTATTCTTACTGAATAATAAAAAAGCGATTCAGGATAAAAATCTGACCGTTACCGAGCTAGATTCAATCTTTCTAAAAGAACTTCAGAAAACTGATTTCAATTAAGGATTATTATCTTTCAACTTATTATTAGAATTAATCAGATCATCTTTAATAAGTACTGAAAAGATGAATAAGATAACTGCCGATGCTGCAAATACTACAAGTAAAGAATAAAGTACCTTAATCATGACCTGTTCAAGATCAATGATATCCCAAATACCGAGAATTGCTATAATGGTAAAAATCAGTACTAAACTGATTAAAATATAGGATACTACCTTTTTTATTGAATTCATTATCATGGTTTTTAAAAATTGTTAGTTAGACGTTCCAACAGTAATTAAGTTACAAAGTAAAAATAATTACATTTCAATTTTTTTGAAATATTCTCCTTCACGCACTTTTACCTGTGAATTGAAGTACTGTGAAGTAATCGGTGTCCCATTAAGCGTAAACTCTACTCCTCCCCAATTGAATTTAACCTGTCTGAACTCTCTTACTTCACTATCCCTTATCACTACATAACGATGCGTGGTTTTTGTCTTTTCTTTATGAACTTCTAAAGTTACACCCTCCGGATATTCTTTCCGCAGTTCATTCAGATACTTGTCTCTTTCACTGTCATTTTGAAAATTCAGATCAGCCAGCTTACCTGCTGCAGGAACTGTTGCAGCACCACCAACTGCTGTACCTCCGGCCGGAACCGTTACATTTCGTGAAGCTTCCTGTTGTGCAAGTATCCTTTCAAATTCTGCAATTTTATTCAACTGTTCCTGCGGATAACTATCAGAGGGCTTCATTTCCAGTGCTTCCATATAGCTATTTTTTGCTGACTTATAATCTCGTTGATTATATGCTTTATCGGCACTGCCAAGTATCGCATTGTATTTTTGCTCAAATGCAAGTTTTTCCTGTTTTTCTTTTTCCAAAGCAGCCAGCTGAGCATCAATTTTACTAATCTGACTTTGCGGATATTGCTCATTGGCTTTCACAGATAATGCACGCTGATAATATGATTTTGCATCAATAAGGTCGTTCATCCCATAAAGTTTATCAGCCATTTTAATGGCTTCACTGTACTGAAATTCAATTGCCTTTTGCTCATTTTCTTTTTTAATTTGTTCAGCAATTAATGCATCAATCTTGGCAATCTGCGATTTTGGATAAGCTTCAGTCGGTTTAATCGATAATGCCCGGTTATAAGTTTGCTTTGCCGATTCAAGTTGTTTGGCAGTAAATAAATTGTTTGCTTCCGTAAGCGTTCTTTCATATTGTTCATCTCTTAATTGTTGCTCCCGAAGTATTTGATCAATCTCGATAATTTTTTGTCTGGGATAAGTTTCAGCATTTTTTAACGCCAAAGCCTGTTGGTATATGGTTCTTGCATCGGCATAATTTTTTGTATTGAAAGCAGCATCGGCTCTTGAAATTGCCTCTCTGTACTGTTGCTCCCTGGCCTGCTGTTCCTGTAATGCTCTTTGTTCTTCTGCCACCATGTTATTAATTAATGTTATTTGCTGCTGAGGATACGTTTCAGCGGGCTTAAGACCAAGCGCTCTTTGATAAGTTGCTTTTGCCTCAGGATTTCGTTTGAGCGCAAACAGATTATCAGCTTCCCGAATAATGCGGTTATATTGTTCAGTTTTAGCTACTTCTTCTGCTTCCAGTCGCTCATTTTCTCTGATAATACCATCAATTTCCCCAATTTTTTGTCTGGCATAGCTGTCAGCTGCATTTAATGATAAAGCCTGTTCATATAGTGTTTTTGCCTGTGAATATTCTTTTGAAGCAAACAGGGCATCGGCTTTTGATATCAATTGACGATGTTGCTCTTCTTTAGTCTTCTGATCGAGTAATGCATTAATTTCGTTGATCTTGTTTCTTGGCAGCGTCTGATCGGGGAATATTTGAAGAGCACTTTGATATGCACTCTGTGCTTCTGTTAATTTATTCGCTGCCAGTAAGGAGTTACCCTGTGCAATAAACTGGTCATATCTTTTTTTCTTATCCTTATCAGCTGCCTCTTTTTGTTTGTGCATTGCCAGCATTTGCTCTGCTTCGGCTATTTTATTAAGCAAAACCGGATCATTAGGTTTTTGAAGCATTGCCTGCTTATATGCTGAAATAGCCTGCTCATATGATTTAGCTACTATAAAAGCATCACCATTATCAACAATTTCTTTGAAAGCTTTTTCCATCGCCTGTTGCTTTTCTGCTTCAGCAGCAAGAACCAGACTTTTTGCCCTGTTTAATCTTTGTTTTGCATAAGCATCATTTGGATTAAACTGTAATACTTGTTGATAAGCAACCTCGGCAGCAGCATAGTTACCAGCCTGAAATTGTTTATCTCCTTCATCGAGTGCTGCTTTGATTTTCTGCTGTATTTCTGCTTTTTGCGCCTGCATGTCTGCAAGTTTATCCGCACGGATCTGCTCATCAATTTCAGCCATCTTTTCGCGGGGTAAACTTTCTGATGGTTTCAGCATCTGGGCCCTGCTAAAATGTTGCCTGGCAGTTTCATAATCCCTGATAACAAGAGCATTTTGCCCCATTGCCATAGCTTCTGAATATGATTTTTCATGTGCAGCATCAGCAAGTTCATGCTCTTTTTGTTTTTTTATAAGTGACTCAAGTTCTGTTATTTTTTGTTTTGGAAAGGCTGCAGTGGGGTTTATCAATAATGCCTGTTCGAAGAAACCTTTGGCAGCAATATAATTCTGAGCATTTAATGCTGCATTGGCTTTGGCAATAAAGCCGTTATATTCCCGCTCCTTATCAAGTTCAGCCTGATGTGCCTGTTCATTTGCCCTGATAAAATCATCAATCTCTGCAATTTTCTCCCTGGGATAATTGTTTTGAGGCATAGCTCGTAACGCTTCATTGAATTTAATACGTGCTGCCTCATATTGCTCTTCGCTAAGAAATTTGTCCGCTTCTGCAACTGTTCTGTCAAATATTTCCTGATTTTGTTTATTCTCCCCTATCTTTTCATTTATATCTTCAATTTTTTTCTTGCTATACCTGTCATTGGGGTATATGCTCAGTGCTTCCTCATATTTCTCTCTTGCCTCAGCAAGATTATTGGCCTGGTAAAGTTTATCTCCTTCGCTGCGTGCTTCCTGAAATTTCTCAGTTTCACAACGTTCAATATTCACTAATAATTGTTCAAGACGTCCCCTCATTTTCTGCGCATAAACCTCATCTGAAATGAAATCATTTTTATTGGTGCTAAATTTAATTCTGTCCACGGGATCATTTAAAGCTGAAGCATCAACTCCTTCGCACCCTATATATAAGGTCATGGCAAATTCAATGGTCCATTTTCCAATAACTTCATCTGGTAAATCGGTATTAAAAGCAATCTTTTTACCAAGATATCCTGCTTTCTCAAGTGTTATAAGATACTCGCTGTTAAGGTCAAGGTCGAAACGAAATTCTCCGTCAGCCCCTGTATGAAGCGTTCTGATTTCCTTTCCATCTTTGTAAAGTATCACTTTTGTGTTGGGTAACGGATTATAATTATATTCCGATGTCCCGATTATTCTTATTGAACGCTCCTGTGCATACAGGTTGTTTAGTAAAAAAATATAGATTATTAATGACAATGCTTTAACAAATGTGCTGGTTTGAACAGTCATAACTCTAAAAAATTTATTCTTGTATTAAATTACAACAAAAGATATTAATCTCACAGAAAGTTTATAACTAAAGCTTTATAAACTTCTTAACCACACTGTATTGAGATGTTTCTATTTTAACTATGTAAGTACCTCTGACAAGTCTTTTTAGTAATATCTTGTTATTCTTCTGCGGAGGATCAAGAATTACTGTATCAATTAATCGTCCATAAGTGTTATATAGCTTAATTTGAACAGTTTCTGCCGGTACTTCTTTAAAAAGAATCTGAAAATGATCTTCTACCGGATTTGGATACAAATGGATATCTTCAAACGGATATGGTACGGGACCGGAACCAGGCGGAGGATAATAATCAAGTAACAAAACAATTATTCCAAGTGAAATATCTCTGTATTCAACATTTAAGTCAACAGGAATCCAACGATTTCCCAGTCGTTTAAACGCTGTATTTGTCTGTTTAGGTATGAATGTTCGTAAAGCAAAAGTATCACAAGGAATATCGTATGAAATTTCATAACCTACTCTAAAATCCCTATTCACCTGAATAAGTGTATCAAGCCATATATTATTTTTCATTTCCGGTTCAAATTCATACAGGTAGAACTCTCTCTGAAAAGTGCAAACTTCCGGATCATCAACATTATCCCATATTTTTACTATCACTGATGACAACGGAAACAGATCAAATGCTCGGTCAATTTCCATTGATATACCATATATGTATTTTGTTCCATCATTACTGAAGAACTCTGAGAATTCCTTATAACCGTCGGAACTGTGACCTGAAATATAACCCCACTCACCATTAGTCAGCAGAGAAGGAATTGTATCATTTAAGTTAAAATTTGAATACCCTGTTATTATTCCCTCATACGGATCAAATGAATCGAAAACCAAAACTCCCGATTCTAAAGGATCAAGCCAGTGCATAAGCTGATTTTCATAGGCGGAATAATCAGCCCAGCTATGACTAAACTTCTGATAATAGTCGTAAATAGGATTAGTGCATTCCGCACCTCCACCGGTTAATGTCCCAACAATCCTGTTATTACTGTCTAACATTGCAGAGCCGGATGATCCTGCACCTGTCGAACCCATTTCATAATCCGTAATCAACCAGTGTGTATTGTCATTGAACCCGCCATAAGATCCTGTTAATGCAAAATCTTCATCGAGTGCAATCTTTTTTACATCTCCCTCAGGGTGATGTATAATATATGAAGATAATACTTCATTACCTGTAGCATCCCAACCTGCATAAAGTGGGTAAAAGTTAACCGAAGGCTTTTCCATTAATTCAACCAGTGTAAAGTCAAGATAATCTGTTCTGCTTAAAAACCGGCTACCTGTAACAGACTTAATTTCACCATCGGGACCTCCGCAATAGGGACTTTCATAATCGAAAAAAAATATCGAACCTAACGCCTCAGACTGATCTTCGATACAATGACCTGCAGTTAATACCAGTGCCCTGCCATTTTCGCGGGTATTATTAATAAGGCTCCCGCTACACCTTTTAATATAATTGTAACCGTAAGTTACTATGCGACAGGACGAGTGTTTATTTGACTGGATGTATGCATCGGATATACAATTGACATCAACCTCGCATGGCCCTGACTGCCCAAACCATTCATCGTTAAAAGTTTTTTCAGGACTTTCATCTTTAAACCCGATATATACAGAATTAATTTTAAAATAATCTTCAACAGGTATTCCATGTGATAACTGCATTTCGACAATAATACTGTCTCCTTTAACAGGGCGACACGCATATAATTCATCACTTTTAACATATCTCAGGGTAATTGCATCTGTAATATCAACACTATTTAAAGAAGAAACAACCACCTTTACTCCAGATTGTAAATTAACTTCATTAAGCAATACGGAGATTGATCTGGTTCCCGGAGCAGCAATACCTATTCTCCATATCTTCATGCCATTACTCAGTGTATCCCACCGTCCCGACTTTTCAGGTGTAATATTCACATCTTCCCTGTATCCTGAATAATCAACTTTAAGATTTTTATCAAAACCATCAAAGTTTTGAAATTCACTAAATTCGCTTTTCGATTTAACATTAAAAAAGATGTAGGGTACTGTTCTGTTATTATCTAATATTAAACCCTTTAAGCTACCTGAGTTTTTTATCTGGGCGTTAAGCGGTGTAAATAGTAAATAAAAAAATATTATTAGATATGCCTGCGCAAAAGAATTTTCCATGAGATCAATTCTGGTAATGTATTTCAAAAAGCATGATATCTTTATAATCTAATAGACGTAAGTGGATGATTTTGCGTTTGTATGTAAAATAAACCAATAATTCATGATTTATATTATATTTCAAGTCAATTTTATTAAGGTTGGTTAATATGTACATTTATAAAAGCTGTTGGTTTAATATTATTGTCTTAATATTAGATATAGTATTATATTCAGAAGTTAATGCTACGGATCATATTAATAAAAGTTCAGGTTATCGTTTCCGAAATACCAATATCAATACATTACTTTTTTCAACCGGATATACATCAAACAGCAGTTTATTAGGGCTTCTTCCGGAAAATATCAGTCAACCCTATTACTCAGGTATTTTTTCATTTTTCTCAAAGTATAAGTTCGATGTTTCCTTAATGCCTGTTGCAGCAATCAATTCGGATACAAGTTTATCGGCAACTGCTTACGAACTTGACTTTGTTGCAGGATACATGTATACACCTTCAAAGAAGTGGTCCTTTTATCCATCATATACACACATTGGATATAGTAACAATATGCATGAGCTTCGATCAGTATTTTCTGATATCGCGCAACTTGATATTTATTACACAAAATCATTATATGCAGGAAGCCTTAGCACAGGCTATTTATTTGGTTCCGGCGGTATGTTGTTCATATCTTTTCAAAATGCACTTGTTCTGGATAAAAAAAACTTTCTTTTCCGAAGATCATTGCTTTCGGTGAGTATTGAATTTGATATAAATGTAAGTGACAACAATTTTTATAACGAATATGCTTATGAAAAAATGGATGAAGAAGGATTTATATCCTGGGTATGGGACAATTATCCGTTAAGCGGTTTAAATCCTGTAATAAGAATTGAAAGAGTCGGACTGGAAGAAGCTAAACTTCAAATTGCTAATATTCTTGAAGACAGCGGGGAAAACTTGTTTGGAAGTTCATATAAGATAACATCGATAGGTTTTATGTTACCTCTCTATTACAGCCTGAGACAATTTATGATCAACTTTACCGCTTATTTTATAGTACCAACTTCCGAATCGATATTTTACGACCAATCGTCGCAAATATACTTTAATACAGGATTAACCTATTCATTTGGTTTATAGTAAATCACGGGATTACTATATACCTCCGCAAAACTCCAAAACGTATTCTTTTGATTCAGTATCGCCCAGCGAAGCGGCTTTCTCCAGATCCTGACATGCATCACTTTCTGAACCAAGATAAAATCTGGTAAGTGCTCGGTTGAAAAAATAATCTGCTTCTGTATTATTTAATTCAATTGCTTTGGAATAGTCGTCAAGTGCTTCGTAATATTTTTCAAGCATAAAGAATGAATTAGCACGGTCGTAATAAAAAGAAGCCTCTGTTGAATCCGATTTTATGGCTGTGGTAAATTCTTCAACCGCATCTTCATACTCTTCAAGATTGAAATATGCGCTGCCCGAAACAGAAAAAGCCATGGTTAATGTTGAATCGAGAGAAAGAGCAAGCTTCATATCTTTAATGGCTTTGATATAATTTTCCAGCTCATAATGAGCATTTCCCCTGTTAAAGACAGCATCCTCATTTTTAGGATTAATCCTGACCGCTTTGTTATAATTCCTTACTGCTTTATTAAATTTATATAAAGCCATCTGAGTATTTGCTAAAAAGTAAAATACCTTATCATTCTTTTTATCACTTTTCGATAATGATTTGAATATTTCCTCAGCTTCACCGTAGTCTCCGCTTTCATAATATTTTAGTCCTTCAGATATCTGGTTTTGCAAACTACTTTGAGCGGTGGAGATATGATATCCAAAAAGCAGTAAAAAAAACAGGTTTATGATTTTTTTCATGTTATTCATTTTTACCAGTGGAATAACTATCTGGGACCCTGATTATGTGGACCTGCAGAATGTCTTTGTTGTACCCTTCTGTGTTGAATACGCTGTTGCTGTATATGCATCCTTCTTTGCTGCTGTCGCATCATTCGACTCTGCATATTTTTATGGCTTCTGCTGATTATTCTTGCCTGCCGATGTGTCTGCACCATCGTTCTTTGGGTATTATCCCGAACAATAACAACTTTATCACGGGTATTCGAACGTAAAACCATCTTCTCCGCAGGATCAGTTTTTGGCTTATCCTGTGCTTGTGTTATCTGGCCAGTTGTAATGAACAGACCAATAATTAATAAATGTGAAATTCGCTTCATAGCTCTAAATTTTAATTCAGATTGCCTGTAATGTTAAAGTTATTCTGCAATTATCAGTTAATCTTCAACATTTTTCAGCCTTTGCTTCAATTTGATCAGTTAAAATACAAAAGGTTTAATATAGATACATAATTTTTTCATAGCAGTTTGACATAGATATTCTATTTTAGTGCTTGCAAGAGATAAATACTATGTCCGAAAATTCAGATTCCAAAGAAAGAATTATACAGCTTAGAGAATTACTTAACTACCATAATTACAGGTATTATGTGCTGTCGGAACCCGAAATCAGTGATTTTGAGTATGACATGCTAATGAAAGAACTTGTTGTGCTTGAAGAACTCCATCCCGAATTATATGATGAAAATTCACCATCGCAGCGTGTTGGCAATGATATCAATAAAGAATTTAAGCAAGTCACTCATAAATACCCGATGCTTTCGCTTAGCAATACTTATTCTCTTGAAGAATTGCGCGATTTTGAGATCAGGAATAAAAAGATTGTTGATGAAAAATATAGCTATGCCTGCGAACTGAAGTATGATGGAGTATCGATAAGTATATCATACAAGAAAGGAATGTTTATTCGCGCAGTTACCCGTGGTGACGGAGAAAAAGGAGATGATGTTACACATAATGTTAAAACAATAAGAAGCATCCCGCTCAAGCTGCATGGAAATGATTTTCCTCCGGAATTTGAAATACGCGGAGAAATACTCTTACCTCATGAAGGTTTTAAAAGAATGAATGATGAGCGCATAGATGCCGGAGAGGTTCCCTTTGCAAATCCCCGCAATGCAGCATCCGGAACACTAAAAATGCAAAATTCCGCACTGGTTGCCAAAAGACCACTTGATTGTTTCTTCTATGGATTATCAGGTGAAAACCTGCCTTTTACATCGCATTATAAAAACCTAAACAAATGTAAAGAATGGGGTTTTAAGATTTCACCCCATATCAGATTATGTAAATCGATCGACGAAGTATTCGGCTTTATCAGATACTGGGAAGAAGAACGAATTAATTTACCTTTTGATATTGATGGCATTGTTATTAAGATCGATTCCTATGAACATCAAAAGAGTCTGGGTTTCACAGCAAAATCACCCAGGTGGGCAACTGCATTTAAGTTTAAAGCAGAACAGGCTGAAACAAAATTAATTTCAGTGGATTTTCAGGTTGGCAGAACAGGTGCTGTTACTCCTGTAGCAAACCTTACTCCGGTGCAGTTAGCAGGCACAACAGTAAAACGTGCATCGCTGCATAATGCCGATCAGATTGCATTACACGATATTCGCATAAATGATTCGGTATTTATTGAGAAAGGAGGTGAAATAATACCAAAAGTCGTTGGTGTTAATAAAAGTAAAAGACCAACAGACTCACAGCCATTTGAGTACATTGATAATTGTCCGGAATGTGGAACCCGACTTGTTAGATATGAAGGAGAAGCGAAGCATTATTGTCCGAACGAATCCGGATGCCCGCCACAGATAAAAGGGAAACTCATTCATTTTGTATCGCGAAAAGCAATGGATATCGGACTTGCAGATGCCACGGTAAATCAGTTGTATGAACAAGGATTATTAAAGAATATTGCCGACTTCTACTTATTAAAGAAAGAGCAACTTATTGGGCTTGATCGATTTGCGGAAAAATCGGCAGAGAATCTGGTCGCTAGCATTGAAAATTCGAAAAAGGTTCCTTTTCAGAGTGTACTTTATGCATTAGGCATAAGGTATGTTGGTGAAACGGTTGCCAAAGTTTTGGCAAAAGAGTTCAGATCAATTGAAAAACTCAGAAATGCAAGTGTTGAGCAGCTCACAGGAGTTCATGAGATAGGGGAACGCATTGCTCATAGTATTGTTGAATTTTTTAGTTCAGATGAAAACGCAGCTTTAGTTAACCGTCTGACTGAATTCGGGCTCCAAATGGAAGCTGAACAAACTATTCCACAAGGCGATATACTGGCAGGCAAGTCGGTTATCATTTCAGGAGTATTTAAAAAATACAGCAGAGAAGAGATCAAACAACTTATAGAAGAAAACGGAGGTAAAAATGTAAGCAGTATCTCGTCAAAAACCGATTTTCTTGTGGCAGGTGAAAATATCGGGCCCAGCAAACTTGAGAAAGCCAATATAATAGGATTATCTATTATTTCAGAAGACGAATTTCTGAATATGATTGGCTTGCTATAATCTCCAAGGATCACTTTAATAATAATGTGCAATAATGAATTGTATAACTTCCAGAGTTGGTTTTTATACCTTAAAAGCAAGTATGGTAAATCAAAGGTTTTTTCATAAACTTGCAGTATGAATATAATTCAAAATACCAAAACATATTTTGGTGAACGTGCAATCCGGTCCTACCTTAAAACATCAGACAGACAAGTTTCGGCATGCAACCTTGTTTCAGCCAAAAGCATTGGTATTTTATTTAATGCAACTTACCAGGTTAGTTTCGAGATTGTTAAAGAAATGGTAAAGAATCTTTCTACTAAGAATAACTCAATTGATGTATTGGGTTATGTCGATAGTAAACAGCTTATCGATCATTACCTTTACAGAAAAGGATTTGATTTTTTCACACACAAACAATTAAACTGGTTTTACAAACCTGAAACAGAAAGTGTGAATAAGTTTATTAAAAAACCTTTTGATATCCTAATAAATCTGAGCCTCGACGAACCATACCCGATACAGTATATTCTTGCTACATCAAAAGCCAGGTTTAAAGTCGGGAAATATTCTGAAGAACAGCCTTACCTCGATTTAATGATCGACCTGGAAAAAGAAAAGGCCACTATGAACGATTTAAAAACAGAACTTGAAAAAGATCTGGCAAAAGTTAAATTGAAAAATAAAGACGTAGAAAAAATAATAGATAAGAAGATCCAGACTGAAATGCAGATGAACTTTCTTATCAACCAGCTGATACATTATCTCTCCCTAATTAAAAATTAATAAACGATGACAGAAAAATTCACGGGTACCGGGGTTGCACTTGTAACTCCTTTCGATGCAAATAATAATATTGATTTTAAAGCATTAGAAAGAATTATAAACCACGTGATTAATGAAGGTGTTGAATTTATCGTTGCTTTGGGGACCACCGGCGAAAACTCAACACTTGGTGATGAAGAAAAACCCGAAGTGGTAAAGCATGTTATTGATTTTACAAATAAAAGGGTACCTGTGGTAGTTGGTATAGGTGGTAACAATACAGCTTCTGTCGTTAAAAAGATAAATACATACAATCTCGATAATGTTGCAGGAATACTTACAGTTGCTCCTTATTATAATAAACCGACACAGCAAGGTCTTTACCAACATTTTTCTTCTATTGCCGTAATAAGTCCCCGACCGGTAATTTTATATAATGTACCCGGCAGAACTTCTTCAAATATTGAGGCTAAAACTGTTCTTCAGCTGGCAAGGGATCATTCCAATATAGTTGCCGTAAAAGAGGCTTCAGGTAACATGACCCAGATCATGCAGATTATTAAAAATAAACCTCCACATTTTGAAGTGTTATCCGGAGATGATGCCATGACACTGCCTATGATTTACCTTGGAGCAAAAGGTGTAATATCGGTTGTGGCCAATTCACATCCAAAAATGTTCTCAGAAATGGTAAGGGCAGCGCTTGAAAACAACAGAATTCTTGCAAATCAATTGCATTATAACCTGTTAGATTATTACACGGCATTATTTAGGGAAGGCAATCCTGCAGGAATTAAATCTGCATTAAGTATTATGAAGATGTGCAGAAAGGATGTTCGACTTCCGCTGGTGCAATCCAGTGAACAACTCGATAATGAAATAGCCCAGCTAATTAAGAAAATAGGTTAGTGAAATTATCATTTTCTGTTTCTTTGGGGTGACCTGTTTCCATTGAATTTCTTTGATGGTTTTTTTTGATATTTCTTTCCCCGGTAACGAGATCTTTTAAACTTTGCTTTTGGGTTCCATAACGGTCCTTCGCCTAATCCTTCAGGCAATTGTAATTTCATCACATTGCTCTCAATAAGTTCTTCTATACGGTGAAAACTGAACATATCGTCTTCATTAATAATAGTAAGGGCAACACCGGTTTGATCTGCCCGTGCTGTGCGACCTACCCTGTGAACATAATCGGCCGCTTCTTTTGGTACATCAAAATTTATGATCAGATTAATATCCTTAATATCAATACCACGGCTCAACACATCGGTAGCAACCAGGATGCGCGTCTGTCTGGATTTAAATCTTTGCAGCACCTCTTCCCTTTCCTTTTGTGTGAGGTCAGACGAAATACCTTCAACACCACCCTTCAGTTTTTTAAGTGAACGTACAATATCAAATACTTTTTTCTTTGTTGAACTGAAAATAAGAATGCTGGCATACTCAGGTTTATCTCTTATAAGGGATTCTATAAGCGGTATCTTCTGATTGTCATGTGCCAGGTATGCAGCCTGCAATATACCGTCAGCGGGTTTGGCAATAGCAGTGCTTACCTCTACCGGTTCGGTAAGTATCTTGCCGGCAAGGGCTCTTATTCTTGGAGCCATGGTTGCACTAAACATCAGGGTTTGTCTCTCTTTTGGTATATTTGATATAATACTCATGATATCATCGTGAAATCCGATATCAAGCATCCGATCTGCTTCATCAAGAATAAGGTGTTCAACAGCACTGAAATCGACATAACCCATTTTGATATGTGAAAGTAATTTTCCCGGTGTTGCTACAACAATATCGGCACCTTTGGTAAGCACCTGCTTTTCCTGGTCCCAGTTGCTTCCATCACCACCGCCATATATAGCTATCGAACTCACCGGAACAAAATAAGCAAATCCCTGTATCTGTTGATATATTTGAATTGCAAGTTCCCTCGTAGGAACAATCACCAATGTATTAATCCCTTTCCTTTCCTCATCTTTAAGCTTATTCAACACAGGTAAAAGAAATGCAGCAGATTTACCTGTACCTGTCTGTGCGCAGGCTATAAGGTCGTTACCGGCCAAAATTTCAGGGATTGTACTTATCTGTATCGGGGTTGCCTTCTCAAATCCCATGTATGATATCGCTTCCATTAAGCGATCGTCAAGGCCAAATTCTTCAAAAAGCATATAAAGTTATAAATTGCCAATTGGCGAATGTAAGGAATATATCGACGTGAAAAAAAACGATTTACTGCTTAATACACATTTTGGTGATTATAGTATGACTACAATCTGATATTCTGATAAAATATAGCCCCTGTAATATCGGCCTGGGCATATATATTTTTAAAGATCACTCCTGCGAAACATACAGCCACTGCAAGAAAATAATTTATTTTAATTTTCATGGTCTGATATTTAATGATAATTCTAAATTAATGAAAAGATGCAGACAGATACTATTGGCCAGTATAAACCAGCAGTTTGTTGCTTATTTTCCTGTCATACCTTATTACTAAAAGCTTTATTAACTATACTATTTATTTCTGAATTTGTAAGTAAGGGAATATCACATGTATAAAAAACGATAATTGAACTGCAGATCATAATTTACCGGTTATATCTCATATAACAAATATTGAAATTTTATTCAGGAGTTTTGATTAGATAAGTATTTTTTGTTACTTGCTAATCCAATTACTATCAGTTAACCCTGTTTAAATGATAAAAGATAACAATTTGTTAGCTGTAAATGATTTTCAATACGGAACAATCGTTTATCAAACTTTCTATATAATTCATTATAAACATTAAATATTTACTTAACCTAACAATCTAAATCTATGAAAAATCTATTCCTCCTTTCATTCATTATGTTCACAACCAGCGTTTTTGGACAAACCAAAGAAATTGAACCTACCAGCATTGTAAAACCCGAAATGGAAAATGAAGTTATTGATGATTCCGTTTTTGTCGGCCTAGAAGCATTCAATGATGAATCAGATGCAGTTATTTACATTTACAGAACAAGTTCAATGGCCGGAGCTGCTGCCAAATGGGGTGTAATGGTAGATGATGTTCTCATGGCAAACTTAAAACAAAAAGAATATATTGCAGTACACGTAAATGCAAACGACGAATTTCATTATTTCTCATCCCCTCATGGTATATTTAAATTTGTCAATTTTAAACCAAACAGGTACTACTACATTAAGCTCAAAGGATTTACCATGTTCACCGGGTATTTTAACGCAGAGACATTAAGTGAATTTGAAATGTGTAAACCTACCAAACCATTACGGTAATAGAATTCTGTTTTTATCAGATTAAATTCAAATATGAATTTTAAATCATCAATCTTATTCACAGAATAAAATTATAATGCCTGGCTTACTGCCGGGCATTATGAATCTGTATTTAAAGTATAAAACAACACACAGTGCCTTAATACAATAACTATAATGGCATTTTAATTTAATTGAGTCGATAGTTATTCAATTAATGAGTTTAGACAATAAAACAAACAATTAAACTTATTTCAATGAACACTTCAGAATTTAAATCTTACAAAGAATTTCATACTAAAATCCGGAATACTGTAATCCGTTTGTTCCTGCTGCTTTCAGTTGCAATTTTATTTAGCAGTTGTGAAAAAAAAGATGAGGAAGAACGTAATAATAGTTCAGAACACGCACTTATTTCTATAACTGAAGGTGGGGAACTGGACTGGCACGTTCAGTTTTCGCAGGATATTTCTGAAATACAAATCGGAGTTTTGTACGAACTCACTTTCGATGCCCATGCCAGTAAAAATGTAAGAATTTATTGCGACCTGAACCAGGCGGGAGGAGATTACAAAGGAATACTTCACTATTCCGGTATTGCACCTTTTTTTGAAATATCCACAACAGAAAATACCTTTTCAGTTTCAACTGTAAGTACTATTAATGATGACGGGGACGGTCATTCTGCAATACAGTTCAATTTAGGAGCGCTCGGGCCATATGATATTTATTTCGATAATATATCCGTAAAAGCCGATGGTGTGGAGCAAATAATTAACGGAGATTTCACCTCACCAATAACAACCGGGTGGAATGAATTATTTCTTGACGGCACTGCTGAAGCAACACTTTCAATTGTCACACCTTAATTTGTTACTAATAGCTCGAATATAAATCCATACAAATGCCCACACTATGAAAAAACTATTAATTATTTATTTGCTTTTATTGCACTATTTTATATCATTCGGTCAGCAGGAATTCACCAGTCCAGACGGTAAAAAGAATGTTGAGCTCAGGAATATATCAGGAGACCGATCGGTTGTATCAGTTAATTCTGTTCCTCACAGGTCATATCAAACAATAGTCGGTCAAAAGATTTACTTTTTTACGGATAGTAATAATGTAATGTATATTGCAAAATGTTACGACGGGGATTTTTGTGTTGTGACTGATGGCATTGAGGGCCCCCATTATAAAAGAATACCTGGTAATACAATAACCTTTAGTCCCGATAACAATCATTATGCATATAAAGCTGTTGTCGATGAAAAGAAATCAAAGAAATTCTATGTCATAGATGGTAAAGAACAACCCAGTTACCACAATTTACTTTCTTCCGATATAACATTCAGCCCGGACAGCAAACATTGGGCTTATGGTGCATCTGATGATGACAGATGGTTTTATATTATTGACGGAGTAAAAGAACCGGATTATGACGGATTACTGAGTGAAGGATTTGTATTTAGCCCTGATAACAAACGTCTTGCTTATGGTGCGAAGGCTAATGACAGATGGTTTTATATTATTGATGGAGTAAAAGAACCGGAATATGACGATTTAATGAGTAATCTGACATTTAGCCCGGACAGCAAACGGGTGGCATATGCCGCATCCTCTGACAATGAATGGTTTTTTGTTATTGATGGAATTAAGCAACCTCATTATAATAAGATAGCTGAAAATGGTATAACATTTAGCCCTGATAGTAAACATTGGGCATATGCAGTAGTACAATTTAGTAGTTGCTTTTACATTCTGGACGGAGTTGAACAAAATCCTTATCCAATAATATATTCTTTCGAATTTAGCCCCGACAGCAAACACTGGAGATTTATGGCGCAAAGGTCATCCAAATTTATTTATGTTGTCGATGGAAAAGAAACTACCGATAGTTATAATATTCTTTTCAGTGAAAAGAAATCAAACCTTTACTCAAATTCTGGCGAAAAGCAGGTAATTAATAACTATTCCAAAATCAATTTTGATGTAATCAATAATACCTGGACTTTCGATCCGATTAGAATTTGGTTGAATGATTCTTTAATATTCAGGGAAGAAGTAGCTCTATATAGTTATCCTTCAATTAATTTATTAAAAGACGGAAACTTAAAATTAACAGCACAGCTGGGAGACCTCGGAAAAACGAAAGTAATATATAACCTGAATGCCGATTACAGGAAAGAATATAAGCTCGAGGTAAGATTTACAAATAAGAACAGGATTGGAACAATAAATAAATTAAATGAATCAACATTAACAGAAAATCTGATCATTATACCTGCTACAAGCAATAAGGAAGATGAATTATCATTATTAGAGAATCATTCTGAAAACAACCTTGCAATAGCGACGGTTTCTACAACTGCAGGGGATATAGCATTACCGGCGCAAAGTAATGAAAGTAACTTGGCAAATAATGCAAGTTCCACCGTTACGGAAGAATTGACTTTACCGGCATATGATTATGAACGTAATCTGCAATCTAAGTCAGATTCCATCCCTTTAGAAGATTTAACCATTAGTTCTATATCAAATGAAGAGGGTGCTGTTATAATTGATGAGTCAAAACAAACCGGGAGCTATGATGCAGGGCACAAAGATTTAATACTGAGAAAGAATGGTGAACAGGTATTTTGTAAAATCACTAAAGTAGATAGTACTAATATCTATTTCAAAATAATTACAAATAACAGGGAATTATCCACTAGTCTGAGCAAAGACCTTGTTGCAGAATATAAAACTAATGTTATTGCGAAAAAAGAAAAGACACAAAAGGAAGAAATCAATCTTAATTATAAAGGGAACCTGTTTTGTATTGGTTTTGATCCGTTAAATATTTTTCTGAACGGACCAACCATTACTGGTGAGTTAACCCTGCAAAAGAAAGGCTCTGAGTTTGGCGTTGGAATCCTTTCAGGTTATCGTTTTGTCAGCATGGGTTGGGCTGCAAAAGAATTATTATGGGACGATCTGAAATCCTCATCACATACCATCCCTATAGCTTGCAGAATATATTATAACGCATGGGAGAAACTGGATGGTGCTTTTGTGGGACCTTACATGGAATTTGGTAAACTAATGTATCCTGATAGAGAAAATGAATTTATAAAAGCTTATGGGATTGAATGGGGTTATAAGAATATCTGGGATAACAAATTTACATTTGAATTATCAGTAATACAGGGCATACTTAAATATGGAACACCAGGCAATTGGCTGCAAATGTATTACCCTGCAGTATCATGTAAATTTGGGATTACTTTATGATTCCAGGGTATTCATAGAGATGTCAGTCTCTTAGTCAATATTATAATAACTAATTATACAGTGATTATGAAAAAGATTTGTTTTGTCAGAACCAACACATTAGGTATACGACAACTATATAATTTGTGAATACCAATCTAATTTAAATCTATACTAAATACCTCTCGCTATGAAAAAAGTATTAATTTTTAATTTGCTTTTACTGCAATGTTTTATATCATTCGGTCAGCAGGAATTCACAAGTCCCGATGGTAAAAAGAAGGTTAAAATTGAAAAAATAACGGGAGACAGATACCGGGTATCTGTAAATTCAACTCCTCACAGATCTTATCAAAATATAGTTAATCAAAAAATATATTTTTTTACCGATAGTAACAGAGTAGCCTATATTGCAAAATGCCATGATGGTAAATTTTGCGTGGTGACTGACGGGGTTGAACAACCCCACTATAAAGAAATTACAGGCAATTCAATAATCATTAGTCCCGATCGTAATCACTATGCATATATGGCACTTACAGACAGGGGATTAACAACAACGGAAATATGTTATGTGATTGACGGGAAAGAGCAACCACGTTATGATAATCTAAGTGCTTCAGGTATTGTCTTCAGTCCTGATAGCAAACATTGGGCTTATGGCGCAACAAATAATGACAAATGGTTCTATGTAATTGACGGAGTAAAAGGACCGGATTATGATGCTATCCTTAATTATGACTTTAGCCCGGACAGTAAACACTGGGTATATGGCGCTTCAGTCAATGACAAATGGTTTTATACTTTTGATGGAATAAAACAACCCGTGTATGATGGAATAATGCAAATTGGCATTACTTTCAGTCCGGATAGCAGGCATTGGGCATATGGTGCAAAAAATAATGATAAATGGTTCTATATCATTGATGGGGTAAAAGAACCTGAATATGACGGATTGATTAGTACAGGCATTGTTTATAGTCCGGATAGCAAACGCTGGGCTTATGCAGTATTAGAAGAAGATGAATGGTTTTATGTAATTGACGGGGAAGAACAGCCACATTATAAACAAATTACAGCAGAAGGTATAGTCTTTAGTTCAGATGGTAATCACTGGGCCTACGGTGCAGAAGTTGATGACGAATGGGTCTGTGTTCTGGACGGAAAAGAACCACCGCATCAGGGTTCTAATCTGTGCAGTTCATATAATTTACCATATTCATCTCCTTCAATAGAAATTAGCTATCTTGATATTGGATTTGTACGATATAATTCTATGTCAGGAAGTGATTTTGAGGGAGATGATAACTTTAATTATACAGAAGATAACGGTGTGGTGATATTGCCGAAACTGGAAGATCAATATGGATTTAATATTGCTTATGGAGTCCAGTCAGTAAGTAGAAAATTTAGTACCGGAGGTGAATTCAGTTATACACATCTTTTCCCAAAAGCCACATGGAGTGATATAGATGTGAAAATTAAATATTATTACTTCATCGATTTTAATTTGAAATTTTCTTATTTGCCTATAAAAAGTTTGTCTCTTGATCTGTTACTGGGGCTTAACTTAATGACAAGAATGAAAATAGAAGATGGCTCTTTTACGTACAATGATAACGGTGATATAACAGATATGGGTGATGTGAAACTCAAAGGCGGAATTTTTAAAGGATTTCCTTACAATGCACTTTGCGGACTTGGGATTTCCTGTAAGGTAGCCCCTAAACTGGTAATCTCGGCAAATGCAAATGCCAGGTATATTGTATTTAAACGTGCCAGTGGTGTAATGGGGAAAAATAAGGAATTAACCAGCTCTTTGTTTGAAGGAGGATTACTTGCTTGGGCCCATAATCCTTCCAACAATTTTCAAATTGCAGTCAGATTCTTATTAGATTAAATAATGAAATACTTACAAGTATTCTAAAAGAGAAATAAATACCCTGACCTGGAAATATAATTTAAACGAACTAAAAGAGGTTGTCTTCTAAAAGTCAAAGAAAAGTAATATTGTCACAAAGACTCTAAATCTCCAAAATACACAAAGAACTTATTTTCAATGTATTAAATTTGTGAATATTTAGTGAATTTGAGTTTTCGTGGCTAATAATGGACTTTTGAGTTCGTATGTTTGAAAATGAGCTTCGAAAAAAGTAAGTAAATTACTTATGCACCAATTCTCGAAGCTCATGAAAAAAAAG
>JAFGIP010000076.1 GCA_016929525.1 Bacteroidales bacterium
CTGATTGTCGCCTTCAACTGACCATAAGGTTGAAAGATTCCCGTCATCGACATTGCCGGGATAATTCGTTAAATAATAATTGCTCGCCTCAATTATTTCAGCTTTACCAAGTCCAAGTTCAGGTTTATAAGGAAGATTGTTAACAGACAGGCTTCTGGTAACCGTTTGGTTACCGTCAGACACTGATAACCCGAATATAATTTCCTGTGAATTAGTAACAATTGGGGAAAGATAGCTGATCCGTGACCCTGTCAGTGCGGAAACCGGGATATTCTCGGGAGCTGTCCATGTAAATGTCAGTTCATCATTTTCGGCATCGGTAGTCCCTGAAGCATCAATCTCGTAAACAAAACCCGAAAAGATATTTTCTGTATAATTAATCACGACAAAAGGGGGATCGTTAACAACTGACGGATCGGCAAGATTATTTACTACCAACATATTTGTTAAGTTTGCAGCCATTCCGAATGAAGGTGTCTGCAAAGGACTGCCCGGGTTCTGGGTGTATGTAAGTGTTACATTATCCCCGAATATTACCGGGCTTGCCAGTGTTAATACGACCTTGCTGCCAATGATTTCAACTTTGGTAATGGTCCTGGAAGCGCCATTTACTTTCACAATAAAATCTGAAGTCAGAGGTATCGAATTCTCATCCAGTGGTACCGTATAGCTAATTTCAAGTTTCGTGGGACTCAGGTTATCAATAACAGAACTTACATAAACAGGTACAACCGGTACGGGAGGATCCGGATCGACCATCAGGATAATGGATGTAAATGGAGTCAGTGTAACCGTGTTAATATAACTTGTGCCTTTGACGTCAAGCATCGGCTGAACCAAAGTGATCACCCTGTCGGTTTTTGTTGTATTGTAATAAAAATCAATGGCTGCAGTATCCTTTATTGTAACCGGAGATCTTTTCGAATTGAGATCCTGACTTGTAAGAGTACGCCAAACTTCAAGAGTTCTTAACTTAGTTCCTGTGGACGGTGTATATGTATGAAAGACCTCATCATCATCAACAGGGCGTGTGATGAAGTTATTATCAGATGTCCCGAAAGCAGAAAAAGTCAAATTTGAAATAGTCTGGAACCGGTAAGATATCTGATCGGAAGATTTTGAATAGAAGATATTATTTAGTACAGTAATATTTTTCTCGGAATAGGATGAATTATCATCCCTGATCTGAAACTGCACTTTGTTATTAAATGCAGTATTATTTTCCACATTAACATTATTATTCCCGTCAGTTACATATATCCCGTCATAAGCACAATCAAAAACAGTATTATTGGTAACTTGAATATCTTTACTTCCCGAGGTGCCTGAAGATGTATCTATATAGATTCCCCTGACCAGTCTTGGATTAGCACTCCCGCCTCCGTTCGGAGCACCTATCCCCCTGAATATGATATTCCCTGAGATAACTTTATTCTGTTTATCAACCCAGTCGCCCATATATATACCTCCGCCATCATCAATTACCGTGCAGAAATTACTTATGACATTATTTCGTACGGAAAGGTTATTGCTTAATGGATAAATACCATTATAACCTATATTATTTATGGTATTGTATTCGACAACCGTGTTATCTCCAAAAACTGTTATCCCGCAATAATTTGCCCCCATACCTTCTATATATCCTATATTCTGAAGCTTATTGTTTGTAATTGTGTTATAGGTAAAGACACCGGAAATATTAATTCCGGCACTCATACAATTTTCAATAGTACAATTATTAATGGTTAAATGATCTCCCGCATATATCGGGTCGGCAAACCTGATACCATAGTTACCTGAATTTTTTATATCACAATTCTGGATAATGATATTATTGACATTGTAGCCTTCATAAATAATTGCAGCGACATTTGTTCCTGAAAATGATATATTATCAATTGTTATAAATCTGCTGGCTTTAATATTGGCTAATAAATTAAGGGTTGCTATTCTCACCTCATAATTATCCGGATTATTTGTACCGAAAAACATATATAATTTTGTACCGTCGTAATACCATTCACCCATTTGATCGAGCGTTTTAATATCATTCTGGATCCAGTATCCGTAACCGTTCTTTGGTTCTTTTGAAACTGAACCTGTTGTGAATGATATTGTACTGTTGGAATGATTTGTAATTTTAACCCTGTCTAACGAATAATCAGAAGAGCGAATGACCAGTTCAGCGTTTGTCCAGTTGGGTGTGTCTGTAAGCTGGATATCAGTTATTGAAGATGTACCTGAGTGGGATTCAAATATCATGCATCCGGCATTAGGCCATCTCCCTGTTGCTACAGGTGAGCCGTTTAAAGTTACCAGATTGGGAAAAGATTCACAAGCAACTGCTTTTGAATAAATTCCGCTTCCTTCATTTGTCCATGAAGAAAGGGTTGAAAAACCTGAAATAACCGGATTTGCGCCTGTACCAAATGCACTAATAACAATATTATTGCCGGCTATACCTGATGCGGTGATTGTTAGTGTTCCGTAAAAAGTATCACCTCGTCTGAAAAGTACTCTGTCACCGGGTTTCATTGAAGAGAAAGCAGAATTTACTTTTGAGATCGTTTTCCAGGCTGTCGGTATCGTAAGACCATCAGACCCGTCGTTACCCTCTGTACTGACGTAATAAGTGGAGGCAGAGACAACGGAACTTAGAACCCAGAAAAACAGAATGAATACCCTTCTCATCAGAAACAAATCTATTTTTTCAACTGATGTAATATACTGCAAACATAAATTTTAACGATGAAAAACATCTAATGTTTCACACTTTTCTTTTCCCGGTAACTTTTAATTTCGTAAAATTATTCGTTTTTCGGATTGAATCGACTGATTTTTAATAACCTGAAAAAGAAATTATGAAGATACGGTAATTGCTTCGATGAGTTTTCAAACCTCAATCTTTCATCTGGACGGCTAGAGCAGTGTGTTTATAAATAATCTGAAACGTGGATTATACTGTTAATAAAATACTAAGGCATTTGTTACTTTTGAAAATTAAAATATAATTTCAGGATGCAATTAGAGAGTATTGACGGTACTGAATATAAAAAAATATTTAACAGGGAAACCATTGTTTTCAATACCGTTGAGTTTAATCTGTTAAACAGATCCAGATGTGATAGCCTGGAGTTTTTGCTATTTCACGACGGGAACAAAAAACTTGGACTTATCGCCGGCATAAGAGATGGAAATTTATCTGCCCCATTCTCAGCTCCGTTTTCCTGCTTTTCTGTTTCAGACAGTAATATCAGAATCAGTTATATTGACAATGCGTTATCACTGTTTGAGGAGTTCGCATTATCCGGGGGTACAGATTCAATAACCCTTGTTCTTCCTCCCTCTTTTTATTGTGAGGCTCTTATATCAAAAATTGCAGTTTGTCTTAACAAAAATAGTTTTACTGATTTCCTTTCTGTAAACCATCACTTTAATACATGCGATTATAACAGGTATAGCGAAGGCAGAATGGGCAAAGACGTCAGGTATAACATAAAATATGCACTGAAATCAGGCCTTGTATTCAAACCGGCAGAAGATCCTGATGATTTCAGCCGTGCATATGATGTTATAGAAATAAATAAAAAGAGTAAAAACAGGCCTCAGAGTATGACATTCGATCAGATAATGGATATGACGAAAATAACTGAGGTCGATTTTCTGATGGTGATGAAAGATGATCTTCCCGTAGCTTCGGCAATTATCTATAATCATTCTCCGGAGATAGCCCAGGTAATATACTGGGGAGATATCCCGGAATTTTCAAGGTATTATCCGATGAATTTTCTTGCATTTAATATTTTCAGGTTCTATTATGAGAAGGGTACTTCTGTTATTGACCTGGGTACATCAATGTTGGGGAATGAGCCAAATGTCGGACTGATAAATTTTAAAGATAACATCGGGGCAATAACATCCCTTAAGTTCTCCTTTTGCAAGCAGATCAAAAAGAATTGAATATCATGTGTATACAAATCTTAATTAATTCAATATTATGATTAAGCTGATCGATCTTCCAAAGATCCTTGATGACCGCGGTAATCTTTCAGTTATTGAAGAGATGACCAATATACCTTTTAAGATTCACAGGGTTTACTGGATATATGATGTGCCAGGCGGTGAATTCAGAGGCAGTCATGCTCTAAGGGAAACTGAAGAATTCATTGTGGCTGTGTCGGGCAGTTTCGATATTAACCTTCATACCGGGAAAGAAGAGAGGAAGATATCTCTGAATCGTTCATACTTCGGATTATATATACCAAAAATGACCTGGAGGATGCTGGATAACTTCTCAACTAACTCTCTGGCTCTCATTGTAGCTTCAAAAGGATTCAACGAAGACGATTATATAAGGGATTTTGAAACTTTTATTAACCAGGCAGGATGAATAATACTACTGTTTACGATTGCTGTATAATTAAACTGACCAAGATCCATGACCGGGCTGGTAATATCACGGTTGTGGAGGAAAATGTGGATCTTCCCTTCCCGGTTAAGCGGGTGTATTATTTGTATGATGTTCCCAGTGGTGCCGACAGGGGAGGACATGCTCACAAGGAATTGCACCATTTTATGGTTGCTGCCAGCGGAGCTTTCGATGTTATTGTGGATGATGGAAGGAATAAAAAAATAGTAGAACTGAATCGTCCCGATTATGGCTTGTACATACCACCCGGAATATGGGTTGAACTTATCAACTTCTCAGCAGGAGCAATCTCTCTTAATCTGGTATCTGATTATTTTTCAGAAGAAGATTACATAAGAGAGTATGATGAATTTCTAAAATCAAGTATGTGACAGGTTATTTTGATCAGATATCATTTTGGGGTATCAGTTATTGATCTCTTACCAAATTATAATCGAAAGGGTATGATAAAATTTCTTGACTTAAAAAAAATAAACGATAGTTATGAACCCGGTATCACTGATGCGATAGGCCGGGTTCTTGATTCAGGATGGTATCTGCTTGGTAATGAAGTAAAAGCATTTGAGGAAGAATACGGGAAATTCATTGGTTCCCGAAATTGTATTGGTGTGGCAAACGGACTTGATGCTTTGCGGCTTATAATGAGAACTTATATAGAGCTTGGATCGATGAAGGAAGGTGATGAGATCATTGTTCCTGCCAATACTTATATTGCTTCTATCCTTGCAGTTACAGAGAATAATCTTACTACTGTCCTTGTCGAACCGGATATTTCTACATACAATATAGATCCTTTTAAGATTGAAGAGAAGATAACATCCCGTACAAAAGGTATTATGATCGTCCATCTTTACGGGCAGAATGCGATGCATAAAGAAATTGAGAGGCTTGTCAGAAAATATGATCTTAAACTGATTGAGGATAATGCCCAGGCGGCAGGAGCTTATTTTGATACTCAAGGCTCAGGACCCGGACTTCAGGACAATAATATTTCCGGATCTGTACCCGGGGCCCTTCGCCGTACCGGATCCCTTGGGGATGCTGCAGGACATAGCTTCTACCCCGGCAAAAACCTTGGAGCACTTGGGGACGCTGGTGCTGTAACAACCGATAATGACGAACTGGCAGAAGTTGTCAGGACCATTGCTAATTATGGTTCAAAGATTAAATATCAGAATAAGTATAAAGGGCTTAATTCACGTCTTGACGAGATTCAGGCAGCCATACTGCGCGTTAAGCTGCAAAGGCTTGATGCCGATAACCAGCGCCGCCGCGAAATCGCTCAATA
>JAFGIP010000010.1 GCA_016929525.1 Bacteroidales bacterium
CTCATATGTTGAATCAAGAAAACTTTTATTAAATACTTTTTACTCAAATTACATTATACATTTTGCGGGCACACTTGTACTTAACGGACAGCGGTATAAAATCGTTTGGGATAGCGGGCTGCGTTCGTATCTACCGTTGCAGAAAGTTGATGCGTGGTAGGATGCTCGAATAACCAATTCACCCCAAATGTTTTATGACCGCATGTTGTAAGTAGTGCCTTTTTTATCGTCGGTATATTAAATTAATCTCAGATAATTCTTTTCCTATTTGATGTATTCCAAGCAATATTTTCTCTGTTTGCTTATCTGATGGCTTTTTATGCCCTTGCACATATTGAGATAAAAGAGTCGGATTCATTCCAATTTTATCAGCTAGAAATTTAGAATTTAACACCTTATAATATTGAAAAAATTGTTTGAAATCAATCTCGAATTTTAAGTTATCGTGTTTCAATTTAATATTATCATCTTCAAAATATAAATTTGCTGCCTCAAAAGCATTGTCAATCAATTCGGGAATAGTCCGGCCAGTTGTAAATATTGGATAATCATCACAGAAAGCTGAAAATCCAGTATCCGTTTTCTCAACTGTTACCTTAATTTTTTTTGTTATTGTTTTCATAATTATCCTTTATTAATCAATCAAAATTTTAGTCCAGCATCTTTAAGGATTTTTTTCTCAAGTCCTTTACCAACCTCTTGACTCCCATGGTTTGGGAATATTATCAGTCCAGATTTTGTATCATGTTTCATCTTTACATGCGATCCTTTTTGTGAAGTCGGATACCAACCATCTTTAATCAGAAGCCGATATAATTCAGAACATTTCATTTATTTTAATCCATTTATAAATCTTATCAAAGGTAAATAATAATTTACTTTTATCCAAATAAATTATCATTAAGTTGGGTGTCTTTAGGCATTACTTACAACGGTTTATGGTAGGGCGTCGTGCGGGATTACGTGGCGATTACTTATCAGGATACAACTTAATTACTTTACGAGCCTTAACCTTTGAACACTGCTTAGACCCGTATGCGCTCTACCATTTGTTATGTACTGGGCGCATATTCTATCTTCAAGACTATTAAATAACAACTAATTCACCCTCAAATTTTTTCACTGAAGAATTAATGATCTTATTAAAATTTGTTTTGAACTTCAATATATTGATCAGATCAGCTGTATTTACCTCTGCCTGATAAGTACGAAATGACATGTCTAAAGGTGTTGAATCGTCCAGATTATATATTTTTAATTTTGTTTCGAAGACTATGTGATCAAACATTGTAATGTCTTTAAACTGGCAGTACAATGAATTACCAATATTATATATTAACCTGACAAATATCCAGTCTGTAATTGATGACATTATATTATCAGAACTTTCAAATTCAAATGGTTGCATTACATAACCGGATATAATAAGATTCAATTCACCAGCTTCACTATTTACCAAAATACCTTTTGAGAACAGTTCGTAGTCAGGTATAAGTGATATGGATTTAATTATTTCAACATCATTTATAAAAGACGCAATTTCTGAATCAGGTATCTCAGACTGATAAAATGATTCATCAACATATACATTAATATCTTTTTCCTGAATGTATTTTTTCCCAGGTTGTGTCGATAAATTTTTAAGAAAATCTTTAACAAAAAGATTAGATTTTGTATATCTGATCCCAATTTTTTGTTCGGAAGGATTATCAATCAGATTGGAACAAGTAATGGATATTTTACACTGATCTTCTGATATTTTTTCAATAATAAATTCCAGGGATGAATAAAAATCATTAATCAATTTATACTGTGTAATGCCATAAATACAACTGTCAACTTCGAAATAACTCATTTTTAGATTATTTTCTTCCAAGCTTTTTAAAACTGAATTCCAAACCGTTGAAATTGGTTTTTGAAAAGTGCTTGTATCCACTGAATCCAGATGAACATTGTAATCAGGGATCCGGTCCATAGGCGTAAATACACTCATAGATGATTGAAGTGTTGATATCAGACTATTTTCAATAACACCGGTGGATTTATAAAGATGCTGTTTTTTAGTCGTGTTATATTCATATCTTTCAATATATATTCGCAGGCATACTTTTGATTTTAACAGATCTTCCTCCAGAGGTGTAACGGATATTCTTAGTGACAATTCATAGTCATCAGCCCATAGTGCAAGTGCTTTATCCCATCCTTTGAAAGGATTTACTAATTCTTCTTTTAGAAATATTTTTTTCTGATCCTTAGTTATTGTGGCATTTTTGGTGGCTAAAATTCCAAAAGACTGATCTTCAAAATCAATGGATAACGAATTAGCCCGAATTATCTTCAGCATTATAGCCCATATTTCATCTTTTGATTTATTAATAACACATTCAGCCTCACCTGAAAATGAGCTAAGTGAAAGAAAATCATTTACAGCAGGGACAATTATTCCTTTTTCATTTTGTAATCTGATAAGGTTGATTTTAATTTGATCGATTATTTCTTTTTCTAAGCTGCCATTTGATTGAAAAAGGATTCTCCTGTTCATTGTGTTTGATTCGTATATATATAATTCAATGCTAACATCCAGAAGAGTATTTAAGGAATTCTGCCTGGAAACACCTATTATAAATGAATAGCATATTTTATCTGACCATATAGCTAAGCTCTTCTCATATTTTGTCATGCTGGTCAATTGTTTTACTACAAGAGAATCCTTAAATGTTGAAGGCAGACAGATATATTCGGTTTTAATGCAGCCTTCCTCACTATTTATGTATCTGATCTGAGCAGAATCCTGTTTTAAAGACATCAACAAAGCAGCCCATACATCAGAATATGTATATTGAAGAGAAACAGAAATGTGTTCTGTTTCTTCGCTATTATTATTACCGGAATAAGATTGAGTACCAAACAGACTAATCAGGAAAATAAAAAGAATTATTTGAGTTTTCATGTCGTCATTTTAATTATTGGTCACCAGAATGAAAAAAGTTTAATATTAATTTCTTGCAGGTATTAACCTGTAATCGTTGAACCATTCTTTTTTTCGGTAATCAGATAAAAATAGAAATGAGCATATCTCCCGACATGCTTCAACAGCTGCAATTTTTAATTCTTTTTTTAACAATTTTCCATTATTGTTTATGAAATTTTCATAATCTGTTTTTACAATAGGGAATATTATTAAAGAATCAGGAGGTATTCCGGTATTTTTATATTCTTCTGAAATTTTGTACCACTCTAAGTCTTGAGCGTAATTCTCCTGGGCACAATTGTAATTATATGCGATAAACTTTTCAGCAATTATAGTATTATATGTTAAATCTTTAACTTTTACATTTATTATAATGAAAACAGTGAATAAACCAGATCCTGCTCCCTGGATTCCATATTTATTCACTTTAACATCTATGATATAATTTAATCCTTTGTTCAGATAATCATTTCTGCTTTTTCTAATTTGTTTATGAGTTATTGTATCATTAAAAAGATCTATTTCAAATGGTGCTTCCTCCATCAAGTCTTTTAGATTATTTCTAAATACGTTATCGAAATTCCAACCATTTAATAAATTGGATAATTTAATACTCTCCCTCTGTTCTATTCGATACTCTTCAGAAGATGCATCTAATGCTCCTAAGATAGTTCCGGCCATACCTAAATAAAACCCTTCTCCTGTATAGATGTAGTTTGAATTTACAATTATATCAAATGAAACATGGTCATCAATCTCGCAAATTAAACCACATTTTTTAATATTTGCTTTTTCCTGAAATGTTAAATGATCAGGTTGTGCAAAGGAATTAATGTTAAAACCTCCTGTAAATATGTATATACATAATAAAAAGATATTGAAATAATCAGTATTTAAATTAATTTTAATCATTTGCCTAGAATCATTAAATTAAAAATAATTCTCTAACATACACATTATTAAAATCAAGAATTTATACATTTAAGGATATCTTCTATCTAAACCTGAATATTCCACACCATCAACAATTGCTTTATATCTTAAGACTCCCTGATAATGAACTTCCTCCCCTTCTAATGTGCCGTAAAACCAATCAAATTCAACATCAAAGATTCTAATTTCGTAAGTACCCCCATCTTCATAACGTCTTGTTTCATTATAACTGTAGTAATAATGTGAATAATTAGATTCTATATCGTCAAATTCTCGTGTTACCCAGCACCCATCAGCATAGCATCTTGTATCAGAACCGGAAGTATAAAATCCAGGCGACATTAATTTTATTCCATTCGTACATTCATTTTTAAAATTAATATATGGGAACCCTACATTAGCTTCAAGTATTACGTTCGGATTTTTTTTGTCTTTTTCACAACTATTTAATACTATAAAAAAAAATAGGAAAATTATTTTTAATAATAAATACATAAATTTTAAAATATTAAAACAATGTAACCGATTCCTAGTTTTCATAATGCAGGAAGATTAATTAAATAACTGATTATAGGTATATTAATGAAAAACATGAAAAATTTTCATTTAATATTGTATAAAGATACCTATTGAACAATTGAATGTCAATATTATGACATAAATTATAAGAGATTCTTGATTATTTCATTTTACTTTTCATTTATCTAAGGACATTTATATTTCTAAAATATCCGTCTTAATTTATATGCAAGGGTTTTAGTCGCGCCTTGTACATAACTAGTATATATATGTAATAAACTTACGCATATTTCTTTCAGTGTGGAAATATATTGTAATAAATCCGTTTTTTGTTACATGTATTTTATATTGTAATGTCATCTATAGGACTGCCTAATTCATTTATTTTATAACTGCTTACATGCGTATAGATTTCTGTTGTCTTACTGCTCTTATGTCCCATCAAATATTGTATGTACCTGAGATCAACACCTCGTTCTAACATGTGAGTGGCATAACAGTGTCGCAACACATGAGGAGTAACCCTTTTTTTTATCCCTGCTTTTATCGCAGAATTTTTTACTATGTTTCCTATACTCTCTCTGCTGTAATGTAAACTGTCCTGACCATTGAACAAATAAACGCTCGGAGCATATTCATTAATATACACCTCTATCTGATACCTGAGTTTGTCGGTTAGGTTTATCGTTCGGTCTTTTCTACCTTTTCCGTTGCAAATATTTATTTGCTTACGCTTGAAATCAATGTCTTCTAATCTTAAATTGACTACTTCACCCAGGCGCAATCCACAACCATACATCAACATAAGAACCAGACGCTGTTTTCTGTTCCTGTTACACCTGATTAATTCTTCAACCTCTTGCTTAGATATAACTCGTGGTAACTTTCTGCTTTTTTTAGGCCTAGGCAGCTCATTACTCTCAATCTCTGTTCCATGTTCAATTCTGTAGTATAGTTTTAAAGCACTGATAACCTGATTTTGGAAGGACGGTGAATAATTGAGTTTATTCCGGTAAAATAAAATGTATTGACGGATTTTATCAATAGAAAGGTCTTCAACATCATTTTTAAAATAATTTAAAAATCCGGCAACAGCTGCTTCATAATGTCTTATCGTATTTTCGCTTTTATTCTGAAGTCTGAGCTCGTTTAAAAACCTCGCAGGTACAAGTGCTTTTGTTATTGGTTTTCTCTGGTAATTCTTTCTCTTTTTTTCAGTTTCCTTAATGTAGATTCTGAAATTAACAGATTCTTTACTGTATATCTCTGTGATCTTTTGGATATTCTCATTTGAATAGTGAACCGACCATTTTTTAATACCATTGTGCCACCAAGAACCTGTTAATTCTTTTATCCTGTTCTTAATAGATTCATTAAAAGGAAATTTTACGAAGAGTAATTGGTTATATTCATCAATCTCAATGTATGCATCTGATCTCCCTTCATTAGTCTCTTTGTGATGTTCCAAATAAATGTCAGGTGTAGCAGTATTTTTATCTGAACCAGCGTTTTTCAGTAAATGTTCAACATCGGCATGAACAGGTAGATGCCAGCAATGCATGGTCTGACTCCAGCGACATCCTGGAAATTTTTGGATATAGTCGATTATTTCTCTGTTGTACCTAAAAATTATCTTTAAACGATCTTCACCTTTGTGAACGGTCTTCTCGATCCTGATATTTTCCATAACGATATTTTTAATGAAAAAGAATAAATTACTGATAACGAGAATATCTCAGGAACGCTGAAATATAACATGATTTATTAACAGCCTGAATTATTCATAAACGATAATCTAAAAAGAACTGTGGCAATTCCTGATTCAATTTTGTAATCTCATTTTTTGCTGAAGTATTATTAAAGCTCCGCTCCCTCAGTCACAGTTTGATACCAGACTGAAATAATTCCTAAATGTAACTTTTCCACAGAACCTGCCAAATTTTTCAACTATATCTGCTTTAACATATTTTCCGTTTCCTTACTGTAATTGCCATCCTGTGAATTAGTTTAATTGTTCAAATTAAATTCTTCTGTATATACAATATTTGTGTTATTCCAAATACGTGATGCATCGCTTCTTCAAAATGCCAACACCCCATAATCCGGCTCCACCTGCAGCCGGGTATCTGCTTTACTTCACTGATAATCTCAGGATTATATCTGAAAATTACCTTTAACCGTTCTTCTCCCCTGTGAAGCGTTTTTTCAACTTTGATTATATGCACATCAAATATTTGGGGATAATGTAATGAATTATTTTATTCGTGTCAAGTGAAATTTTGTGATAAATCGAATTTTAAAATGCGCTCCACCTGCTTATCTGCCTAGCCCTGCAAGTTTTTTACCCTCCCTGCAGGTTTTTGACTTTTCCCTGCAGATTTTTAACCCTTCCTGCAGAACTTTTACCCTTTCCTGCACGTTTTTAATCCCTCCTGTGGGTATTTGACCCTTCTCTGCAGGAATTTTAGTGCTTCCTGCGGCGCAGGAGAGTGTGATTGCCCCGCAGGAAGGCATTTTTTCTTGCAGGAAAGCCAGAAAATGTTGCAGGAAGGCATTTTTCCCTGCTCAGATGCCATAAAAGCTTGCTCGAATGCCAATTTTCTTTACCCGGATGCCATAAATGGTTACTCGAATACCAATTTTCTTTACTCGGATGCCATAAATAGTTGCTCGATCGCCATTTTTCTTTACTCGCATGTCATAAAAAGTTACTCGAATAACAATTTTTTCTACTCAGATACAATAAATGGTTACTCGATCGCCATTTTTCTTTACCCGGATGCCTTAAAAAGTTGCTCGAATGCCGATTTTCTTTGCTCGGATGCCATGAAAAGTTGCAGGGAAGCTTTTAGGGATTGTTCGTAATAACACAACGCTAAATCTCCTCTCAAGAGGAGACTTTACATTCATAATTGTCTACTAATAGTTACAAATGTTGAAAAAAACTTCCCCCTCTTGACTTTGCTTAGCTTTCCGCGAGCGCTGAAACTACTCTGCGGAGGCACTAACGAAGGTTGAGCACCTTGCAACACCTAAACATTCTCAACTCAGGTTTATATATATTCGGAATTTATCCCGAAAAGATCTTAAAGAATCTGGATTTTATCCTGTCAAATCAATGATCAAACCGAATTCTTACATCTCTTTTATAATGATCCTGTAAATGACAGTTGACCTGGCATTAAAGATCATTAATACAAAATGAAGCAGTGTCAATAATGGTCTGACATTTAATCATTTTAATAAAAGAAATTTATGTAGTGTATGGGAGTTTGTTATTTAGAATTTGTTTTATTTAAATATTATAGGACATGAATGTCTTTTAATATAATTTTACGTAAACAACAAACCAACATACGTTATGAAAAACCTTATTCAATCAATTACAACAATCTTTTTCTTTTTATTGATAAGTTCGACATTACTTTTAGCTCAGTCGCCCGGTATTCTGTTAACGAGTGCTGAAGGATCTGTAAACAGAATAACCGGCATTAAAACCGAATTAAAGTATTACGAAACATCAGTTCAGACAAACACAGATCCTGTATTAGGGAATCACTTAAATTCTCATATTGTTTCATTAGTAAGATTAAAGGATATTACCAAACCCGATCATGAAAAACAAATGGAAACAGAAAGATGGATGACCAATTTGGATGATAAGCTGTGGGTTGCCCTTTCTGAAGAAGAAATAATTTTGGAAAACTGGATGCTCAGTCCGGGTTTATGGCAATTAAATGACCAAACCGAAAGATCAGGAGATCAATAATTAACTTACGCTTCATTTTCTTCGCGAAAAGAATACGAATAAAGAAGCAAAACCTTCTTACCGATAAGAAAAACAGTTTTGTGCCATGTGATGGAAATGGATAAATTAGCATCTCATCAACATGCGGTGAGTGCTTTTCATTTGTTTTGCACTAAGGATATCCAAAAGCATGAACGGAAACAGAAAAACGAAAATATATAATCTGATATGAGAACGGTTCTTGGTCTTTTTATCATTCTTATCTCATTTTTTCACCTCTCTGGTCAGTCAACTTTCTATACCAGTCTTGCCGATTCAGCACTGGAACTTACTAAGCAATACGTAGTATACGACCCCAACTATTATTCGATCGACTATCCAAACGGCGATATTCCTGCCGGGAAAGGTGTCTGCACCGATGTTATTATTCGTGCATACCGCAAACTGGGCATCGACCTGCAAAAGGAGATACACGAGGATATGAAAGCAAATTTCGATAAGTATCCAAAAACCTGGGGATTATCATATACCGATAAAAACATAGACCATCGCCGGGTGCCTAATATGATGGTGTTCTTCGAACGTCAGGGTACCGTTAAAACAATATCAAATAAAGCAGCTGATTTTATTCCGGGCGACCTTGTATGCTGGGACCTGGGAGGGGGGATAACCCATATTGGCATTGTGGTGAACAGAAGATCCGATGACGGGCAAAGATACCTGATTGTGCATAACATCGGGGCAGGACAGGTGCTGGCTGACTGCCTCTTCGATTTTAAGATCATAGGACACTATACTTATGGCAGGTAAGAATATAAAATGAATATTTGTTAATGGGCTGGTAGTACTCCAATGTCATACAGATATACTATAGGATCAGGTTGTGGTAATATTATAGATCTACGTTATTAGCAAACAGGTTATTTTTTAATAAATTGTGCTGACTTTATTTCATTATCTGTTATTATCTGTAAAATATAAATTCCACTATTCAGTATGCTTACATCTAACCGTTCTGAGGGAGCCTGGCTCTGTTCCAAAATCACTTTTCCATTCATATTGATTACTCTTACAGTGAACAGATTATGTAATTCTTCTGACTGTACTATCAGGTATTCATTACAAGGCTGCGGATAGAGGACGAGATTATTTGTTGTATTATCTTCAATTGTCTGAGGCTCTCCTGTATACGTGAAATAAAACATTAATTCGTGGTTTGCAAATACTTTTGTTAATTCATATGAATAGCCTGCTTCTGTTTCTGTTACTTCTTCTGTGATGTTAACAAAATCAATCTTTAGAGAATCAAAGACAAATTCTTCATCTGCGGTAATAATAAAAGTGGTAGTGTCCCAGTAGTCTACTGTTATATCTCCTGAAGGTACTATTAAGCCACCGGGTTCCGAATTTACTGTCAGCCTGTATTCTGCAATCTCAAAATTAGCTTCAAGCGTCATATCCCTGTCAACACTGTCAAGGGTAATAATATATTTACTGTCTTGTTTTATTATTTGGTCTTTAACATCTTCACCATTCAATAGTAAGGTATTTAGAAAATACCCGGTATCAACTGAAATTGTATACTTAACAGTATCGGTGATATCAACTAATGTATCACCGGCCGGACTTATTGTTCCACCTCCCGTACAGCTGGCCAATACATGGTATGAAACCATCACAAATGAAGCATTCAGTGTCTGAATATCAGTAACGTTATTAACTATATATACGGTATCACCTTCCTGCTCAAACAGATCCGCTGTAATATCAATCCCATTTAATTTTACTGTATCAATACCATATCCGGATGCAGGTAAACAAGTAAATTTATGGGTGCTGTTTGGAAGAACATACTCGACAACCGGTGAAACCTTACCGTAGTTGTAATTATTGGTGGTTGTCCGGGTCACTATGTGGGTATAAACCGGAGCAGTACCCGTAAAACCTATGTCATTCCCGGAAGGTGTTCCACTTCCGATAAGCGGCGATCCTTCCTGCAGGGTAAAATCATTTGATTCGGGATCGGTAAACATAGGACCGTTTGCTCCAATGTTTAAAGTATCGAGTATTACGGCATTATCATTTGAAATCAGCTCGTAGGTTAATGCATTATAACCTGAATATGGAAAATAAGTGTTTCTTCCCCATTCGCTTTCGGCATTATTCCATAATATGTTGTTTGCAATAATATCCTGACTTTTCCAGGAATAAATGCCGCCACCTAATGGGGCAACATTATATGCAAAAGTATTGTTAACGATTGCGTTCTCAAATTCACCATATTCTGGAGAATTAAACGACGTTTGCATTCCGCCACCTCTTACTTCTGCATCGTTGTAGAGCATAAGATTATTGATAATGATATTATTTGTATTGTTTAGATTAATACCTCCACCTGCACCGGTAACACTGTTGTTTGCAATGAGATTTCCTTTAATAAGTGATGAATCTCCATAAGCATCTATTCCTCCTCCATCAGTTGCTGTATTATATTGAATATCATTGTTTAAGATTGTAGCGTTTGAGTGGTTGAGATAAATGCCACCTCCTAAATTATCAGCTGAATTATATTGAATATTGTTGTTTGAAACCGTAGTTTCCGAGAGATATAGATAAATACCACCTCCATACAAGGCTGCCTCATTATTTATAATGTTATTCCCTATAATCAAAGATGTGTCAATGAGACAATATATTCCTCCTCCATGAGTTGATCCGTTATCGTGGATATTATTGCTTAAGATTGAAGCTTTAGAATAAGTAGTGTAAATAGTTCCAGTGTAATCACCAATGCCTGCAATACCGTTATTATAGATATTATTATTTCTGATGACAGCGTTTGAATTCAGTAAATTTATAATGCCGTTGCCAACGGATACAGTATTATCGTGCAACTCACTGTTGCTTATTCTAATATGATCATGATTTTGAATTCTGATACCGATATTATTTATGTCTGAAATAGTACAGTAGTTCAATATTGTACTATCCGGACTATCAATACCGGAATGGTTAAAATCAATGCCGTCCCACATACTCTCTGAATAGAATGTGATCGTTGAACCGGGTTGCCCGTCAGCAATTACATTACCATGTACTACTAATAAACAGGATGGATAGAATCTTACAACAACACCTGGTTCAATAATCAGGGTTACACCTGCTGCGACTGTAACATTCGTTTGAATAATATAAGGAGAACCTACAATGGACCATGTAGTATTTTCGTTTATTAAACCGGTAATAATTATAGTTTCTGTGAATGCCGGATTAAGAAAAAAGCATGCTGCTGATAAAAGGAGTATAATTTTCTTCATTTGATGTTAGTTTATTCTGGGATTCTTGTTGGCAGTAATGTAGTTTTATTTATTTTTCAATACGAAGATTCATTATCGAATGTTTTAACAATGCTTAATTTCTTGATTTAAATCAAGGGAAATGTCAGAACAAAAAATGTCTTCAATATGAGAAAGTATACATACTTATACTTCAAGAGACGCAAAGAAATACCTCAGAATTCAATGTTGCATTTCTTCGTTAATTAAATCTTAGGCGACTTTGTGAGGTACTTTAAGCTCTTCGTGGTTAAATTTTTATACCACAAAGTACACGAAGGATGTCATTTGTACTGAACCTGGTTATGTTTGGGATAACCGCTAAACTGAAAACTGATTCGGCTAAACTTTCTTAAAACCTATTTACCGGAAGTGCGGCTTCTTATCCGGCTTACCGTTTCAGGGGTAACCCCCAGGTACGATGCAATATATTTTAAAGGGATAAGATTCAGTAATTCGGGATATTTCCTGGTAAGCCCGATATATCTTTCTTCCGGACTGTCACATAGCAGCTGGAACTCCCTTTGGAATTTATGTATCAGGAATTTCTCAAGGACTGCTGCTTTTATATTCATAAGGATCAGCGATTGTGAAGTAATTTCTTCGAATTTTGCCTTGGCAATTCGCATTAGCGAAACTGGTGTAAGTGCCTGTAAATTGATTTTTGAGGGTTCCTGAAGGACCAATGATTCATAACTTCCTGCAAATTCCGTTGGAAAAACAAAATCGAGGGTGACTTCTTTCCCGTTCCTTATTGTCCAGAATCTTATTATGCCTTCTTCAGTCAGGTAATAGTATTTTTCTGTTTCTCCGATCCCCGTAATAAATTCATTCTTCTTATAGTTTACTCTTTCAATAAACTGCATCACCTTTTCGAATTCATTGATCTCTTCCGGCGAGAAATTATAAGATAAAATATTGATCATAGTTTTTTATTCTTCGGGAAATTTTATCTCTGTTGCGAGTGGCATGAGAATAAAGGGTATTAGGTTGTAATGAGAATGCAATATACCAAAAAAATCATATTCTGAAATATTAAGATTAACTTTGATTAGCGAAGTTAAACAGGAAGCAACCTTTTATTACGTTTCAACATCTGGTAAGTGTAATTTTAAATCTTTAACCAAACTATATGAGACCAATAAAATATTTGATCGTTTCAACCGGACTAATGGCCCTGGTTATTTTGGGATGTGAGAATACAAACGAGCCGGGGAACGGAGAAAATCCTGATGTTACAGGACGGGTAACAGATAATACCGATTGCAAGCAATTTGAATCTGCTTATGGCGATCTCGCAGTGGGAGATACTGTAAGCTGTATCGAATACACTTATAATGCCTCAGAACAAAAGCTTATTCTAAAACATATCAACACCGGGTTTAATTGCTGCCCTGAAAGTCTGTATTGCAGTGTTTCAACAGTAGGTGACACAATTATTATTGAAGAATTTGAACTTAGCAGTCTCTGCGACTGTAACTGTCTGTTCGATATGGATATTGAAATTACAGGTATCCGGCCGCAGTCATACTATTTAAAAGTTATTGAGCCCTATGCCCTTGATGAAGAAAAACTTTACTTTGAAATAAATCTTGTTGAAGATAGAGAAGGATCGTATTGTGTGCCGAGAGAACATTATCCCTGGGCAATATTACAATATAATAATAACTCTGCAGTCTGCGAACAGGAAATTATCCCCGACAGTGAATTATATCATAACGGGCCCGATGATGAATTTGAATTTATAAGTGCCGAAATTGTTAATAATTGTTTGTTAACCACAGTTGAATATAGCGGTGGATGCGGCGGTGCAGTGTTTGAATTATATGATGCCGAACAGTTACTGGAATCCTATCCTCCGCAAAAAAGAATACGGCTATCGTTACAGGATGATGATCCTTGTGAGGCACTTGTCAGGGAGGATCTGTCATTTGACCTTTCACCGATCAATGAAGTCGGGTATAATACAATTATACTGAATCTGCAGGGGTGGAGCGATAAGCTGACTTATGAGTATTAGGGAAAAAACATTAACCCTGACAGGGTATGATATAATTACTTAATTCTATACCTCAATCCCATATAAAAGTTCCTTCCGAAAATCGGACCCCAAATCATCGAGCTGTCGAAATATTCGCTGAACGGATCATCGCTGGCAAGTATCGGATGGCTTTGCCTGAAATCGAGCAAATTCTCAGCGCCAGCATAAATCTCTAACTTTTCATTCCACGATTTGCTTATCTGTGCATTCATCAGCACAAAATCGGGTGCGCGTTCCGGCAACCGGTACTCTTCCGGATTACTTCCTGTAAACGGTATTCTCTTATCACCCTGCCAGTTTACGGTGTAATCAAATTTCCAATGGTTACGTGTTTCATACGCCAGGTTAATAAAAGCCCTGTTTGAGGCAATAAGCGGCTTTTCCATCAGCTTTCCGTTATACGTGGTTTTAACATCATACCATCGATACGCAAGCCTTATATCAAATCTTTTTATCAGCTCATAATCGATCTGTGCCTGGAAGCTGTTTGAAAATGATCTGCCATTGAGATTATAAAACACAACAGTTTGCGGACTCTGATCGAGGTCGGCCACTACCTGGTTCTGAAAATCTGTTCTGTAAAAATCGAAACTAATTGATCCGTCCCTGTAATCAAGTCTGAATTTATGGGTAAGGTTTACACCATAGTTCCAGGCAGCCTCCTGTTCCAGGCCATAAGGCTTGTCACTATTATTGCCGAGGATTATTATCTCGCGCGAACTGGTGAGTAACCCGTTATTATCGGAAAGAATATTTGCGGTTCGGTATGAACGACCACTACTTGCACGCAGTACAGTTTTTTCGGCCAGTTCATATCGCAGATGCAATCTTGGAGTAAATAAAAGTCCGAAAAGATTATGATAATCCGCCCTGATACCTGCTACTGCATTGAATTTGTGTTCCCGGCTGAACGTATATTCAAAATATGCACCGGGCACATATTCAGTTCTTTTAAAAATAGTATCATTCAGATTTTCCTCGTAGCTATCATACTGAAAACTGATCCCTGTTCTGAATTTATGGTTTGTATTACCGATTATTCCCTGGTAAAGCGCGTTTGAGTAGAAAGTATTCTGACCGGCATCATACTCATTCAAACCAAAATGACTGTCCTGTTCATGACCGGCACCTGAAAGCTGTATCGCAAAAGACCTCCATGGTGCTGCGGCATCAACATAGCCTATCTTGGCCCATCCTTCAATGCGCTGCATATTCAGGTTCATTTCCCATTTATCCTGAGATACATTACTTTCGGGAACAGTGTTATCGGTCTGTCCGCCAATATTATCAATATAGATACCTTTTATACCAAACTGTATTCTCAGTCCATCGTGACCAATATATTTCCACCTGTTCAATGCGATTAACGATTTGTTTAACGGACTATCCAGAAACCCATCGTTGTTATTATCCCATTCCAAAGAATTATACTTACCGTGCAGTAACAATCCTGTTGATCATTTTCCGTCATCAAACCGCCGGGCAAATGCTGTGTTTACTTCAACCCGTCCTTCCTGGTTACCATACGTATTAAGGTATAAACGATCTGCTTCTTCCGGTTTACGCAGTTCAACATTAATTTGTCCGGCCAGGCTTTCATAACCATTTACTACGGAACCGGTGCCTTTATTTAACTGGATGCTTTCAATCCAGGTTCCCGGAACATAGGTTAAACCGTATATGGCAGAAAGTCCGCGAATATCAGGCATGTTTTCCCGCATAATCTGTGTGTATGGCCCTGCAAGCCCGAGCATTTGTATCTGGCGCGTGCCGGTTACCGCATCAGTAAACGATACGTCTACACTCGGATTGGTTTCAAAGCTTTCACTCAGGTTACAACAAGCTGCTTTTAATAACTCATCTTCACCAATTATTTCAAATTTAATTGGATCCAGGTGAGATATCTCAGTCGACTTTTGCCGATAAATTACCTCTACTTCCTCAAGCTCAACCGAGGCTTTAAGCTGTACATTCACATGATCCTTTCCATTAACATCGATGGTGTCATTCTGATAACCTACAAAGCTTATTACCAAAATTGAGGTACTGCTGATTTTTTTTAACCGGAAATCTCCATTTATACCGGTAGTAGCTCCAATACTTGTGTTAAGCCAATAAATATTCGCACCAATTAACGGAGACCCGTCGTTGCTTTCTGTTGCTTCTGATACTTTACCTTCGATGTATTCGCCTTGCTGTGCCCAAAGGCATATCGGATAAAATAGTATAAGAAGAACTAATACAGTTAAAAATCTCATCGCTGAATTTTTAATGTGCCTTTAAACCATCGCGATAGGCACAGCATTTCGGCAATTTCCCGTAAATGGCATCATCGGCTTTTACCAGCTCTGTATCATGGCCATGTTCAGCAATGGCACTATGAATATCTTCTTCCGATGTTTTGGTGTTATTAAATACTACTTTTATATTATGAGTTTCTTTGTTCCACTCGGCCAATTTTACACCTTTTATCAGGGCAGCATTCTCAATTCTTGTTTTACACTGATCGCAAACACCTGATACATGAAACTCCGCGGTTTCAATCTTTTCATTCTTTTCCTGGGCAACACTAATCAATGTTGATGAAAAGAATACTACTATGCTAATTAAATATGTGATTTTCATTTCTGTTGATTTTTAAATTGCCCAAATCTTAAATAAGCTGCTTTGTGTGCAGATAATTATGATAAGCTGAGTTCAATAAAAATTAACCGTAATAGGTAAGGGAGCAATTTATCAGCCAGACAGGCTGAATTTGTTTTGGAGGTGGTTCAGAATATTCAGTAACTGTCTCTTCCTGTTCAAAATCACGATTATCACTAAACAATATTAATTCAGCTATGACAGCAATTGACTGTTCAATGATATTACCAGGATTTTCTATTATTTGTTGTTCATCATAGTACTGTAATAAATATTGCTCATTGCTGCAACAACCTGCGGAATTTCCTTTATGTTCGCAACAGTTTTTTTCAATGTTAGAGTATAGAACTACCGACTCCAGTTCGCCATGGCAATAATGTAAACTTATTGCAATACCAATAGTTGCCAAAAAATAGAAAACAGAGAATAATATGGCTGCTGTTTTTTTCATTGCATAAATAATAACACAATAATAGCAATTATGTTAATTACAGGGGGAACAATTAACATATACTTAACTTAAAATAACATTTACTGGTAATTCACATTTGATGAAGAATCAAAATAACCCTGACAGGGTTCTAACACTCTGACAGGGTCTTTAATCATTAAAATCGGAATGACTGTTTACTAGTTTACTTGAGTTATTAATATTATCTAATTAAATTGTGATCCTATTACTTTAAGTTATGATCTACAGATATAAGTTTTTAATACCAATGTTTCTGTTCCTGACTAATAATATTAATATTCAGTCTCAGTATTTAACAGATTCTTCGCATATAGCGGTGAAATATTATAAAGGAATGGAACTATTTGATAAAGGACAATATGAACAAGCTATAGAATTTTTTAATGATGTAATCGATCGTGATAATGGAAATCATGCAGCCTATTTCCAGAGAAGTTATGCTTATTATTATCTGGGTAAGTATAAAACAGCTTTGGTGGATATTGAAAAAGCATTTGAGAACGAAAGAAAAGACCACAGATATTTCTATCTGAAGGGTCTCTACTATGATAAACAGGGAAATTACGATCTTGCCGGATATTACATTAATATGGCTCTCATGTTTCAACCTGATAAGTTATATTATTATAGTTACAGGGCAGCTTTGTATCTGGAATTAGGAAAATACAGAGAAGCGATTCATGATTTTGATATTTTAATAGCAAATAATCCGCATGATTATAAAAGCTATTACGGAAGGGGCCTGGCTTATAATAACATCAGAATGAAGACTGAAGCATGCTTAGATTGGCTTTATGCAAGAGATTATAATGAAAACTGTAAGCGGTATTTTTTTTATAAATGCACTGATCTTGATTTAAGAGGAAAAAGTGTAAAACCTGTAAAATATTTTATTACGGAGAAACCTCAGTTCAGATGGCAAAATGACACAAGCCTGTCTTATTTTTTTTCTGAGAACCTTAAATATCCATTAAAAGCATATATAAATCATGAAGAAGGTACTGTTTTAATGAAATTCATTGTTACTGCAAATAAACAAATTAAGGAAATATCAATACTTCAGTCCCCAAGTGAAATATTAAGTAATGCTTCAATAGAAGCCATTAAAGCAAGCGAACCATATTGGGAAACTCCCGCAATGAATAATGACAATTCAATTGACTTTACATATTATCTGCCAATTACTTTTAAACTCTCTTACGAAGGTTATCATATATCTGAAATGACGGATTCTTTAAGATACTTCTATGATATAAAGAGATATGATGAAGTATATGAACTTTCGAACAGAATATTACTGGTAAATCATTTTATGGCAGAGGTATTGGTTAAACATGAAATGGCTGCTTCACAATTTAATCTGCCTGTTATTTACAGCAATTTTGATTTTTTAAAATCCTTTGATTACATAAAAAATGAAATCCATGATGAACTGTGGATTAACACGAATTTTATAAAAATTTATTTCAATGAAATATGGCAGGTAACTACACTGGAAAATGCAAGCTATGTGAGAATCAGTAACTGGAATTCATTTGTTGAATTCTCCGAAGGATCGTATACAGATTTTACGATAGACGGTAACATTTATTCTGAAGGATCATATAATTATAAATACAGGGAGGGGAAATTCAGTTTTTATTACCCGGATGGAAAAATTAAAAGCAGATTTTCATTTAAAAACAATCTTCTTGTCGATACTTCCCGATTTTTTTATCCAAATGGACAGTTAAAATACACTTTCTTATTTGACGAAGAGCAATTCAAGATATTGAATTACTTTGATTCAACCGGAATTGATCTTATACCTGATGGAAACGGGAGCTGGGAGTTTTCTGCCAGAGACTATCAGAATAAAAATTCAATAAAGATTAAAGGTGAATTAAAGGAGTATAAACGCGAAGGTACCTGGCAATTTATGATCGGTGATATGATTTCTGTAGAAGAAAACTATGAATTGGGCAAGTTTGTCAAAGGTTATTACTATGAAGATGGTTATAAGACTAAAATCAAATCTTCTGTTTTAACCTCATGGTTTCTTATACCGTTCTCCCTTGAGCGAAGCGAACAAATGGAAATTGATCCGCAAATAGATGACCCCAATTTATATCGTAATTTATTTAATTTATAGACACATATTCTTTCTTTAGCAGTAAATGGAATAGATTTAAAAATGAATTTCCTAACCGACTTGTGATTATGTAAAACGCAATTCTTAATTATTAATTATCAACTTCAAGCATCCAGATTTTCGTCCCGTCAGAATCATCAGGATCGCCACCATAGCTTTCAAATACAAGTTTACTTCCGTCGGATGAAATTGATGGTGCTCCGTCATACCCGTCATAATTTGTCAGCCTTACCGGAGTTCCTCCGTTAACCGATATCCTGTAAATATTGGCATATTCCAGGTCGGCATCGCTGCTGTATATGATATAAGCCCCGTCAGAGGTAAAGCATGCGTCCGTTTTATCTCCTTCACCGGAGGTAACCTTACTTTGTTCACTGCCATCGGGCTTCATTTTCCATATGTCCCATTGTCCGCCCTGAAATTTCTGAAATAAAATATAATTACCGGATGGTGACCAGTTCGGCTGCCTGCAGTCATCCGATGCACTTGTTAATGCCACATATGCACTGCTGTTATCAGTCTTATATTTTGTAATTACTCCCTGACCTTCAACATCCAGTGGATGCGATTCAAAAACGATCCATTCTCCGTCGGGCGAAAAAGAAGGCTCGTAAGCCATATAAGATGATCTTTCGGTTATTTTGATTTCATTACCGGGGTTTCCGTTATCGTCGATTGTATAGATCTCATCATGCGGGTCTCGTGATGATGAAAAAACGATACTTTCACTGAAAGCATTCCAGCACGATCCAGGCAGGTTTACGTTTGCGCTTCCATCCATTACCAGTGTGTGTACTGTGCCGTTTTCCAAATTAAATACTACCAGATCGGCAGGTTCTTCATTGTAGCCGTTTCTGAATCTTGTAAAAACAATGGCATCTCCGTCAGGTGAAAATGCCGGGTTTTGTAAACTGCCTGATAACGGGATTTCCATTTTATAGGCTTGATCATGCCTTAAATATGTTCCTTCTTCTTCCTCATCTTCTCCGCAATTTGAAAACAGGAAGAAAGTTCCTGAAAGGATTACCAGGTAAGCTGCCAGATGTTTCATATGGATCTAAGTTTAAATAATCAACCAATGTAAAAATTTAATTTGATATAAAATTAGATCAGGATGAATAAAACCTCTGACCAAAAATAAGAGGGTGCGTCAAAAGTCTCTGTGTAACTCTTTTTCTTCTTTGTGAAACCCTGCCTGACTGCCTATAACGGCAGTTAAACCGGTAGGCAGGTCTGTGGTAAATTCTTAATATTTTAAACCACGGAGCAATAAGAGAAATAAACAGAGAACCACAGAGTTGAAAAACGTTATCAAAATTGCTTTTGAGTTCGTATGTTTGAAAATGAGCTTCGAAAAAAGTAAGTAAATTACTTATGCACCAATTCTCGAAGCTCATGAAAAAAAAG
>JAFGIP010000077.1 GCA_016929525.1 Bacteroidales bacterium
ATGCCATATCTCCCATTGATTTGCAGTATTCAATAAAATCATCATATTCTTTGCTCTTTGCATACATTCTCAGAACACTGTGCATGGCAATTTCCGGTTCCTTCCAGGTTAACTTCCATGCCATATATTTAGCATCAAGTTTACATAATTGATTTTTTGTCAGGTAATTAATGGAACTAGAAATATATTCTTTTTCAATATCGTTAAGCGCAACCGTTTCAATTACGGATAATCCTTTTGCTAAAGATTCTCCGAACGACATCGTTAATTTTGTTGATTTATCTGGTATGTGGTAATGTATAGCAGTTTCATCTCCTGTTTTTAATAATGCATATCTTGGATGAAAAAACGCTCTCCTGTACTCCATTTACTTTCCCAGTCATATCCGTGTGGATGTCCATTGACTGATCCGGTGACTGTTGAGTGGTCATAGATACTACCATCATGCCAGACATCAATTAAACTGATTGAAGGATTTTCCATTCGGACATATGTCATTGCAGTATCATAACGTAGTACTATTGAATCTCCTACGATATTTCCGTAATAATTATCTAAGGCAACTAAAGGATCAATATCCCACCAGGGATAAGCTTGAACATATGGATCAAATCTATTCCACCATACCCCACCGGCCCATGAGAAACAATTGTATGTTTCATCCTGTCCGGCCGAGCGTATAGCATCATCCGCTTTAAAATTGGGGAATGTACTCGCAGGAACAGTATAATTTGGACATTTTATATAAAGATCACATTTTCCATTAGGCCAGTAACTCAAATGAGATGATATCTGAATTCTTCTTATAGGTTCTAAAAATTGCTTCTTTACTCTTGAATTTAATCCCCATGAGAACACTCCCGGACCAGAATAATTATCGTTATGTGCACGGATTTTACCGGCATTATCTTCTATCCAAATATGGCTGTCTCCTGTTAAGTTGGTTGTGAAATAATTGTATGTCTGATCAGATTCATGTTCATATGTTATTGCCGTGTAGCTGGCTTGACAATTGTTAACAAGATATGCTCTGCCAAAGTTAATTCTGTATTTATAATCTACAGTTGCATCATAATGGGTCCCGTTTGACCTTATCTTAAAAATATAATAACCACTTTCAGTAACAGTTAAGTACAAATTAGCAGTGTAGTCTGGATTGGATGCTACTCTGTAACTATGTTGCTCGGGATTAATGAATGAAAAAATCTCAAGTGTATGTAAATTATCTGCTACAGAATTGATACTAATATAATCTCCTGCATCAAGATTAAAATATCTGAAGTAGGTGTATTTAAAATTCACATTGCTTACGTATAAATAATCCATGGGAGGTTCAGTATCTCCTCCGTCTTTTATGTTTATATTGGTAGCGTGTATATCTTCTTCATCCACTACTTCACCTTTTTCTTCTGTACCATGCTGACGATTGTTTTCAATAAACCGGAGGTAGTTGTCTTCGGCTATTTCCGAGTCTGAAGGTTTTTTTGAAAGCCTGATGAATTCAATTTCAGGAACTTCGGGAGAAGGACACGAAAATGCAATCCGGTTCATTCCTTTTTTGAGCTTAAATGACTTTTTTTCTTTTTCATTAACATCCCTGATTGTGGCATTGTGCCAGTTACTTTTTCCCGGAACAAGCTTTTCTTCCTGCTTTACTTCATTAACATAGTAATCATATTCCAGGAATTTCCCACTTCCTTCCGAATCCAGTTCAATACCCATAACCCAGGCATTCACGTAATAGTTGCCATTATCATAAGAGAGGATGTTAAAAATCTGATAGGTGATGCCTCCTTCTTCCTTTATAACCGAGTTAACAAGTTTTATCTCACCGCCAAGTTCCTTGTGAGATTCAAAATAGTTCAGGTTGATTTCCGATTGTGAATAACCAGTTATTACTGCAATAACTGTAAATACAATGATAAATAAATAACTTCTTGGTTTCATTTTGAGTAGGTTTTAATTTGTAATAGGTTGTTAATTGCAATGTTGCCGTAAAAAGTTAAGATTCTAATTAAATTATATTTCATTCTTTATTGAATGATAAAGAGATACAGAGTTACTTATAACTTGCAATCCTTTCCCCTAACTTTTCAAATGTATGTAATAAAGGAACCGAAGTCAAGTGAAATAATAAAAAAAGGGGATTAGTTAATATTATCTATTTAAAATCATTTAAACTGCAATATTTAAAAGTTGATAAGGTTTTTACCACGAAATGTTTAGTGAGAATTATAAAGGGCACAAGCCTGCCTGCCGAAAGCACTCAGGCAGGCGTGGTGCCTGTCTTTTTATAAATCGCCGGGCAGGCTTTCGCCATAAGAAGGTTCCGATGATTACGAAGTTGTCGGAATAGTGGCTATAAATAAATTAATAACAAATAAGAAAATCTTTATTGAGATCACGTAATTGTTGAATTCATATATCGAACTCAGACTGATTAAATTATTGTGAAAGTACCTGTTGAGGTAAAAGTCAAAATTTCCTGATCAGATCTCTTCAAGAATGAAAGAACCGATTGAAGACAGTTTAACACCCAGTCTGTCCAATTCATTTTCGATTTTTTTTATTTCGGTCCTGTCATTATTATATTTATGCATTAACCACAGATTAATAAGTCCTGTTTTATATTCAGGCTCCTGTCGATATACAGTGTACTGCATTCTAATCCCGTTTGCTTTATCACCGGTGGTATATCTTACAACAGCCATATTATTCAGTGCTATAGCATTCAACGGATTTTGTTCATATGCCATGGAAAATTCCCTGTAAGCTTCATTGACCTTCTTCTGCTGATGGAGGTACGAACCATATTTCAGATGGATTTTATCAATATCGGAGTATTTTTCAAAGTAAGAATTAAGAAGGGCAAAATCGGAAGTGTTAACAGTACTTTTAAGTTGCAGTCCTGATAAATTATTTTTTTTAATGACATATAGTTCTTCAAATCCTTTTTTATTGAAATAGTTCATATCGGATAATGGAAATTTCGAATACAGGTTTATCAGGATTTTTGTAAGGGCAATTTTTTCAACAATGGTTCTGTAAAAGGGTATATTTTGATATTCGGGATTTTTATACTGAGGATTGTACATATTTAAGATAGTATCGGCCAGACTGCATGCTATTTCATAATGGCAGTTCAGATCAGGGTGTACATGTTCAAGTATCTGATCATTGCCGGCTATACCCGAGCTGTCCATTTTGTTTATTAATGTCTGTAAATCGATATAGGTACATTGCAGATCATCTGAAAGTTTTTCAATAATTGTATTTACCGCAGAAGGAGCACGCAATCGTAGTTTATCATAATCAACGGCTTTCTGAAAATAATCCATAGCCAGTTCATTCTTCTCTTTCGATAATAATACTTTCCCGATGGCATAATAAAGTTCCGCTTGTTCATTTGCTAATGAATTCAGTTCATTAAGCATTTTTTTATCGTCTTCCGAATTGTTTACCAGATTAATGATCTTTAAGGCAATATCTCTGTTAACGTCATAATAATAAGGTTTAAAATCTTTTAAATTTCTTACCACACCGCATGTTATTATCTCAATATTGTTATTTTTCAGTGTCGAGATAATTTCTTTGTAGTTGGTCTCAAAACACCTTAACGTCTCCAGATATTTCTTACTGCCAAATTCAACATCTTCTTTTTTTGCCATCTGCTCCAGAATTGCAGTTTTATCTTTATTTCCCAGGTTTGATATTATACTTTTCAGCAGTTGATAAATTCTGAGAGGGGACATTAATTTATTTAACCGGAAAGTGACGGATTTAAAAGAACCTCCGCCACCTATACCAATAAATTCATTGTTGCCATAATAAATAATTGCCAGATCGGGAGGATATTTAACCAGCTCTTTGGCTATATCGGTTCCTGTGTATGAATTTGTAGCATCTATTGAAAAATTGATAACCTCATATATCTTACCGGTGCCTGCGTTATTCAGCATCAGGTTCAGCATATAAGGAAATGATTCGGTTTTACTGTAAGGGAAACCGCGGCTCGTTGATTCACCAATGACATATATTCTGAAAATGCTGTCGGGTTTTTCTCTTGGGAACAGGTATTTATCAGGTGCAGGTATAATGATATTGGTTGTGGAGTAATATTTATATGTGTATATATTATTGAGATAGAGAGTTTCTTTACCATTGATTTCTTTTGAATATAATAACGATGTATCTGCTCCGACTCCAAACAGGCGAAAAAGGATTTCTATTAATGCCAGGATTGAAAGGTTGATGATTATAATAAAGGCAATATTTCTGATTTTTTTTATCATTTCAGCGTTTGGTTAAATGGTAGTATGTATAAGCAAGACAATATCTCTTGAATACTATAATATATAAGTACGATTGAAAAAAAAGCACCTGCAAGGTAATTAAAAATAATTGAGGCAAACTTCTGTATAACGTTTAATACTTTATGATTTAAACCACAGAGTTACACTGAGATAAAAACAGAGAAACACAGAGTTGTGTAACAACTACTTAATACTCTTTGATATCATTGAATTTAAATCCGATCATGAGTTCATGACTGCCAAAATGATAAGTCCGGAGTTTATTTATACCAATATCGTATGAATAACCTATTTCGATTTTTCTTTGATAAGTAAATCCGACCATAATAGTTACGGCATCCTGGCTTCGATAGGAAACTCCTCCCCATATTCTGTTTCTTTCCCACTGTCTCTTGCCGTACCATGCTCTTACATTAATATCAACCTGTAATGGTACAGCTATTACTTTCCGGAATATTATTGTCGGTTCAATAGAAAACTCCCTGCTTATCATGTATTTATATCCACCATGGAGATAAAAATGCTGTTTTAGTCTGCTAAGATCTGTTATAGCCGTATCAACTCCTATTCTAAGTTTACTTCCCAATAATTCATTAACAGAGATACCAACATGATACATCGATGAATACAGATATACTCCAAGGGTGGCCGGGAAGGTAAACTGCTGAAATGTTTCCCCGGTGTATATCGGGTCTGTTACCTCGGTTGTCCCTGATCCGTCAATTTTATACTGAGAGATACCTATTGCAAGACCCATTGAGATCTTCAGATCTTCTGCTATAGCATAATTATAAGCGTAAGTTCCGCTGAATGTAGTCTGACTTGTCAGGCCGGTAACATCGTGCATAATATACCCGCCAAACCCCATGGGCTGGTTCACAGTGGGGCCGAACATGCTTATCACATTGGTCATGGGAGCATCGGTTAATCCAACCCATTGTAACCTGCTGTTGGTAATGATCTGATAGTAAGGATATGTTCCTGCAATAGCAGGATTTATCAGAAACGGATTGGTCATAAACTGCGTATAAAGCGGGTTCTGATTAGCGCTTACTTTAAGTACGCAGCTTAACAGCAATACTGATATTATGGTTGTTTTTCTCATCATCATCGTACTATTGTAACGGTTCCTGTCCAAGGTTCTTGCAAACCGTCGTTAGGTTTGATTATATAGTAATATGTGCCCATTGGCAATGGTTTTCCGTTTTTCTGCGAATTCCCATCCCATTTATTTTCATTATCGATACCGTAATTCTTGGAATAGAACACCTGCTGTCCCCATCGGTTGAATATGAATACTTCAACATTTTGCCATTCTTCGGCATGAGGTATTTCCCAGTAATCGTTATAGCCGTCATCATTTGGTGTAAACACAGAATATACATCTTCGATAGGACGTTGTATAACAATATATAAAGTATCATATTCAACGCAGTAATATTCTGAAGTTGCTGATAACGTAACGGTATAGTCACCACCTGGAATTACACGTGCATACGAAAAGAACACCGAGTCAATCTCTCCGAATCCCGATCCGGACCAATTGTACGATAGAAAACCAGTTGTTGCCAGTAATTCAATGGGCACGTTTATCGGACTGTAAATGATATCCGGGAGCGGTTGCAGGTTCATATCCATTATCTGCAGACCAATAGTATCTGCGACTTCGATATACATTTCATCCTCATCGAGACAATTGGCTGTAGTTACTGTGACACTGAATGTTGCTGATTGTCTGGCAGTGATGCTTACGGTATGTTCATCTGCATCGCCGGGATCATCGAGCAATCCTGCCGGAGACCATGAATATTCTACGCCACTTTGGTCATGTCTTACGGTCAGATCCCATTCGGAAAGAGGACATACAATCGTATCATCACAGAATATGGCATCAACAGTAGGATAATTCGGGCTGATGCCAAGGCTGGCATTGATGGCCACCTGACCAACTAATTCAGTAGTGTCAGTTGTACTACATCCTTCACTATCGGTTATTGTTGCTATATACATGCCAACGCCCAACCCTGTTTGTGTTGAATCGGAAGTTCCTGAATTATTCCATTCATACACATATTCTCCGTTTCCTCTTGTAGTAGTGAGACTGATTGATCCGTCTTCCGAAGGATTACCGTCAAGATCAAATTCAGCACAAGCAGGATGAATTACTGTTCTGTTTACAACGAGTGAATCGGGTTCTGTAATTATTGCTACGCCATTAAACTGTCTTCCCAAATCATCTTCTATGAATATTATACAAGTATCGGCTCCAAGATCAGTGTAAACAAAGAATGGTGCATTTAAATTACCGAAGATCAGTTCACTGTTGACATAAATATCGTAGAATGATGTTATTGTATGTTCAGGGAATTCAAAACGTATAGCACCGTCCTGATCACCATAACATGTGGCATTCGTTATAACTAAATTTACCGGAAGCTGGATGAGTGAAATTATAACTGTTGAATCCCATGGACAACCCAGTGAATCTTCAACATGCAGATCGTAAGTATTTGCAGTCAGATCTGTAAATACGGAATCTGTTCCGAGAGGTCCTCCGTTAATTGAATACCTGTACGGAACTCCGACTGTAAAAGGAGTACCTCCGTACGGACTTAAGGTTATGCTTCCCAGGTTCTCTCCCTGTACATCCTGAACATCAATTACATTACCGAAAAGTTGTGGTGGACTTATCATCGTTGTATCAATACTATGTGTACATGTCAATGAATCCCTGTAGAATATGGTATAGTCACCTCCTGAAAGTCCGGTAAATATGCTGTCGGACTGATATGGTGACCCGTCAATCGAATATTCTATATCTCCAACACCACCGGAAACATATACCGCAATTTCTCCGTTATTATCAGTATAACAACCAACCACCGGAGTAATTACAAGGCTGTCCAGTATTAGAGCAGGGGGATCAACCAGTGTAACAGTCGGCCAGGTTGCAGTACAACTGTTTGCATCGGTAACTACTACATCATAATTACCCGGACCCAAATCTGCAAAAATTTCATCACCTGATAATCCCGGAATGGCTCCAGGGCCACCAATGATTGATATTTCATATGGTTCTTCACCTCCAATAGTAATGACATTAAGTGAACCGGTTCCTCCGTTACAAATAATTGGACTGACAATTACCGTATCCACTATAAGAGGTGACGGGGGCAGAAGTACTAGTGTTTCACTATCTATGGTATCACAGTCATTGGCATCTGTAACCCTTACATAATATGTTCCGGGTGACAGGTTATCAAATATACCTGTGTTATTCACAGTGAGTACCGGTTCAAGAATAAATGTATAAGGAGCAGTGCCGCCGCTGGCAGTTGCAACAATTCGACCATCGTTATCTCCCAGACATAATACACTATCTGTTATTACTGCACTTTCAAGTACAATTGGTAAAGGTTCGTTTATGGTTACAGTAGTATCAATAAAACAACCCCGTGCATCTTCAACACGAACTGTATATGTTCCTGCCGGAAGTCCTGTAAACGCACCTGAATCTGGAAGTTCTGAAGGAATACTATCCGGTACGAGATAAAAGGTTAATGAACCTGTCCCTCCTGAAGCACCTACTTGTATTATACCTGTTGAATCTTCGAAACAAGAAAGAAGCGGGGTAGCAAAGACGGTATCAATAACGATAGCAGGCGGTGAGAATACCTCTACACTTGTAGATCCTGTACATCCCATGGCATCTGTTACGGTAACATTATAAATACCTTCACATAAGTAAACAGATTGTTCATCAGGAACAAGAGGATCATCCCAGTTGTATGTTAAATAGGGTGGTGTTCCGCCACTGACAGTTACCTGCGCCAGGGCATCGCATACATCAGCACAGCTTGTTCTTAATCCAAGAGGTACTGCATACGTTACGCCTCCCGGAGTAAACCCGTCACCTTCAATAATCGGTATATTAACAACTCCTGATTCAAACTGGATTGTTGTTAGTTCACCGGTAAATATTGAAGTGTCTGTGAAAGAAATACTGGCATTGACAAGTCTTCCATCAGGATTTCCGGAACCTTCAGTAGACAGATAGTCCTTAATTACAATAGCCCAGCCACCGTCGGCGGGATTCTGACCATATATTGTACTCCAATTGTCTGTAATGTTGTAAGTGCCTGATATATCACTGAAGAAACCGGGCACACAAATACTCACTGTGTCACCTGCAGGTTCTTCAGTTGAAAAGTCAAGATTAACAGAAGTACCAACACCTCCATAGAAATTACACATACCGGCCGGATCTTCGGCGTCTTTTAAAGTTAGCGTTGTCATTCCGTCAGGCGCCTGCAAGAAATAGCCCAGATCCTGAACAACAAGATGATCTTCATAAGTGAGTGAGATTTCAATTTCCGTATCCGGCCCTATGACAAATGCCGATACTGAACTGATAGAAACCTGCATTTGTGGCGGGAGTTTCAGTATCATGGAATCAATAACACTAAAGCATGGTCCGCTTCCAAAAGCAGTTAAATAAAGTGTTACCTGTCCGTTAGCCTGATCAGTACTTCCGGGCACATAGTATGGATTTAAAATATTGTTATTGCTGAATCCGTTATGACCTGAACTTGATGTCCAAAGCAGTGAACTGTAGTTTGAAGCACTTGCTCCCGTAATATACAGCGTGTCACCATAACATACCGAATCATTCGGACCGGCATCAACAGTTGGAGGAATCGTAACAACGACAGTTGTACTGGCATTATCGGAGCAACCGTTTCCATCGACTACAGTTACGATATAATCACCAGCCATATCAGTTGTTGCATTATTTGAAACTGTCGGATTTTGCAGGCCACTTGTATAACTATCGGGTCCTGTCCAGTTGTAAGAAACCATGCCATTTGGCATACTGAAAAGATTCAATATGTCTCCCTGACATACAGGGCTGTTACTTGCAGCGACGGCAACAGGGTTGGGCGCGATGTTCAACACCATATTATCTGCATCATTACCGCAGGGAGCATTACCAAAAGCTGTAAGCATAAGAATTGCAAAGCCATTGGTTATGTCAGTAGGTCCCGGAGTATAAACAGGATCTTCAATAGCGTCATTATTAAATGATCCGTCTCCTCCTGTAGTCCATTGCAGGCTTAAATAATTAGAAGCCGTTGCATTTAAACTGTGCGTATCGCCATCACATATTATAGCATCCAATCCGGCATCTGCCGAAGGTGCTGTAACGATTGTCAGATCCATACCATCAACATCATTTCCGCACGGGGCATTACCGAAAGCGGTAAGCGTAAGTGTAACAGAACCTGAAGAAATATCATTAGACCCGGGTGTATATATCGGATCTTCTATGGCATCATTATTAAATGATCCGTCACCCGATGTTGACCATTGCAGACTTGAATAATCAGACGCAGTAGCATTCAGGGCATGTGTTCCGTCACTGCATATTGTAGCATCTAATCCTGCATCAACCGCAGGAGCAGGCACAATGGTCAGATCCATATCATCGGCATCATTACCGCACGGAGCATTACCGAAAGCAGTAAGCGTAAGTGTAACAGAACCTGAAGAAATATCAGTGGCACCTGGAGTATAAACTGGATCTTCAATGGCATCGTTATTAAATGAACCGTCACCCGAGGTTGTCCATTGCAG
>JAFGIP010000078.1 GCA_016929525.1 Bacteroidales bacterium
CAAATTTTGTATTTTCTTCTGTTTTCATAATGAGTCAAGTAAATCATTTATCTTTTATACTTGACACACTTTTTTGAACAGTCTCGAAAATTCTGAAGGATAAGTACCTTATAGCAACATCTGTTTTTCCTGTATTAATATTTTCTTTTTTTTTAAATTGTATTCTCCGTAAATAAGCGTTTTTTTTGTAATATTGATTCCCTTTTGGGTACCCGATAAATCTATATGACTAAACTTTAAAATCTACATTTATATGAAATTTGTTGTTTCAAGTGTTGAACTTCTTAACCATCTTCAGGCGGTTAGTCGTGTCATAAGTTCAAAAAATACCCTGCCAATACTTGACAATATCCTGTTTCATCTTGAAGGAAAGAAACTTGAACTTACAGCTTCAGATCTGGAGTCGACATTTATAACCGAGATGGAACTTGAAAATGTCAGCGAAAGCGGAGCTATTGCAATACCAGCAAGATTGCTGCTTGATACACTTAAAGAATTCTCCGATCAACCGCTAACTTTCGATGTAAACCTCGATACACTAGGTATTGTAATTAGTTCAGAAAACGGACAGTTTACAATTGTTGGTCAGAGTGGAAGCGATTTTCCGCAACTCCCTGAAATAAAAGAAGAAGAAAAATCCAGTTTCGAAATAAAATCCGAGGTTTTGCTGCATGGTATAGCAAACACAATTTTTGCCACAGCCGACGATGAATTACGACCTGTGATGAATGGGATATTCTTTGAATTATCATCCGATGATATCACTTTTGTTGCATCTGATGCCCATAAGCTTGTGCGCTACAAAAGAACTGATATTACCCCCGGGGTTGATGCTTCTTTCATTTTACCTAAGAAGCCTGCTTCACTTTTAAAGAATATTCTTGTAAAAAGTGGTATTAACATAGCTGTGGAATTTGACTCTAAGAACGCTCACTTTGTTTTACCAAAATATAAACTTGTATGCAGGCTTGTTGAAGGTAACTATCCAAGTTATAATTCTGTTATTCCGGCGGAAAACCCATACAAATTAATTATCGACAGGTTAAAATTCTACAATGCACTTAAGCGTGTATCGGTATTTTCAAACCAGGCGAGCAACCTGATTAAATTACAGCTGACCGGAAACCAGGCTACAGTATCTGCACAAGATATCGATTTTTCAATATCGGCATATGAACGCATTCCGTGTCAGTTTGAAGGCGATGACCTTGAAATAGGTTTTAAATCTACTTTCCTGGTTGAGATATTACAAAACCTGCAGTCTTCCGATGTGGTAGTCGAACTTTCTGATCCATCAAGAGCAGGAATTTTATTACCGCTGGAAAAAGAAAACGAGGATGAAGATGTTCTGATGCTTTTAATGCCTATGATGATAAACAACTGATATGTCTGAGTTATGGCGGTAAAGAGGCTGTCTCAGAAAGGCATAACTTTAATTCTGAAATATACTGAGTAAAGCTGTGTTTTCTGAAACAACCTCTTTTATTTTTCACGGCTAATAAAGTCATACCACAAGATCTTTTAAAAATATAAGAAGTCCGATGGAATTAAATTTAAAGAATCCCTTAGTGTTTTTCGACCTTGAGACTACCGGTATCGATATAGTAAATGACCGTATTGTTGAGATTTCATATCTGAAGGTCCATCCAAATGGTAAAGAAGAATCGAAAACATATCTTGTGAACCCTACCATTCCGATTCCTGCAAAAAGCACCGCAATTCATGGTATCAAGGATGAAGACATAAAAGATGCTCCAACTTTTACCGAGGTTGGGAAAACCATACTTAAAGAAATTGAAGGCTGTGATCTAGCGGGTTACAATTCAAATAAATTTGACATCCCTTTACTGGCAGAAGAATTTCTCAGGGCAGGAATTGATGTTGATCTGAAGAAGCGTAAGTTTATCGATGTACAGGTAATATATCATAAGAAAGAACAAAGAACACTAAGCGCAGCGTTCAAATTTTATTGTAATAAAGAGCTGACAGATGCACACAGTGCACATGCCGATACTATGGCAACCTATGAAATACTCAAAGCGCAACTGGATAAATATAAAGATCTGAAAAATGACATTGAAGAGCTGGCAAAATACTCCAGTCATAACAATAATGTCGATTTTGCAGGAAGAATTATCATTGATGAAAAGGGAGTAGAACGATTTAACTTCGGAAAATATAAGGGAAAGTCGGTTGAAGAAATCTTTGAAAAGGATCCGGGTTATTATGGCTGGATGATCAACAATGACTTTCCTCTTTACACAAAAAAAGTTCTTACCAATATCAAATTAAGAGGTGCTTTCGGCAACAATAAAAGTGAGCAGAAATGAAGATTATCTGTGTAGGAAGGAATTACGCAGAGCACGCTAAAGAATTGAATAACCCGGTTCCGGATGACCCCGTAATATTTATGAAACCGGATAGTGCATTACTTATCAATAACAAACCTTTCTTTTTACCCGACTTCTCAAAAGAAATTCATTACGAAGCTGAAATTGTCCTAAAAGTAAGCCGACTGGGAAAACATATTCAAAAGAAATTCGCACATCGTTATTACGAAGAAGTTACAATTGGCATTGATTTTACTGCCCGCGATCTTCAGCAACAATGCAAAAAAGAAGGAAAACCCTGGGAGATTGCAAAAGCATTCGATGGATCTGCTGTTTTAGGTACATTTATACATCTTGAGCAAATTAAAAACAGAGATAGTATTGAATTTGGGCTAAAAAAGAATGGAGTTGAGGTGCAGCACGGATATACCGGCGATATGCTTTTTGGCTTCAGCAGAATAATTGAATATGTTTCAACATTTGTTACACTGAAAATGGGTGATCTGATCTATACCGGAACACCGGCCGGGGTTGGAAAGATTCAAATTAATGACCATCTCGAAGGTTATATCGAGGATAAAAAGCTGCTTGACTTTTATGTTAAATAGGATTATTTAACAGGAAGTGTAAAATAGAATTCAGATCCTTTACCCTTTTCTGATTTCACTCCGATCTCACCCCCCAGTAGTTTGACTATTCCATCTGAAATTGCCAACCCCAACCCGGTACCTTCATATTTTGATTTAACACCCTCGCTTGTTTGTTTATAACGACTAAAGATCCTTTTCAGATGTGTTTCGGGTATGCCAATACCAGAATCTAAAACAAAGAAACGCAGTGAGTCTTTGAGTATCTTATAGCCAAATTCAATTGTCCCTGAATCTGTAAATTTCAATGCATTGATTAAAAGATTCGAAAACACCTGCCTTAATCGGACTTCATCACTAGTGAAATGAAATTTATTATCGGGGCTGTTCTTTTTAATCTTAAAATTAACATCATCCTTACCGAGACGAGCTGCTTCCGATTCAAATGTTTCAAGTAAATCTTCAAGCATTGCATGAAGTTCGACTTTATGATAAACCAGTTTTAACTGCCCTGCCTCTATTTTTGATATATCAATAATATCATTTACGATTGTCAGAAGCTGACTGGTACTTGTTCTTATAATTCTCAGATATTTATCGCGCTTCTCCTTATCAACAGCGTTTCTTTCTATCATTGTTGAGAAGCCAATAATACCGTTCAGAGGAGTTCTGATCTCATGACTCATATTGGCAAGGAATTCAGACTTCATTTTGTCACTGGTCTCTGCTTTGTTCTTTGCCAGATGTAAAGCCCTCTCCTTAAACTTTTGCTTACTGATATCCTTACAAATTCCCAGGATATATAATTCTCCTGAATTGTCCAGGTACTTATTTGTAAGTATTAACTCATAATGATGGGTAGATTTGCTTTTATCCACAAATTCAATTTCCGTTTCAGACCGCACTTTTTCTTTCTTCCTGGAATCGCTTTCCATTATCAATCGAACCTGATTTTCAAATAACTCTTTACTTACATCAGCAATAATTATATTAAAAGGTTTATTTAAAAGCTCCTTTGGATTATATCCCAAATTCTCCTTAACGGAATCTGAAATAAAAAGGATCTTTTTATGAATATCTAACTTGAAATAGAAACCATCAATACATTCAAGAAGGGTGTTTTGAACAGAAAACAAATCCGAATCAAAATTTTTATTTGATTCACTAATAAGAAAATCCTGGCCGCTTATGCTACAGTTATTACTTTCCAAAGCGTTTTGTTTTAGGTTTTTTCAAAATCAATGAAAACATACAGTGGTAATGGATTACTTTACCATTACAACTTTCAGTTTACATTATTATATAGCTATTGTCTAAACCGGCTCGCTTCATCTATACAGTCTTAACAGACTTTCAAATCACATTTTACGCTGATAGTTCTTACAAATCATTTGGTGTTTGCATGTCTGGTTGTTAAAAATTTAATGTTAACCAGACATAAAAAACCTTTGTTAACTCAATTACAATAAAATACGTTTATAATATCCGCGTTATTGTATATCATACTAAATTATCAAGAATAAAAAACGGTAATATATCATTTAATCAAAAAGTGTTAACAATTTTAGTTGGTAGTATGTTAATAACTCATCTTTACCATAATTGATCATGAAAACAGGTTGTCAGAATTATAAAACTCAAATGTTTTGGCACGAATTATCAATTTTTGAATCCAGGGTCACTATATTCCTTTTCAAATGATTATCTGCAAGAAATAACCCACAGGTTTTTGACCTTCTTTTTCAAATAAAGGTGCTTGCTTCTTCCCGGTAAAGGTCAATAAACAGACTGATACGGGAATTCTCAGGTTTATGGTTCCCATACTGAACAATAATTTCTTCAGGATAACATTGGGGTAATATTATTTCCTTGTTGATCCATTCAATAAGTGTCTCAGGTTTTTCGCTGAAAGAAGCTTCAGTTACCAGTGTTATAAGCCTTTTAAACATAACCCTGATGGCTTTAATATCCAATTCTGTTTCAGCTGCCGTGCCCGATAAATGATCAAACCTTTGTGAAGCATTCTGTAATATTCTTTGCGGCATTTGCCGAATATCTATATTTCTTTTCAGGTATATCTCTATATAACGATATACGCCCATTGCTCCAAAAGCATCCATATCATCTGAAAGGGCCAGGATACTGTAAAGTAAATCATTCCTGAAATTGGAGACTGAAATATATTCCTTATCATCATGTAATTCTATAGCTGATAACATCTTTGCGGTATCAAATTTTACAAGGTCCATATTCTTATTAAGAAATTTCCGACATATATCCCTGCTGTATTTCCCGTGCTTTTCACCTTTATCAATTAATAACCCTGTATCATGAAAGAAGCAGGCAATAAATAACTTTTCAAAGAAATATTCATCACTGACCGGGTTATTATTTAATAAATCACGACTCACCAAACAAGCATTCTTCCATACTCTGTAATGGTGCCCGGGATCATGAGATGGCAACCAATTACCCTTAAACAATTCTGTTATATACGCCCAAACCCTCTCTTTCCAAATCTTTTCAGCGTGTTCAATCCGATCAGACATAACTAAGTCTTATAGCATTAACACCCTGGAAATCGAAAAGAGGCAAACTACTCACATGGACTATTATATGACCGTTTTTAATAAGTTTTTTATGCTTAAGTGTTTTGAGGGAATAAGCAAATGCATCGTCGACATCTCTGTTTGGATCTATATAGAACGCTCGGACACCCCAGACTATTGATAGCTGATGAATAAGTTTCTCATCAGGGGTAAATACGTATATTGGTGCTTTCGGCCTGTTGCTGGCCAATCGATACGCTGTTTGTTCCTTTACTGCAAACACAACTATTGCTTTTGCCCCTGCCTGGTCTGCCATTTTACAAGCGTTGTAGCAGACAGAATCGGGTACATACGTAGCTGACTCAATATCGGGCAGGTGCTCATGGCTTGTGATAAATTCGGTCCCCTCTGCCATATCAATTATCTGCTGCATACTCTGAATAGCTTCAACCGGATATTTTCCAACCGATGTCTCTCCACTCAGCATTACAGTGTCGGCACCATCGTAAACTGCATTGGCGACATCGTTTGCTTCTGCCCTGGTTGGTCTGAAATTGCTGATCATACTTTCAAGCATCTGTGTGGCAATTACTACAGGTTTTGAGGCGAAAATGCATTTATTGACTAATTGTTTCTGAATATACGGAACCTTATCAAATGATACCTCGACACCCAGATCACCGCGCGCTATCATAATAGCATCAGATTCTTCAATGATCTGATCAATTTCCAGAAGTGCCTCTGGTTTTTCAATTTTAGCTAATACCAATGTCTTTTTATTCCTGTCTCGAATAAGTTTTTTTAGCTGTATAATATCGCTGGCCCAACGTACAAAAGATAATGCAATCCAGTCAAAATCATGATCAAGTATAAAATTTACATCTTCAATGTCTTTTTTCGTAAGACTGGGAGAAGAAACATGAGTATCAGGCAGGTTCACCCCTTTTTTTGAAAAAAGCGGTCCTCCATGAATAACTTCTGCAATAATTTCTTTAACGGAATCGGTTGATACAACCTCGAATTTAACTTTACCATCATCCACAAGGATAGCATCTCCCTTTTTTACATCTTTTGGTAAATCATGATAACTAATATGCACTAATTTGGAAGTGCACTTACATTCAATATTTGTAAACACTATTTGCTCACCATCCTTTACCATTACACCTTCTTCTTCCATCTCGCCAATGCGAATCTTGGGCCCCTGAAGGTCAGCAAGTAGTGCAACATGTGTATTTAAATCATTATTAATCTTTCTGATCCGATGAATAACATCTCTGTGTATACTATGATCACCATGAGAAAAATTCAACCTGCAAATATCAATTCCGGAACGTATAAGCTCTTTTAATCGATCTTCCGATGAGCTTGCGGGACCAATGGTAGCGATGATTTTTGTTTTGGAGGTATCGTGAATATTCATAGTGTATTACTGAATCAGACTAACAAATGATCATACAATCTCAAATTAATAATTTAAACTGCCAAATTTAATATTTAATACAACTCAAATCCGTTTTTAACCAACTCCAAAGACTACTATTATGGTCATGAACTCTGGATACAGTCATTCATATCAGAATACTTTATCTAAAAATTCAATAATTCTGTCAATGGCTATTGGTGCATCTTTTTTAAAACTTGTCCCTAAGTACTCGTTTGAACCCGAGTCAAGATAAGCATGTGGTCTGCCTTCATGTTCCCAGTATTCAACTTCATGCCCTGCGTTCTTAAGTGCTTCTGCATATTCTGTAATCAGCACAGGAGTTGTCAGGTTATCTTCTGTCCCAACGCTGCAAAGCTGAGGGGGTAACGACCTTTCTTCTGCAGAAGGAATTGTGTAGATCGGAGAGCATGCTTTGTAATACTCGGGATTATCTTTAGCATTAATTTTATCTCCAAATATTCCTCTGGCCTGTGTTCTGCTGAACTGCCAAAAAAAATTCTCATTTGTCTCAAAATTACCAAGACAGGTTTGATATATATCAGTGCCAGGATAATTAAGTGCTGCAGCCTGTACTGCAAGTCCTTCCTTTTCTGCGACCTCTTCGGCTGTCATTCCTTCCGGCAGATAAGTAGGATTAAAACCAAGAGGAATACTATCGAAACCGGCAGAACTTAATTTATTACCACAATTAACGATCATGGCAGCCAGATGTCCGCCAGCACTGTCGCCAGATACGGCAATCCTGCCCGGATCTCCTTTGTATTTCGAAATATTTTCTTTTATCCAGAGTAATGCACCAAAAGCATCTTCAACAATCTGGTTCATAGTAATGGTATTGTCATTATCGATCAGCAGCCTGTAGTTCACATTGCAAACAACATAATCGGCATGTTCAACAATGTACTTCGACATTTCGTTCATTATCGATTTATCATTAATTAGCCATCCCCCTCCGTGATAAATAATAAAAACAGGATAATTATTTTTGCCTGCATCCGGTGTATAAATATCCATGGTAAGGCTGAATCCTTCCGGTGTTGCCCACTCGACATCCTTTTCCAAGGTATATTCATTAAGTTTCTTTTTACCTGACGCTTGATCAGACTCTCTGACTACACAAGACACAGCAACCAGAATGATCAGGACTACTAATATTCTTGTTGTTTTTTTAAAAAGTGTTTTTTCATAGAAATAGGTTTATGATTCTATTATTTAATTTTCCACAGTGCCGGCAGAAAATGGTAATACATAAGGTGTCTCCATGTAATAAAGTCATGTCCTCCATTACCTCCTATATAATATTCATGTTTGATGTTCAGCTCTGTAAGCTGGTCATGAAGTAACTTATGTCTGCTGGTTTCATCCGTTTCAAACGCTCCGGCCCCTAAGAACAGAAAATCAATTTTACTATTAATTTCCGGATCTTTAAAAAATATCGGATTACTGTTAAGAGGTGCTGCAGAACTCAGTAATCCAAAAGAGGCAAATAAATCAATGCAATTGAATCCTGTGACCTGTGCCTGCCTTCCTCCCATCGAAAGTCCGGCAATAGCCCTGTTATGTCTGCTGGTCGACACACTATATGTACTTTCTATGATAGGAATAATGTGATGTCTTAGTTCCTTTTCAAGCAAGTCAAAATTCTTTTCAAGATGATCCTCCGCCCTCCTATGCACAACCTGGTTGTTGGGCATTACAATGATCATTGGTTTAGCTTTATTTTCTGCAATCAAATTATCCGCAATAAAATTTATCTTTCCCATAAAAGTCCACGAAGATGCCAGCTCTCCCGAGCCACCTAACAGATATAAAACCGGATATTCCTTACCCTCATCGTACATTGGTGGTGTGTAGACGTACATCTCTCTTTCACCGTTCAAAACATCGGAATGATATATATGCCTGATTATATTACCGTGGGGGACATTCTTTGCATCATAGAACGACGGTCCGCCTCCATGAACAACCACGATACTAAAGCCCGGCTGATTTGCAAATCCGGTATAGGTATTATTTGGATCGATAGTTTTTAATCCGTCAATTATGAAATTATAAAAATAAATATCACGTGGTAAAGGGCCTACTTTCAGTAACCAGTTTCCGACCGAATCTTTTTTAAAAGGTACAGGATTTTCTTTTCTAAGCTGAGTAAGGATCGTCCCACCAAGCATTACTTCTTTAACATCCGGAGCATTAACCCGGAATGTAATCATCCGGTTATCATCAACTTCGGGAGAATTAATAGAAGCCATATATGGCACCAGATTTCGGATATTTTTATGTGGTGCCCAGTCGAGATTAACATTTGATTGTTGTGGGTAAACAAAGCCCATATAACATAAAAATACCAAACAGAATTGAAATCTTTTACCTTTCAAAGTGATTAATTTTTAAGGGTTATTAAGGTAAGAACATAACTGAAATTATACAATACCATAAAATCTCTTCACTTTCATTTTTTATCCTGAATGATCAAGTATTGTTTCTGAGAAAGTTAGTAATGTACGAAATCTTAAAAAATATCACCTTAAGAAATTTTGCAGACTACAACAAAATAACCACATTTGCTGTTTTTTGGACGATGAAGGATTTGACGCAGGGTCATATAGGAGGAAATATTCTGAAGTTCGCAGCACCTATGCTTCTGGGCAATATATTTCAGCAGGCATATAATATCGTTGACAGCATTATCGTAGGCAAGCTCGTTGGTGTTGAAGCACTTGCTGCTGTGGGTGCATCATTTCCCATAATCTTTACACTTATTTCTTTCGTTATCGGCATTGCCTCCGGTGGAACAATTGTAATATCACAGTATTTTGGCGCCAAAGATTACAAAAGTGTGGTAAGAACAATTGATACACTTTACATATTTATATTCTTTGCCTCGATCTTAATTTCAACTATTGGTATTACTTTCAGTGAAGAGATCTTCAGGATGACTGATTTACCGGAAGAAGTCATACCTGATGCTACTACCTATCTGAATACAATCTTATTTGGTACAGTATTGTTTTTCGGTTTTAACGGGACAAGTGCAATCCTGCGTGGTCTGGGTGATTCTGTCACACCACTTGTTTTTCTGATAATTGCTTCAATATTGAACATAGCACTTGATATCATATTTATTAAATATTTCGGAATGGGAACACAAGGTGCTGCACTTGCAACAGTAATTGCACATGGCGGAGCATTTCTAGCAGCTATTTTATATCTGAACAGAACGCATAAACTGGTAAGGTTAAGATTAAATCAACTGGTTTTTGACTGGGGAATATTCTGGAAAAGCTTCAGAATAGGAGTTCCTTCCGGTTTGCAACATACTTTTGTTTCATTGGGAATGCTTGCACTTTTCAGGATAGTGAACGGGTTTGGAACCAATGTTATTGCTGCATATACAGTTGCCGGCAGAATTGATAATCTGGCCATGCTTCCTGCAATGAATTTCGGACAGGCTCTGTCAACTTTCGTAGGACAAAATATGGGCGCTAATAAACCGAACAGGGTCCGCTCCGGTTTGTTGGCAACACTTGGTATGTCTTCATTCATAAGTATTCTTCTCACAGTTTTAATACTTAGTTTTAAAAGTCAGCTCATGGGCCTCTTTACCAACGATGCCAATGTTATTTCCATAGGCATGAAATACCTTGTCATTGTAAGTTCGTGCTATATTATTTTCAGTACTATGTTCTCACTTAACGGAGTACTCCGCGGAGCCGGCGATACAATAGTACCTATGTTTATTACGCTGTTCTCACTCTGGATTATCCGGGTGCCTCTGGCAGCTGTTTTATCAGGTAATTTCAATGAGTATCTTCACAATAATGGTCTTAACATCAACCTGCCTGAACTGTTTTCGGGCACACTGCAGGAAGTAGGAATTTGGTGGGCAATACCAATCGGTTGGCTAACAGGAGCGATTTTCTCATTTATTTACTATCTAACCGGAAACTGGAGAAAAAAAGTAATAGTAAAATACACAGATCAAAATCTTTATAATTGATCCGTAACGTTTTTATAATATTTATTATCTTAAGTTATATTTCAATTTTAGCAATATGATGCAATCAATGACAGGATATGGTAAAACAATCTGCGATATTAATAATAAAAGCATTACTATCGAGATTAAATCGCTAAACAGCAAACAATTAGATCTATATACACGTATCCCGGGTTTTTATAAGGAAAAGGAAATAGCAATACGTAATATAATTTCACAGGAATTGAAACGTGGGAAAATTGAATTATGTATAACATATGAGGATAACGGAAATGAAACTTCCGCAAAGATAAATGTACCTCTGGTTAAGGCATATTTTTATGAACTGGAAAATTTACGCAAAGAAATTAATTACAATATCGAAGAACCTCTATTACAAACCATCTTGCGATTTCCCGATACACTTAAAACCGAGAAAGAAGAACTTGACGAGAAAGAATGGCAGGCGGTTGAAAATAAAATAAGAGAGGCTATTGATGCTGCCGCCAAATTCAGAACACAGGAAGGGAAAGCTCTTCAGAAAGATATCTCTGAGCGGGTCAGCAATATACTTTCCCTTCTTGAAAGTATTGCCCCGCATGAATCAGAAAGAATTAAACTGATAAGGGAAAGATTGTATATCAACCTTAAGGAATCAGTTGATATAGATAAAATTGATGAAAATCGTTTTGAACAGGAACTTATTTATTATCTTGAGAAAATAGATATTACTGAAGAGAAAGTCAGATTAAAAAATCATTGCGACTTTTTCAACGAAGTAATGGATATGAATAAACCTGTTGGGAAAAAACTCGGTTTTATTTCACAGGAAATGGGAAGAGAAATAAACACAATAGGATCAAAAGCCAATCATTCTGAAATTCAGCGAATAGTTGTACAAATGAAGGATGAGCTTGAAAAAATTAAAGAACAATTAATGAACGTTTTATAAAGAACTATATACATGACGGGGAAACTGGTTATATTATCGGGTCCTTCGGGAGCCGGGAAATCAACATTAGCAAAGCATTTACTTAAAAAAAAGAATTTCAATCTGGCTTTTTCAGTATCGGTATGCAGCAGGAAAAAAAGAAATTCAGAGATAGACGGAGAGGACTATTACTTTCTAAGTATCGATGAATTTAAAACAAAGATTGAAGAAAATGAATTCCTCGAATGGGAAGAGGTATATCCAAATCTTTATTACGGAACATTAAAGGTAGAAGTAGAAAGACTGTTAAGCCAGGGAAAAAATGTAATGTTTGATGTAGATGTAATGGGTGGTATTAGCATAAAAAGAAAATATAATGAGCGGGCCTTATCGGTTTTTATCAAGCCACCATCGCTGGACGTTTTGGAAGATAGGCTTATTTCAAGAAATACCGAAAGCCCTGAAAATATTAAAAAGAGGATCAGGAAAGCAAAAATGGAGTTAAACTATGCCCGCAGGTTTGACCATGTTGTTGTAAACGAAACTTTGGAAGATGCAATTGCAGCAACTGAAGAACTGATTGGTAAATTCCTGGAACAGTAGTTTACCCATAAAATATCACTGCTAATGAATGTAGGACTTTTCTTCGGTTCGTTTAATCCGGTGCATATTGGTCACATGGCACTGGCCAATTATTTCGTTGAATTTACGAATATTGATCAACTATGGTTTATTGTAAGTCCACATAATCCACTTAAAAATAAAAAGTCCCTTATCAGTGATCAGCTGCGTCTTGAAATGGTAGAATTGGCTATCGATCATGATGAAAGGTTCACAGCCAGTGATATTGAATTCAGAATGCCCAAACCGTCATATACCATTGATACGTTGACATATCTTTCAGAAAAGCATCCAAAAAATAATTTTATCCTGCTCATGGGGGCCGATGGCTTGAACAGCTTTCACAAATGGAAAAACAATGACCAAATTATACGGCAATATCACAGGTACATATACCCACGCAGACTTAGCAATACTGAAGAAGTTCTTCGACATGAAAATATAACATTATTGGATAACGCCCCACAGATTGAAATTTCTTCTAGTTTTATCAGGAAAGCGATAAAAGAAAATAAGGACATCCGTTATTTTCTGCCGGTCAAAGTGAGCGAATTCATTGAAAGACTAAATCTATACAAATAATGCTGAAGTACTAAAAGAAAAAAGCCTCCAAAAAGGAGGCTTTCTCAGTTTAATCTCACGAATCCCTCAACCTCTGAAACTTCAATTGAATGTATAACCAAATCCTACTTTAAATGAATATGTCAAACCACCGTTAGTACTGTGAACACCCCATGTATCAGGTCCGTCTGCTTTATCAACTGAACCAATGTAATATCCCAGTCCAACCGAAGCATCTAAGTATGACCTTCCGAAAAGTCTGATTTTATTACCATACGCCAGGTAATGGCCCATTGTGGCAACTGTTCCCGGATCAGAAGGAACCTCATATTCCTCACCGCCAAGATAAACAACTTCCGAAGAAACCGACAAACCTTTCTGATACATCAGATTATATTGTAAATACGGAGTATATAATTTATCCTGGTCCTTCAATCTGTATATGTTACCCAGCATAATGCGGTATTTGATATCCCCTCCTGATATCTTCGATTCTCTTTCACTATAAATAAGGCCAACCTCAAGTAATTTTCTTCCTTTGGCCAAGTTTGCATTGATCGTATAACCAATACCGTGTCCTGAACCATTGTTAACCTGCGATAAACCTACGCCGTAATAAGTATCCTGAACAATAACAGCATTTTTCTTTGCAAAACTAATTGTTGTCGTTAGTAGTAGTATTGCTATTATTACTGCTTTTGCATTCATTTTTCGGAAGTTATGGATTCTGTATAATGTTACGCAAAGCGCCGAATCGTGTTGAAAAAATACCGATGAGAAGCCTTACAGGGCAATCAGGATTTGTATCATCTTCGAAAGGAAATTACAAACACCAAAAAAGGGTAACGAATGTCACCCTTGAAAAGAATTGATATTATAAATTATTGATTAACAGATTATACCATTACTAATTTTGAGTGGCTACTAATTCCATCCCACGTTTAATACTATCAACATTAAGTGGAATAAGATGATGATGCCGCTCGGGAAGTGATTTTTCAAGTCCTGTAATTACGTTCTCAAGTTTAACCAGTGGTTTTAATTTAATATAAGCACCTAAAACAACCATATTAAACGTACGGGAGGATCCCATTTTTGCGGCTTCTTTGGTCGCCTCTATCTGACAGACTGTAATATCAGTCCGCTCCGGATGCCTCGATATCCCATTATTATCGTATAACAGCAATCCACCGGGTTTTATAGTTGGTTCAAATTTATCCATTGACTGCTGGTTAAGAATAATGGCTGTGTCATACTGATTAACAATGGGTGAGCTGATCCGTTCATCACTTAGAATTACAGTTACATTAGCGGTACCACCGCGCATTTCAGGTCCGTATGATGGCATCCAGCTTACTTCCATTTTTTGCATTATTCCGGAATAAGCAAGGATCTTACCCATAGATAATACACCCTGACCGCCGAATCCTGCAATAATTATTTCTTCATTCATAGTTATAGATTGTACTTATTTTATAAGTTTTCCTTCTACTTTAATATCGCCCAGCGGATAGAAAGGGAACATATGTTCTTCCATCCACTTATTTGCTTCAACCGGTGTCATCTTCCAACCGGAATTACAATTCGATACAAATTCAATTAACGACAAACCCTTTTTTAGTTTCTGTGATTCAAATGCAGTTCGAATTGCCTTTTTAGCCTTCCTCACAGCTGAAGGAGTGTGAACAGCCTGTCGTGTTACATAATATGTGCCCGGCAGCTGCGATACCAATTCGGTAATTTTAATCGGATTTCCCATTAAACTTATATCACGTCCATATGGTGTTGTTGAGGATTTCATTCCTTCCAGTGTTGTGGGTGCCATCTGGCCGCCCGTCATTCCATAAATGCCGTTATTCACGAAAATAATTGTAATATTTTCACCCCTGTTACATGCGTGAATTGTTTCCGCAGTACCAATAGCTGCCAGATCTCCATCACCCTGGTATGTGAATACAAACTTATCGGGCCAGCATCGTTTTATTCCGGTTGCAACAGCAGGAGCCCTGCCATGTGCTGCACCTGTCATGTCTACATTCATGAAATCATAAGCCAGGACTGAACAACCTACAGAAGCAATGCCAATGGTGTCAGACTGTATACCCATTTCTTCAACTACTTCCATGGTAAGCCTGTGAATAACACCGTGCCCGCATCCCGGACAAAACGACAATACCGCATCAGTCATGCATTCAGTCTTTTTGTACACCAGGTTTTCTTCCCTTATCAGATCTTCAGTACTCATATTTAAATTATCTGTTGTTTTCATACTACTTAGTAATGAATGTTTTTTTTAGTGCTTCAAGCAATTCTATCGGGGAATGAATTACACCACCAACTCGTCCGTAATGTTCAACCTGCACTTTCCCGTTAATTGCCAGTCTCACATCTTCAACCATCTGGCCTGTATTCAGTTCAACCGAAAGAATACCTTTTACCCTGTCGCCCAAATGTGCAATTTCTTTAGTCGGAAACGGAAATAAAGTAATAGGGCGAATCAGACCAACCCTGATACCTTCCTCACGTGCAAGCTTTATTGCCTTCTGACATATCCTGGCAGATGAACCATAGGCAACAAAAAGGTAATCAATGTCATCGCAATCAACTTCTTCATATCTTACATCTTCTTTTTTCATCCTCTCATACTTGGCCATGATGTCTCTGTTATGTTGTTCCATTTTATGGGGGTCAAGATCCAGTGAAGTAACTATGTTCCTCTCCCTGTCAGGAGTCTTACCTGTTGCTACCCACGATTGATCAAACTCTGTAACTCTGGGTATCGGATCGAAAAGCTCAACTTTTTCCATCATCTGACCAATTACTCCGTCGGAAAGTATCATCACCGGATTACGGTATTTAAAAGCCAGCTCGAAACCCAGTTTGACAAAATCAGACATTTCCTGCACAGACGAAGGTGCCAGTACAATAAGGTGGTAATCTCCATGCCCGCCCCCTTTTGTTGCCTGGAAATAATCGGCCTGCGAAGGTTGGATAGTACCCAGGCCGGGACCCCCGCGCACTACATTAACAACCACACATGGCAGTTCCGAACCGGCCATATATGAGAGACCTTCCATCTTAAGACTTATTCCAGGACTTGAGGAAGATGTTATAGCTTTCTTACCGGTACTTGCAGCACCATAAACCATATTAATCGCAGCAATCTCACTTTCGGCCTGTAACAAAACCATACCGGTACGCTTATGCGTTTCCTGCGACGCAAGATATTCCATTATTTCCGACTGCGGAGTAATGGGATATCCGAAATAAGCGTCAGCCCCCGCTCTTATTGCTGCTTCGGCAATGGCTTCATTGCCTTTCATTAATCTTAATTCTCCCATAAGAAAGATTTATATTTCTACTTCAATTTTTTTTCGATAAACAGTAATTACCCCATCGGGGCAAACAATTGCACAGTTTGAGCAACCAGTGCAGTTTTCCGGATTCTCCATGTATGCATATCTGTACCCTTTGTTATTAACCGTCGGAGACATACGAATAACACTTGTGGGACACGAATCAATACATATTTCACAACCCTTACAACGTTCAACATCTACAACAATAGCTCCTCTTACTTTTGCCATATGCTTAGTTTTTATAATAAACTGATTCAGAAACAGGTTTTTTTAAACCTGTCTGAAAGGAATCTGCTATCAAATTGTAAAACAATATTGTTATTTTTGACATAAATACCAACTTGTTTTATGCACACCCAATTAATAGTAGTATGTATCGGTAGATTTATATGAAAAAATGGCGGTCAACCAAATGCTGATGCATAGATAATATTTTTTTCTTAAAGAACCCAGAATATTTTATACATATTCTTTCTCAGTGAGTTAAATCAGGATATTAAAAGCAACATAAAAAAAATCAATACACCTTGACAATTTTACTATGATTGAAATAATTAGTAAATTTATTAAGAATGAAAAACATGTAATATGAATAAAACAATACTAATACTTGGGTTTTCGCTTCTGATCTTTGCATCGGCAGTTGTTGGTCAAAACCTTCCGAATGGGGGTTTTGAAATTTGGGAACAAATTGATCTGTTTGAACAACCTGTTTTATGGAATACCGGTAATATGCAATCATATTCCGTTGGCAGTACCGCTATTAAAAGCGAAGACAGCTTTAACGGTAATTATGCCCTTCGACTTGAGACCATAATAACTGAAGAAGATACATTATTCGGATATGCCTTTTCAAATGGCCAGGTATCTGGTGAAGGTGTTGAAAACCTCGAATTTACAGGTGGTTTTCCGGTTACTGCCGCACCCGATTCTTTCATTATTCATCTGAAGTATAGTGTTGCAGAGAATGATACCGCTCTTATTTTGGTTATGTTTAAAAATGACGGAGTAGTAATTGGAGAAAACTGGATTTCAATTTTTGGTGAATCAACAGAATACAAGAGAAAAAGTTATGGACTGGCGGATATGGGTGAAACGCCGGATACAGCCCTGATAGCATTCGCATGTTCACATCCGGATAAACCGTTGCCTGGCGGATGGATGATGGTCGATTCACTGGGTTTCTATGGCACAGATGATACGATCCCTAACAGCGACTTTGAATACTGGGAGAATTTCAGCTTTGAAGATCCACAGTCGTGGACTACGGGAAATTTATTCGCAACATTGTTCGGGGGCGATATTTCAGCAACCCAGACTGAAGATGCCATTCAGGGGGACTATGCATTGAGACTGGAATCGGTGAATGTTTCAATGCCTGCTGAAGAAGGACTTGAAAACAGAATTATTGGTTTTGTCCTTCCGTATATGGATATAAATGATATTATTGATGATCAGATGCCAAGATTCGAAATCAACTTTAACCCAATGAATTTAACCGGGTATTATAAGTTCGACCCTGTTTTGAATGATACGGCATTGATTTGGACTTTGCTGACAGATGAAGAAGAAAGCGAATACAATTATTCAGTATTTCTTACCGAATCTGAAGTTTATACAGAGTTTCAAATTCCTTTTGATTATCCGGCAGAAACTGTAATAACAGGAATCACAATATTTGTCTTTACTTCTAATATCACGTTTGACGAGGAAGGTAACGGAGAACCCGGTACAGTACTTTATCTTGACGGATTAGAGCTGGCAAGTCCGTGCGACACGTTTCCTGAATATCATATTGCCAATATTATATATCCGGATTGCGGAGGACCTGCAATAAATGCCGGTGAAGGGTGGGACGAATATCTTTGGTCGACCGAAGAAACCACACAGCAAATCATTGCAGAAGAAGTTGGATATTATTATGTTACAGTGACCGATTCGGCAACTCGCTGTGAATTTACCGATATTGTGACAGTTGAATTTGAACCCTGTGTCAGAGTGCAGCAATACATAAATCACGAACCTGTTATTGAAGTATATCCAAATCCAAACCCGGGACAATTCACTGTTGATCTGAAAAACATGAGTTCACCAGGCTATACTTTACAGATTATTTCAATAACCGGCAGAACAGTCATTGATGAAACATATAAGCTGAGCAGATCATCAGCAAAACTCAATGTAAATATGGATAGATTCTCACCCGGCATATACCTTATCAAGGTTAATTCGGGTGATTATTCATACCTTGACAGGATTGTAGTATATTAATAATAAATATTTGTCATGTAATAGCCCCGACCTGTAGGTCGGGGTTTTTTAATAAATCCAACCATCTTTTTATTTTTAAATTAACCACAAAGAGCCTTTAGATTAAAATTTAGTTATTTTAATTTATTAAAGATAATAATGATGTTGAATAGGGGGGTTCCAAGGGGAGTTAATAACTTTGAAACCAGTTAATAACCCAAAACCGGAGAGAACTTTGGTGAACTATACAAAGTCATGATTACTAGAATCATTCTGTGAATAAGTCCTTAGTTCCCTTAAGGTTGCAAGAGTCATTTAGAATATTAAATAAGACTTATTAAAGGTACTAGCCTGGCAACTAAATCCGGTTAAAAAAATAGAAATATTTTGAACAAACTTATTAAATAAAGAGCTTTTATCGGTGTGGATATCTCAAAAGATGTTCTTGACCTTGCATTACTTGAAGAATTTACCTTCGGTACATTCTCAGATAAAAAAATTGAAAACTCTATGAAAGGTTTTGATGACATTCTAATCGGCTTCTCGCAAAACTTCCATTTTTTGTTCCGCGGTAAAGACTCGTTTCTTTTTCATAACCCTAATTTAATTTAAGTTGAACAATCTACTAATCTGTTTTAAGTTTCTTGTCCAGCTATTTAGGGGGCTAATACAATAAAACCTATCTACACCTCCCCAGTCACCTGTTAAAGCGGGAGAAAAATCATCTCTATAAATAGTAATATCGCAGTCAACAATTAGCAACCATTCCTCATGAGTATCTTCTGAATATGCACCTGAATTTCCTGTTGTATGTTTACCAATGGTTTTGAATACTAAAATATGATTTATAAAAAAGTATTAATGAATCTTTTAATATTTTTTACTTCCTGTTATTGTACAACTGGAAAAGAATGTTTTTCTTTGTAGTCTCAATTTACACAAAATGAGTTTTGCAATAGCATACATATCAGTAAAATCCAATCACATTCCTTCCACGGGAAATAAGATGTGTATGTATTGCTGTTGCATGTCTTAAGCATCTTACCGGCTTATTTTATTTCACATTTTTCTTATTTACCAGGTTTATTTATTAACTCTAAATCTATATCACAATGGCAGAAAACTATCGTTTTGAAACCTTACAGCTCCACGCAGGACATGAGGTTGATGCAACAAATGCAAGGGCAGTGCCCATTTACCAGACAACATCTTATCTTTTCAACAGCTCGGAGCATGCTGCAAATCTTTTCGGATTAAAAGAATTCGGAAATATCTATACCCGCATAATGAACCCCACTACCGATGTATTTGAAAAGCGTATCGCAGCCCTGGAAGGTGGTATCGCTGCTCTGGCAACATCATCGGGACAGTCGGCACAATTTCTCGCACTGACAAACATTCTGGAGGCAGGTGATAATTTTATTTCGACATCGTATCTGTACGGAGGCACCTATAACCAGTTTAAAGTACAGTTTAAGAGACTGGGCATACATGTAAAATTTGTCGATGGCGACGATCCTGAAGATTTCGAAAAACTGATTGACAATAATACCAAAGCAATTTATCTGGAAACAATTGGTAATCCAAAATTCAATATCCCCGATTTTGAAGCCATAGCGCAAGTTGCCTTAAAGAACAATATACCACTGATTGTTGACAACACCTTCGGAGCTGCCGGATATTTGTTCCGTCCGATAGAACATGGTGCCAATATTGTTGTTGAATCTGCAACTAAATGGATCGGTGGACATGGCACCAGTATTGGCGGTGTTATTGTCGATGCCGGGAATTTTAACTGGGCAAACGGCAAATTCCCGCAGTTCACTGAACCCTCTGAAGGTTATCACGGACTGAAATTCTGGGATGTCTTTGGTGCCGGCGGACCATTCGGTAATATTGCATTTATAATCAGGGCCAGAGTTGAAGGATTGCGTGACTATGGAAACGCACTTAGCCCTTTTAACGCATTTCTTTTATTGCAGGGACTTGAAACACTATCATTGCGTTTAGACAGAATTACCGAGAATGCATTGAACTTTGCAAAATGGCTGCAAAACCTCGACTGGGTGGAAGAGGTTAATTATCCTGGTTTGTCAGACAGCCCATATTATACCTTGGCAAAGAAATATCTGAAGCGAGGCTTTGGCGGTGTGCTGACTTTTAAGGTAAAAGGAGGTAAGGATGTTGCCGATAAGATCGTTAATAATGTTAAGCTAATAAGTCACCTTGCCAATGTTGGCGATCTGAAAACGCTGATCATCCATCCGAGCTCAACTACCCATGAGCAGCTTACGCTTGAAGAACAGAAATCAACAGGGGTTGAGCCTGGTCAGCTTAGAATATCAGTAGGAATTGAACATATTGAAGATCTGAAAGCAGATCTTCTTCAGTCATATAATTCTTAAAGAAGACTATTACTGATATAATAACTTTAGATATGTAATAGAAAAATTATCTGGAAAATTGGAATAATGGGATACTGTAAAGAGAATCTGCTCCCATTATTCCATTCTTTAATATTACAATAACGAATAATAAAAACCTTCATTCGGGCCTTTTTGATCAGCCATTCCCTTTGTGTTACTTCGAGACATCCTTCGCGTCCTTTGTGGTAAAAATATTAAACCACGAAGCTCAAAGTATCTCACAAA